>JBIOYC010000215.1:0-18362 GCA_044869955.1 Thermoanaerobaculia bacterium | reverse complement strand
CCTCACCCTGGCCCTCTCCCCCTGGCGGGGGCGAGGGGATCGGAGTGTGTCGGCCCTCCTCTCTGAACCCCTCTCCCGGAGGGTTGGTGTGGGTGGGTCGGGAGAGGGGCAGGGGTGAGGGCTCCCGCCCCTACCCCCGCTCCACCTCCACCCGCGCGTCGTTGAAGCACGCCCCGCCGGCCACGTCGGTCAGGCTGTCGGGGGTCAGGGCGTTGGCGGTGCGGCCGTTGAGGGTGTGGTGGGACCACAGCCCCTTGGGCAGGAAGACCACTCCGGGCCGGACGTCGCTCGAGACGCGCAGGGGGCAGCGCACCTCGCCCACCTCGTTCCACACCCGTACCACCTCGCCATTCGCGAGACCCCGGGCAGCGGCGTCCTGGGGGTGCATCACGAGCGGGATGGTGCGCCGGTCGAGCTCGCCCAGGGTGGAGCTGATCGTCTTCGAGGTCGCCGGTGAGATCAGCGCCAGGGGCCTCGCCTCGGTGGCCGGGTCGGGCAGGTAGCTGTAGAGGCCGGCGGGAGCCTCGCGGTCGAGCTCGGGGGGCAGCAGGTGGATCTTGCCGTCCGGGGTACGCGGGAAGACGTTCACCATCTGCACCGGCCGCGCCGGCTCGGCCTCGGCCACCTGCCCGGCGGCGAAGGCCGCGCCGACCTCCTCGGGGCGACCGTCGCGCTCCAGGGCGGCGCGGGCGAAGCTCGCGAGGTCCTCGGCGTCTCCCGGCCGGTAGAGCCCCAGGCGGTGGACTAGCTCGAGGAAGACGGCGTGGTTGGGCCTGGCCTCGCCCACCGGGGGGATCAGGGGCCGGCTGCGTTGGGCCACGTAGGAGCCGTAGCCGCGGGAGAGGTCCTCGTGCTCGAGGAAGGTCGTCGCGGGCAACAGCACGTCGGCGAAGCGGGCGGTGTCGGTGTGCACGGCATCGAAGACCACCGTGAACAGGTCCTCGCGGGCCAGGCCGCGGCGCACCCGCTCCTGATCGGGCAGGGTCGCCACGGGGTTCGCGTTGTAGACGAAGAGCACCGACACCGGCGGGTCGTCCTCCTCGAGCAGGGTGCGGCCGAGATGGTTCATGTTGATCAGGCGGGTGGCCGGCTCGGAGGCGGCCACGGCCGCCGAAGCGTCGAGGTTCCAGGCCCCGGAGTTGGACATCGTGTAGCCGCCGCCGCGCACGCCGAACTTGCCGCCCACGGCCGGCAGGGCGAGGATGGCCGCCACTCCCGAGCCGCCGTTGCGGTTGCGCTCCGGGCCCCAGCCGCAGCGCACCACGGCCGGGGAGGACTCGGCATAGAGCCGGGCCAGGTGTTCGATGTCGGCGGCGGGTACGCCGGAGACCTCGGCCGCGCGCTCGAAGGTCCAGGTCGCGGCCCGGCGCTCCAGCTCCTCGGCGCCGTGGGCATGGGCGGCGAGGAAGGCGCGGTCGGCGGCGCCGCTCTCGAACAGGTGGCGGTGGAGGGCCAGGGCCACGGCGACGTCGGTGCCGGGCTTGAGGGCGAGGTGGAGGTCCGCCCGGGTGGCCAGGGGGATGCGCCGGGGGTCGACCACCACCAGGCGGGCACCGCGCCTCTGGGCCTCGACCACGAAGGGCACCAGGTGGATGCTCGAGGCCGAAGGGTTCTGGCCCCAGATCACGATCAGCTCGGCCTCGGCGAAGTCCGGGTAGCCCACCCCCGGCATCCGCCCGTAGAAGGCCGTGGCGATGCGGGTGGTGACCGCGGCGCACACCGTGCGGGCCAGACGCGAGGCGCCGAGGCGGCGGAACAGGCGGGCGTCCGCGGCGTTCTGGGTCAAGAGGCCGTTCGAGCCGCCGTAGAAGAAGGGCAAGATGGCCTCGCCGCCGTGTTGGTGGCGGGCTTCGCCGATCCGCTCGGTGATCTGTCCGAGGGCCTCGTCCCAGGACACCGAGCGGAAGCGGCCCTCGCCCTTGGCACCCTCGCGCACGGCGGGCTGGCGCAGCCGATGGGGGCCGTAGACGTGCTCGGGGTAGTGGCGGACCTTGGTGCAGATGAAGCCGGCGGTGACCGGATTGCGGTGGTCGCCGTCGAGCTTGACGGCCCGGCCGTCCTGGATCTGGACGGTCAGGCTGCAGGAGTCGGGGCAGTCGAGGGGGCAGTAGGTGGTAGCGGTCTCTTCGCTGGTTGGGGCCATGGCGAGCACATGATAAGGAATCGCCGATGAAAAGCCCCCGATCCCGTCCCACGACCGCGCTGAGAAAGGGCGAGAGCGCCCTTCTCTTCGTCTATGGCTCACTGCGGCGGGGTGGTGAGAACCACTCTTTCCTCGCCGAGGCCCGCTTCCTGGGCGAGGCGTGGACCGAGCCAGGCCATCGGCTCCTCGACCTCGGCCGCTACCCCGGGATGGTCGTGGCGGGGGAGGAGAAGGTGCTCGGGGAGCTCTTCGAGGTCGACGCCGAGACCCTCGAGGGGCTCGACCGCTTCGAGGGCCACCCCAGCCACTACCAGCGCCGGCGCCTGCGGCTCGAAGTCGACTGCATCGCGTGGGCCTATTTCCCGGTCCAGGTCGACCCCACGGCGAAGCCCGTGCCCGGGGGCTGCTGGCTGACCTGGCGCCAGCGAGGAGATCCCTCCGCTCCGGGCCTTCGGCCCTCCGGTCGGGATGACAACGGGAGCGTTGAGGATGTCATCCCGACCGAAGGGCCGGGGCGGCGAAGCCGGGCCGGCCCGTAGCGGAGGGATCTCTGCCTCCGCCATCTCTCGCCGGTGCTAGCATCCACCGCCTCGCACCGACGTGGCGCGACGCATCCCAGTGGTGAGGAACCCCCTCTCGATGAGCACGGCGCAGCAAGGTCGCACCGCCGGCCCGGTGCTGGTCGCCTTCGGCACCCGGCCGGAGGTGATCAAGCTCGCGCCGGTGGTGCACGCCCTGGCCGCCCGGCAGGTGCCTCATTTCGTCCTCTCGACCGGCCAGCACCGCCAGATGCTCGACCAGATGCTCGACGTCTTCGGGCTCGAGCCGGACCAGGACCTCGCCCTGATGCAGCCCGACCAGTCCCTCGCCGGCCTCTCGGCGGCGATGATCGCGGCCGCCGATCCCCTGCTCGCCCGCGTCGCCCCCTCGGCGGTGGTGGTCCAGGGGGACACCACCACCGTGGCGATGATCGCCCTCGCCGCCTTCTACCGGCAGATCCCCGTCGCCCACGTCGAGGCCGGCTTGCGCACCGGCGTGCGCTACGACCCCTTCCCCGAGGAGATGAACCGCTCCCTGCTGGGGCGCCTCGCCGAGTGGCATTTCGCGCCCACTCGCCGCGCTGGCGACAACCTGCGCCGCGAAGGAGTGCCGGCGGATCGCGTCTTCGTGGTCGGTAACACCGTGGTGGACGCCCTCGAGGAGGTGCGCCGGCGAGTGGCACCCCGGACCTGGGAAGATCTCGGCCTGCCGGACCCCGATGGCCGGGCCCTGGTGCTGGTCACCGCCCACCGGCGGGAGAACCTCGGGGGGGGCCTCGAGCGCCTCGCCGAGGGCCTGCGCCGGATCGCCCTCGAGCACGAAGGCCACGTCGAGATCGTCTACCCCGTGCATCTCAACCCCAACGTCCGCGCCGCCGTGCTGCCCCGGCTCGAGGGCTTGGCCGGCGTCACCTTGCTCGAGCCCCTGGGCTACCCGGCCTTCGTCAAGGCCCTGTCCGCGGCGCGCCTGGTGATCACCGACTCGGGAGGAGTGCAGGAGGAGGCCACCGCCCTCGGCGTGCCCCTGCTGGTCACCCGCGAAACCTCCGAGCGACCCGAGGCGATCGAGGCCGGGGTGGCCGAGCTGGTGGGCACTGACCCCGAGCGCATCGCGACGGCGGCGCGCCGCCTGCTCACCGACGACGAGCACCACGGCTCGCGCGCCCGGGCCGCGGCGGTCTTCGGCGACGGCCACGCCGGTGAGCGCATCGTCGAGCGTCTGCTCGAGGCCCTGGCCGGCTCATGAGCGGTCGCGGCGCCCCGGCGGTCGCGGTGTCGGTGGACCTCGACGCCCCCCTCGACTATTACCGTTTCTATCGCGTGGCGAATCCGCCTTCGGCCGGGCCTTTCCTCGCCGACGCCCTGGCCCGCTTCCTCGACCTCTTCGCCGAGCTGGGCCTCCGCGCCACCTTCTTCGCCATCGGCCGCGACTGCGCCGATCCCCAGGCCGCGGGCTGGCTGCGTCGCGTCGTCGAGGCCGGCCACGAGGTCGCCAACCACAGCTTCGACCACCCGATCGCCTTCGGCCGCCTGTCGCGGGTGGAGAAGGCGCGGGAGATCGACCGGGGACGCGAGGCGATCGAGCAGGCGACTGGCCAGGCCGTGGTGGGCTTCCGCTGCCCAGCCTACGACGTCGACCGCGAGCTGCTCGACCTGTTGCTCGAGCGGGGCTACCTCTACGACTCCTCGCTCCACCCCACTGCTTTTCTGCTGCCGATGAAGTGGCGGGTGCAGCTGAGCGCTCGGCGCCGGCACGTGGGGTTGGGCCGCCTCGCTCAAGCCTTCGGGCGCCGGCGGCCTCACCGCGTCGAAAGAGGAAGCACCCGGCTCATCGAGCTGCCGCTGGCCGTGCTTCCCGGCCTGCGCGTACCCTTCTACGGCACCATGACCCAGTTCCTCGGGCCGGGCTTCTTCCGGGCTGGGCTCGCCGTCTTGCGCCGGGGGAGCGCGCCGATAAACTATTCCCTCCATGCCGCGGAGATCACGCCGCTCGAGCCGGCGGGCGAATCCCTGGCCCGGGTGCCCGGCTACGGCCGGCCGATCGCCGAGCGGCGCCGGCTGCTGGCCGATACCCTGGCCGAGCTGGCCGACGGGGCCGAGAGCGTGACCCAGGCCGAGCTGGCCGGCCGCGAGATGAGAGTCACCCTTTGAGCCCGACACCTCCCGTCGTCCTGCGTGACCTCGTACCGGCCGACGCCGCCAAGCTCTGCCGCCTGCTCGCCACCACCTTCCGTGAGGAGTACGGGCGGCAGGGCCTCGACGTGATGAAGTTCGAGCGGATGTTCTGGTTGATGGGCTGGGCCAACCGCTTCCTCGGCCCCCTGCGCTTGGACTTCTTTCGGGTCACCGTGGCGGTCGAAGGAGAGCTGCTGCTCGGCGCCGTGGCCTCCTTCCGCGCCGGCCCCCGCGCCTGGTATCAGGGCTTCGGGGTGATGGCCCCGGAGAGCCGCGGCCGAGGGCTCTACAAGCAGATCGTCCGCCACGCCCTGTCGGGGGTCCAGGCCCGCGGCGGCCGGATCGCCGGCGGCGAGATCCGCCCGGACAACACTCCCGCCCTGCGGACGTACCAGGAGAACTTCGGCACCGAGATCCTGCCGGCTCGCCACGTGCACCTGGTCAGCCTCGATACGATCCGCGAGCCCGAGCGCCCGGTGACCCTCGAGGAGGTCTCCCCGGCCCGCTTTGCCGCCCTGCCCGAGGCGGAGGCCTTGCGGCGGAAGATGCTCGGCGGTTTCCTGCTCGAGGGGGAGGCGCGGCGCGGCATGCTCACCTGCTTCCTGCGCTGGCTGCTGCCGCCCTTGACCGCTCGCAGCTGGGGCCTCTTCGAGGGTGGGCGGCTGCGCGCCTTCGTCCGCGTGCGAACCCACTGGCCGTCGAGGATCCAAGCCCTGGACGTGATCTCCTTCGCCCCCGACCTGCCCCTCGCCACGGCCCGCGACGCCGTGCGCAGCGTGCTGGTGGGCCTGCGCGGGAAGACGGCGGCGCCGATTCGCCTCTACGTGGATCCTGGCGAGGCCACCCTCGAGCGCCTGGCGGCGGAGGAGGGCTGGCCCCTGCTCGCTCCCCTCTGCCCGATCCGCATGGACGTGGCCCGGGGCATCGCCCGTACCCACGAGGATGGCCGCATCCGCGGCGAAACCGCAGCCGAAGCGAAAGGAGCCTCGTGAGCGCCCCGGCATCCCCCAGCGCCCCTAGCGAGCGGCGCCGCCAGCACATCTGGGTGGTGCTGCCGGCGTTCAACGAGGAGAAGTCCCTGCCGCCCCTGCTCGAGGCCATCGACGAGTCGATGTTCGAGGCCGGCCTGACCTACAAGGTGGTCGTGATCGACGACGGCTCGAGCGATCGGACCTTCGAGATCGCCCGGGAGGCCGGCGAACGGCTGCCGCTGATCGTCGAGCGCCACCCGGTCAACAAGGGCCTGGGCATGACCATCCGCGACGGCCTGGTGATGGCCGCCCGGCTGGCCGACCCCAAAGACCTGATCGTGACCATGGACGCGGACAACTCCCACAGTCCGGAGCTGATCCAGCGCATGGTGCGGCTGGCCCGCGAGGGCCACGACGTGGTGATCGCCTCGCGCTACCGGCCGGGCAGCCGGGTGCGCGGCGTGCCGTTGCTGCGGCGGATCCTCTCCTACTGGGGTGGCTGGCTGTTCCGAGTGGTTTTCCCCATCCCCGGGGTGAAGGACTACACCTGCGGCTACCGCGCCTATCGCGCCGCCCTGATGCAGCGGGTGATCGAGCGCGACGGCCAGGAGTTCTTCGATCAGGAAGGCTTCCAGTGCATGGTCGACATCCTGCTCAAGCTGCGCCGCGAACCGGACCTGATCTTCGGCGAGGTGCCCCTGGTGCTGCGCTACGATCTCAAGGAAGGGGCGAGCAAGATGCGGGTGTTGAGGACGATTCGGAATACCCTGGGGTTGATGCTGGAGCGGAGGATGGGGCGGTGAGAGACGGCGTGGACGAAGACATGGACCGTCCCATAGCCCTTTCCGTCATTCCCGCGAAAGCGGGAATCCATTTCGTCCGGCTCCGAGGAGAAGATGGATCCCCGCTTTCGCGGGGATGACGACAGAAAAGCGAACGGCAGGCCATGAGCGACTTCAATCAGGGCTACTTCGAGGCCAACTACCGCAACTACCGGGCGCAGAATCCGCCCCGGAAGCTGCGCTACTACCGCCGCATGGTGGAGCACCACGCTCCGGCGGAGCGCCCCGTCTCCCTGCTCGACGTCGGCTGCGGCCTGGGCGCCTTCGTCGGCTCCTTGGCCGGCAATCCGGCCTACCAGCTGGCGGCCACCGATCTCTCCGAGTACGCCATCGAGCACAACCAGAAGCACTGGCCGGCGGTCGACTTCCGGGTCGCCTCGGCCACCGACCGGCCCTTCCCGGACGGCACCTTCGACGTCATCACCGCCTTCGACGTCATCGAGCACGTGCCGGACCTCTCCGAGGTGGCGCGGGCGGTCGAGGCCATGCTCAAGCCCAAGGGCACCTTCCTCTTCGTGGTGCCGGTCTACGACGGCCTGTCGGGGCCGGTGATCCGCGCCCTCGACCACGACCCCACCCACGTCCACAAGCATCCCCGCTCCTTCTGGCTGCGCTGGGCCCATCAGTCCTTCGAGGTGCTCGGCTGGCACGGCATGCTGCGCTATCTGCTGCCGGGGGACTTCTACCTGCATCTGCCGACCAAGGTCTGGCGCCAGCACACGCCGGCGGTGCTGGTGGCCTGCCGGCGCCTGGAGGAGGTGGCTTGACGACGCCCACGGGTGAGGGCCGAGCGCTCGCCGGCCTCGCCCTCGCCCTGGTGGTGGTGGCCTTCCTCCTCCGCCTCTGGTACGCCAGCCCCTACCTCGACGGCTCCCGTTGGTTCGACGAGCTGTACAGCTTCCGCAACGTCGGCGCGGTGCTGGTCGAGGGGGGCACCAAGCCCGCCAACGCCTTCTATCCCAGCCTCTCCTACTGGCCGCAGACGGCGGCTCTGGCCGCCTCCGCGTGGCTGGCGAAAGTCACCGGCATCGCCGCCCTGGCCGTGCGCGGCGACACCGCGGACGGCTGGACTCCCGCCGCCTACGCGATCAGCCGAGGGCTCTCGGCGCTGTTCGGGGCCCTCTCGATCGGCGTCCTCTTCCTGCTCGGACGGCGCCTCTTCGACGCCCGGGTGGGGCTGTTGGCCGCCGCCTTCCTCGCCGCCCTCGAGCCGCATCTTTTCGCCTCGGCGATTTTCAAGCCGGACGTGTTGGTGGTGCTGCTGGTGCTGCTCACCTTCGGTTGGGGCCTGGACGCGGTGGAGAAGGACACCTGGGGCCGCTGGATCCTCGCCGGGGTGGGCGTGGGGCTCGCCGTCTGCGCCAAGTACACCGGCGTGGGGGCCGCCTTCCCGCTGATCGCGGCGGCCCTGTGGGGAGATGGCTGGCGGCGAGGCCGGGCCTGGGCACGCCTGATGGTGGCCGGAGTGGCCTCGGTCCTGACCTTCGTGGTGCTCAATCCCTACCTCTTCGTGGTGCTGCGCTACATCCCCCGCCTGTTCGGCATCGCCGAGGGCAAGGCGGCAGCCCTGGCCTCGAGCCCGGCCGTGGTGGCCCGGCGGGAGCTGGAGTTCCTGTGGTTCCAGCACCGCCCGGCCGTCTTCCTGCTGGTGGCGGTGGGCCTGCTGGCCTTGGCCGCGCGCGCCCTCGGCCGCGAGCGCTTCCTGGCCCTGGCCGTGCCCGATCGGCTGACCTCACGGACCGCGGGGATGGTCCTCGCTTACGTGCTGGGCTACTCGGTGCTCTACGCCGCGGCCGGGGGGGTCTTCCGCGGCCAGAACTACATCCCGGTTGCGGCCTTCACCTCGCTGGGTGCCGCGTGGGTGGCCCTGAGGCTCTGGGAGGCCCTCGCCGCACGCTGGCGACCCCTCACCTCGCCCCTCGCCCGGGCCGCGGGCTGGGCCCTCGTCCTGGCGGCCCTGACCGCGATCCCCCTGCGCGCCACCTGGATCGAGGCCGTGCCCACGACCACCATGCGGGTCGAGCGGGTCCTCGCTCAAGGCCTGCCCGAGCTCGAGTGGCGGCTCCTGCACTTCGAACGGGGCGAGGACCCGATGCGACCCAAGCAGCGCTCCAACCCGATGACCGCCCTGCCGGTGGCGAGGCTGGCCGCCGTGCCGCCCCAGGAGCTCGAGAGGGGAGACGCGGCGGTGTTCTTCCTGGCCAACCGCCAGGGACCCGACGCCGAGCGCTACCGGCAACTGGAGTCCGCGCCCGGGGTGGGCCGGGTGGAGGTCCGCCCAGGGCTGCTCCGGGCACGGGGGCCGGCCATGGAGGTGCTGCTGCACCCCTGGCAGGCGCTCGGGGAGCCCTGGCCCGTCGCCACCGAGCCAACCGGGGACGAGGGGCGCCGCTTCCGTGCCCCCCTGCCGGCGGCGCCCGCCGGAGCGGAGCTGGCCTCGCTGGGGCTGTGGCTGCCCATCGAGAGGGGCCGGCGCCGGCCGGACTGGATCTGGGTCGGTGAGCTGAAGCTGCCCCTCTTCGAGACTCACAACCGCGGCCGGCGCTCCCGCTTCCTCACCCCGCGTTTCGAGCTGCTCCCGGGCGAGGTGCTCGAGCTCGCCTTCGAGCAAGGAACGGACCTCCCCGGGCCGCCCGAGGTGGAGCTGCGCTGGTGGCGGGGACCCTCACCCCGACCCCTCCCTTCGGCTGCGCTCAGGGCAGGCTCCCAGCCCGCCCACACCGACCCTCCGGGAGAGGGGCTCGAACGAGAATGAGCAGCACTTCTGGGCCGTCGGAGGTGCCAGGCACTTCGGGGCCCTCCGGAAGAGAGGGAAGCCGGAAGGGAATCCCATCCCCGTCGTCATTCCCGCGGAAGCGGGAATCCATCCCTTCCGGGACGCCTCAAGCAGGATGGATTCCCGCTTCCGCGGGAATGACGACGGAAGGAACCCCTCTCCCGGAAGGCTGGAGTGGGCGGGCTGGGAGAGGGGCAGGGGTGAGGGTCCTCCTCGCCGCCCTCCTCGTCCTCTCCTTTGGCCTGCGCTTCGCCTCGAGCAGCGTGGGCCTCGACTCCACCCGCAACTTCGACGAGCGCTTCACCCTGCACAACGTCCGGGCCTTCCTGGACGGCCGCTTCGTGCCGGCGAACGGCTTCTACCCGGGGCTGTCCTACCTGCCCCAGACTTTGGTGCTGGCGGCGAGCCGGGAGGTGTACCGGGCCACCGGCTGGGAGGGGGCAGCGGTCTTCCTCGCCGACGGCCAGACCTTCTCGCCCACGGCCTATCTGCTCGCCCGGCTGCTCTCCGTGCTCTACGGCACGCTGTCGGTGTGGCTCGTCTATAGGCTCGGCCGGCGGCTCTACGACCCCGTCGTCGGCTTGCTGGCGGCCCTGCTGCTGTCCGCGATGCCGGCCCACCTCACGGCCTCGGTGGCGATCAAGCCGGACGTGCTGGTGGTGCTGCTGGTGCTGGTGGCCTTCGACCTGGCCGTCTCAGCCATCGAGGCCCCCACCCTGCGCCGCTATGTCCAGGCCGGCGCGGCCGTGGGCCTGGCCGTAGCGGCCAAATACACCGGCGTGGGGGCGGCGATCCCTCTGACCCTCGGCACCCTTTGGCCCCGGCCCTTGGAGGGGCGGCGGTGGGGCAGGCTGGTGCTCGCCGGGGCCGCCGCCGTGGGCGCCTTCCTGCTGGTCAACCCCTTCCTGCCGGTGCTCCTGAGCTATCTGCCCGAGCTGACCGGGATCTACGCCAAGAAGGGGGCGGAAGCCGGCGGCAGCCACCTCGGGATGCTGGCGCTGGAGCTGCGCTTCCTGGTTCGCCACCACGGCGCCGTGCTCACGGGCGTGGCCCTGGCTTCGATGGCGGCCCTGGCTTGGCGGGCCCGGCGCCACCCGGACCCACGCGAGCGGGGAAGGGCCGGGCTGCTGCTTGCCTTCCCGTTGGGCTACTCGCTGCTCTACGCCGCGGCCACCACTCTCTTCAAGGGCCAGAACTACCTCGCCGTGGGCGCCTTCACCTCCCTCGCTGCGGCCTGGGGTACCACCACCGCCGTGCGGCGCTTCGCCCTGCCGAGGCTGGGCCGGTGGGGCGTCCCTGCAGTGGCGTGGGCAGCGTCCCTGCTGGTCGCAGTGGTCCTACGACCGGGGATCGAGCTGGTCTACGCCGAGGTGGTTCCTACCACCCACGAGCGGGCCGGCGCAGTGCTGCTGGCCGCCTTCCAGCCGCTCGAGGCCCACCTGCTGGTCTATGAGCGGCGCAAGAGGGAGGACCCGCCGCTGCGGGTCACGGCCGGGGCGATCAAGTCCGGCACCCTGGTGGTGCCGAGCCTCGCCGAGGTGCCAGCCACTTCGTTGGACCGGGCGGATGCCGAGGTCTTCCTCGCCGAAAGGCTCGCCGAGCCCTCCTACCGCGAGCGCTGGGAGCGCACCCCGGAGGCCGGCCGGCTGCGCTTCGGCCCGCGCTGGTTCTTCGCTCGTGGCCCCGAGCTGGTGGTGCTCTTCCACCCCTGGCAGAAGGTGGAGGAAGACGGCGAGCTGGCGTCCTTCACGGTGGAGCTGCCCCTGCCGGCCGAAGGGGGAAGGACCGTCGAGATCGCCGGCCGGAGCATCCCCCTCCACCTCACCCAGGACCGCGGCCGGAAGGGGTTGTATCTGTCGGAGCGCTTCGAGATGCCGGAGGGTGCGGCTGCCGAGCTGCGCTTCCCGGAGGCGCCGGTGCCGGTGGGGGAGCCGGTGGTGACTTGGTATCGGTGGGAGAGGCCGTAGCGGGGAGGGCGGACACGTTGGTCCGCCCCTACAAGAGGTCCGAGTCCGGCGTAGAGGTCCGAATCAGACGTAGGGGCGGACCCATGTGTCCACCCTCCTTCGCTGTCATTCCGAGCGCAGCAAGGAATCTCCGGGGGAAGCGGGTGGGGGATTCGGCAGAACGTCGTCCTGTAGGCTCCAGGGAGCCCAGTGCAGCCAGCCGTCGACTACGGTGAGGCCCAGCAACAGCACCAGTAGGACTGGGGAAAGCACCGGGTAGTATGGGCGGAAGAGACCCAGGCAGGCCGCCGCGACCACCAGCAGGGTCAGCCCATAGTTGCCGGCTATCGACATCCTCTGTCGGGCCTTGCCACTGCTCATGAACTCCTCCCACAGCAGCATGTCCTTCGGCACCTCGAAGAACTGCCGGAGCTGTGGCTCGAGGTACTCGCGCGTGTAGTAGCCGATCCGCTTGATGCTGAAGCTGTAGCTGGTGATCAGGAAGTCGAAGAAGATCGCCGCGAAGGCCGGGATCACCAACAACGCGTCGGCGAGATCCTTCCGATTCGTGACGATGATGCCGGTGACGGCGCTGACGAAGGTGATCTTGAAGCCAATGGCCTGGGCGCGGATCTTCTGGCCGTCGACGATCTCCTTGCGCAGCTCGACGAAAAGGCGCCAAGCCAGCTCCGCGGTTCTCTCGCTCACGGCTCACCGCCTCCGGTCGTCGAGGCCAGCACGGCCCCGGCAAGGAATACTGGTCTTCCGGTGGGTCCGATTGTCGGTTCCTGTCAGCTCGGTGTCAATGAACGGACCGAACGCCGGAGGCCGCGGAGCGGCCGGACTTGCGTTCCCACGCCGAGCGTGGGAACGAGGAGACGGAGCGGGAGATCCCTCCCTGCGGTCGGGATGACAGCAGGGGAGTGGAGGTGACCTCGGCGTTCTGAGGCCCCTCTCCCGGAAGGCTGGAGTGGGCGGGCTGGGAGCCTGCCCTGAGCGCAGCCGAAGGGAGGGGTTGGGGTGAGGGTCCGAGGAGCGCTCCAGCGCTCTACAGCGTCCTCCCCAGCCCCGGCACCTTGTCGTAGACCTCGGCCAAGGTCAGGGTGACACTCAGCTCCGGCATCTCCAGGCTGGCTTCGAGGCCGCTGACCTCGGTCAAGCGCCAGTCGCCGTCGGGGAGGCGCCGGAACAGCTCCAGGTGGGGTTTGTCCTGGGACACCAGGAGGTAGGCGGCCAGAGAGGGGACGCGCCGGTAGTGCTCGAACTTGGCGCCGCGGTCGTAGGCCTCGGTCGAAGGGGAGAGCACCTCGACCACGACGAGGGGATTGACCAGCGTGTCGTGGTGCAGGTCTTCGAAGGTCGGTTCCCCACAGACCACAGCCACGTCCGGGTAGGTGTAGAGGCCGGTCTCTTTCACCTTCAGCCGCAGACCCTTGAGGTGAACCTCGCCGGGGCGACGCTTGAGGTGGTGCCGGAGCTCGCTGGCTAGATTCGTGAGGATCAGGCTGTGCGCCTGGTTTCCTCGGTCCAGCAGCCGCACCTTGCCGTTCACGAGCTCGTGCTGCTCCTGGGCGTTGCGCTCGAAGGCCAGGTACTCGGCCTCGGTCATCGGCTGCTGAGCCGCGAGACTCATCGTCCGGAGACCATACCTCGATACAATCCCCCCCGCACCGACCACCGACCCTACCCTCGCGAAAGGACCCCCGCATGCGCCGACCCGCGGCCTGGCTCCTCCTGCTGCTCGCCTCCGCCTCCTTCGGAACCTTCGAACTCCAGGCTGACGGCCCCTCTTTGCTCGGTTTCTCGGCCGCCCGTGCCGCGGAACAGGTTGCTCTGGAGGGGCGTTTCGACGGCGTCTTGAAGGCCGAGAACTTGCGGGAGTGGATGCGCCAGCTCACCCTCCGGCCCAACCACACCGGCTCGCCGGGGGCCAAGGCCAACGCCGAGCTGCTGCTGGCGCTGTTCCGGTCGTGGGGTTACCAGGCGGAGATCGAGGAGTTCTGGGTGCTGATGCCGACTCCCAAGGAGCGACGCGTCGAGCTGCTGGCGCCTACCCAGTTCGTCGCCTCCCTGGTCGAGGACACCATCCCGGAGGATTCGACCTCCGGTCAGAAGGCCGAGCAGCTGCCGACCTACAACGTCTACTCGATCGACGGCAACGTCACCGCCGACCTGGTCTTCGTCAACTGGGGTCTGCCCGAGGACTACGAGGAGCTGGCCAAGCGCGGCGTCTCGGTTGCGGGCAAGATCGTGATCGCCAAGTACGGCCGCTCGTGGCGCGGCATCAAGCCCAAAGTGGCGGCCGAGCACGGCGCCGTGGGCTGCATCATCTACTCCGACCCGGCCGAGGACGGCTACGCCGCCGGGGACATGTACCCCAAGGGGGGCTGGCGGCCTCCTTCCGGGGTGCAGCGAGGCTCGGTCAAGGATGCGCCCCTGATGTCGGGGGACCCCCTCACTCCCTTCATCGGCGCCACCAAGGACGCCCCCCGCCTGCCCCTCGCCGAGGCCAAGGACTTGACCAGGATCCCCGTGCTGCCGATCTCGGCCCGTGATGCCGAGCCCCTGCTGCGGGCCCTGGGCGGGCCGGTGGCGCCGCGGGATTGGCGGGGTGCCCTGCCCTTCACCTACCACCTCGGCCCCGGGCCGGCCAAGGTGCGGCTCAAACTGGCCTTCAACTGGGACCTGGCGCCGGCCTACGACGTCATCGCCCGCCTGCCCGGCGCCGAGCTGCCAGATCAGTGGGTGATCCGCGGCAATCACTACGACGGCTGGGTCAACGGCGCCACCGATCCGATCTCGGGCGCCGTGGCCTTGTTGGAGGAGGCGCGAGGGGTGGCCGAGCTGGTGAAGGCCGGCTTCCGGCCCCGGCGCACCATCGTCTACGCCCTCTGGGGCGCCGAGGAGCAGGGGCTCCTGGGCTCGACCGAGTGGGTGGAGCACCATGCCAGAGAGCTGGCCGACAAGGCCGTGGTCTACGTCAACTCCGACTCCAACACCCGCGGCTTCTTCGGCGGCGGTGGCTCCCACACCCTGGAGGGGCTGGTCACCGAGGCGGCCCAGGCGGTGGTCGATCCCCAGACTGGCGGCACCGTGCTCGAGCGCAGCCTGGCCTACGGCCGCGTGTGGGGAGACCTCGCCGCCGACGCCAGCGAGCTGCCCCTCGCGGCCCTCGGCTCGGGCTCGGACTTCACGCCCTTCCTCCAGCACCTGGGCGTCGCCTCGCTCAACGTCAGCTTCGGCGACGAGGAGGAGTACGGCCAGTACCACTCCATCTACGACTCCTTCGACCACTACGTGCGCTTCGGCGACCCCGGCTTCCAATACGGCGTGGCCCTGGCCAAGAGCGCTGGCCGGGTGGTGCTGCGCCTGGCCAATGCTGACGTGCTGCCGATCGAGCCCGGGCGCCTGGCGAAGTACGCGCGCCGGTACACCGACGAAGTGGTCGCTCTGGCGGACTCGATGCGCGCCGACACCGAGAAGGAGAACCGGCGCATCACCGAAGGGGTCTACCGTCTGGTGGCCGATCCGACCAAGACCTTCGTGGTGCCCGATCCCAAGGACCCGGTGCCGCACCTCAACTTCGCGCCCCTCCACAACGCCTTGGCCGAGCTGGAGGTGAGCGTGGCCCGCTACACCAAGGAGCGCGCCGCGCGGCTGGCCGGGGGCAAGCCCCTGACCGCCGAGGAGGCGGCCCGCCTGGATCGTCTGTTGCTCGGCCTCGAGCGGGCCCTCACCCGGCCCGAGGGCCTACCCGGCCGACCCTGGTACCGCCACCTGATCTACGCCCCGGGCTTCTACACCGGCTACGGGGTCAAGACCCTGCCGGCGGTGCGCGAGGCGATCGAGCTGCGCAAGTGGGCCGAGGTCCCGGCGGCCGTCGATGCCGTGGCGGCGTCCCTGAAGCGCTATGCCGAGGAGGTGGCCAAGGCCGCGGAGGTCTGGCAGGGGAGGTAGGGGCGGCCGGCTCTTCCGATCCCCTCTCCCCCGGCAGGGGGAGAGGGCCAGGGTGAGGGGGATCCCAGACGCGACGACGACGCGGAAGCGACTCGGTGCCGCGTCAGACCCCCTCACCCTAACCCTCTCCCCCCTGCGGGGAGAGAGGGGACCGGAGGTTGTCCCAGGGCAACCACCCTCGGCATGGGAACGCGAGCCGAGGGCAGGCACGGGGGCCTGCCCCTACCGTTTCCTCCCGGTGAGGGATTCCCCCCTCGGCGCTCGTCCTTTCTATCGTGACCTTGACCATCTCGATCCTTCGGCGTACCTTCGTCCCATCCGTTTGACTTGGCGAACGCGGCCGGCTCGCCGGCCCGGGCTGCGGGAGGCTCCATGTACGACCTCGGGGGCTCCTCTTCGGTACGTTACCGATCCGCGGTAGCTCTCGCGGCGGCCCTCCTAGCGTTCCTGCCTGCCCTCGCCTCGGCCCAGAGCCTGCCCGGTGACGCCTCGGCCGACGGCGTCGTCGACGGGGGCGACCTGCCGGCGATCCGTGACGTCATCCTCGAGCGGGGCACGGCCCCGGGCGACGCCGACTGCAACCGGGACGACGCCGTCGACGTCCGCGACCTGGTCTGCGTGGCCACGATCGCCGCGCTTCCCTTGCCCCTCGTCACCGGCCTCCAGCCGAGCACCGCCCGTGCGGGCCAGTCGGTCACCCTCACGGGTACCGGCCTGGCCTCGCCCCTCGGCCTGCCGCCATGGGTGGAGCTGGCTCGGCAGGGGGGCGGGACGATCCCTTCGCCGGTGACGGCCGCCGACGCCCTCTCGATCGTCCTCACCGTGCCGGCCGGCGCCGCCACAGGCCCCGTGCTGGTGACGGTGCCGGGCCGGCCGCCGGTCGGCTCGACCGAGCCGTTGGTCCTGCTGCCGGCGAGCCACTTCAGCCTGGAGGCCTTGCCGGCGGCGCTCTCGATCCAGGTCGGCCAGACCGGCAGCTACCTGGTCCGCCTCGCTTCGGCGGACGGCTTCAGCCGTCTAGCGGAGCTTGCCCTCTCCGGCCTGCCTCCCGGGATCACCGCCAGCTTCTCGCCGGCCCGAATCACCTCCGGCCAGACTGCGGTGCTCACGCTGACCGTCCCGGCCGGCACGGCGCCGGCTAGCTGGCCGCTCACCCTCACGGCGAGCGCGACGGTCGACGGCCTCGCCCTGGCCGAGAGCGTAGCGGTGGCCCTCACCGTCGAGCCCTTGACCACCTCCTTTCTCGGTCGAACGGTGGTCGCCGACCCCGAGCAGACCCCGCTCGCGGGGATCACCGTCTCGATGCTCGGCCGGGACGGCCAGGGCAACCCCACCGGCTGCGCCGGCCAGACCCTCTCGGACGCCGCCGGGAATTTCGCCCTCATCAACCTGCCGGCCGAGTGCGTGGGCCCGCAGCTGATCCGCTGGGACGGCCGGACCGCCACCGCGCCGCCGGGGGAGTACGCCGGGCTGGACCTGCTCTTCACCCTGACCGCGGGGCAGGCCACGGTGTCGCCGGTGCTGGTCCACCTGCCGCGCGTCGACGGGTCCGAGACCTTCCTCGTCCAGCAGAACGCGCCCTTCGACCAGAGCTACGACTTCCAGACCATCCCCCACCTCTCGGTGACGGTCTACGCCGGCACGATGCTCACCTTGCTCGACGGCAGCCAGCCGGACCCCTTCCCCCTGATCGGCGTCCAGGTGCCGATCGACCGCCTGCCCGACGAGATGCCGCCACCGGCCGGGCAGGTGACTCCCTTCATCGTCGCCTTCCAGCCGGCCAACGCCACGGCCAGCCAGCCGGTGGCGGTGTGGTTCCCCAACCTGCTGGGCACTCCACCGGGGACCCAGATGCCGCTGATCACCCTCGATCCCACCCTCGGCTTGATGGTCGGCTACGGCACCGGCACGATCTCCGCCGACGGCCGGCAGGTGGTGCCCGACCCCGACCCGGCCCAGCCCGGCCGGCGCTACGGGCTGGTGCACTTCGACTGGCACGGCCCGGTTCCTCCGCCCCCGCCCCCCGGCACCGGCTGCAAGACCGCCTGCTGTCTGGCCGCTGGAAGCGCCGGCAGCGGAGGGGGCGGTGCGGGCGGTGGAGCCCTGGGCGGCAACCCCTCGGCGGGCAAGCCGGTCGACCTCTCCTCGGGGATCGAGGTCCTGAGGGCGACCGACCTCACCCTGCGGGGACCCCGGGGCGCGATCGAGATCGCCCGCACCTTCCGCACCCGCTGGGGCGAGGCCGGCCCCTTCGGCATCGGCACCAGCCACGGCTACGGCTGGCGGCTCGACACCCCGGCGCCGCAGTCGGCCCAGCTGATCAACCTGATCACTCCGGAAGGCAACCGCTTTCCCTTCCGCCGTCGCCCCGACGGCGCGCTGATCAACGACTCGGTGCCGGGTCTGGCGGGCCTGGTGATGACCGTGGTGGGCGGCGCCGTCGAGCTGCGCTGGAAGGACGGCTCGATCCATCGCTTCGTGCCCACCGGTAGCCTGCTCCTGGGCTCTCTCCTCGAGTCGATCACCGACCGCAACGGCAACCGGGTCACCCTGGTTCGAGATGGCTCGCGGCCGAGCAGGATCCTCGAGATCGTCGACCCGGTCGGCCGCAAGTTTCTGTTGGGCTGGGATGGAGCGGACCGGATCACCTCGGTCACCGACCCGATCGGCCGCATGGTCGCCTATGCCTACAACGGCCAGGGCACTCTGGAAGAGGTCACCGACCCGGCCGGCGGCGTCACCCGCTACGAGTACGACGGGGCCAATCGTCTGCTGCGGCTGATCGACCCGCGAGGGGTGGTGGTGGCCGAGAACAGCTACGACGGGGCCGGGCGGGTGGCCCAGCAGGTGGCCGCGGACGGCGGCACCAGCCACTTCTCCTACCAGCTGCTCAACCCCAACGATCCCCAGGGCCCGGTGCTCGGCACCACCGTCACCGACCCGCTCGGGCGGCCGACTCACTACCGCTTCAGCTCGGAGCAGCTCCTGCTCGGCGCCACCGACGCGAGCGGTC
>JBIOYC010000214.1:0-14924 GCA_044869955.1 Thermoanaerobaculia bacterium | reverse complement strand
GCGCCGGCAGGGTGCGGCGGGCGAAGAAGAGCTCCTCCTCGCGCTGGCCCAGGGCGAAGTTCAGGGGCCCACCGAAGGAGACCGGCACCCATTCCGGCAGAGGCGAAACCAGCTCGGCCGCATGACTCCGGTTGTAGGCAGCGAGGGCGCCGTGAGCCGAGAGCAAGGCCGGCAGCAGAGCGAGCGTGCCGGCCAAGGCGGTCACCGCCACGGCCCGGCGACGCTCCGGCCTGCGCCCCAGGAAGTACGCGGCCAGGGCCAGGGCGAGCCCGAGGTGCTCGGGCCGGGCCGAAGCCGCGAGGCCATGGAGCAGGCCCGAGAGGGCGGGCCGGCGCCAGCCCAGCCGGAGCAGGGCCGCCAGCAGCAACCGGTAGGGCACCTCGGCGCTCCAGGCCGAGGCGAGGGCCAGCTCGCCGAAGCCCAGGGGCAGGAAGAGGGCGAGAGGAAGGGCGAAGGAAACCCGCCCGGCGAGCAGGCGATGGAGCAGAACGCAGGTGGCGGCGCTCATCGCCACGGTGACCAGCTTGGCGGCCAGGAAGACCGTGGCCGGCTCCCCGAACAGCCACCACAGGGGCGTCGCCAGCCAGATCGGCAACGGCGGCTGCAAGGGCAGGCCTGCCATCATCAGCGGCTCGCCGAGGGCCAGCCGCCGGGCCTGCTCGAGGTAGATCACCCCGTCGCCGAAGAAGAACAGGCCCACCGGCGTCGCCCGCAAGGGGCTCACCGCGAGGGCGATGCCGTGAACCAGGACGGCCCACAGGAGCACCCACCAGGAGGAAGCCGGCTCGGGCCCACCACCCGGGGCCGGTCCGCCCCTCTCGGGCGCGGAAGGAGTATCCTGTTTGGGCTTGCGCCGCACGGCCATGACCGGTTCGGGATCTCGACGAGTGTATCAGTCGCCCCAGGCCTCGAGTCGGGGGAACCTCAGAACCCGCGAACAGAGCTCTTGCTCGAGCTCCAGGGGAGGAACTCTCATGCGCGGCTCGCCAACCCGCTCCCTCGCCATCCTCGCTCTCGTCGGTGCCGGGCTCGGCATCGCCGTCCTCGATGCCTCCGCAGCCCGCAAAGGGGGAAATGGGGACTTCGAGGAAACCACCCGCGTCATCGCGGTCGAAGTCCCGGTCAACGTCGTCGACAAGCTCGGCAGGCCGGTCCGCGGCCTCACCGCCGAGGACTTCGAGCTTTACGACGAGGGTAAGCGACAGACTCTGACCGGCTTCGAGGCCATCGACCTGTCCACTCCCGAGGTGAGCCAGGCGGCCACTCCATCCCGTCCCGGTGGGTTGCCGTCCGCCGCCCGGCGCCACTTCCTGATGCTCTTCGACATCTCCTTCTCGAATCCCGCCGCGATCACCCGGGCCCGCGAGGCTGCTCGCGAGCTGGTGCTCTCCCAGCTCCATCCCACCGACCTGGTGGCGGTGGCCGTGTACTCCCTCGAGACCGGGCCTCGTCTGATCGTCACCTTCACCCCGGACCGTGCGCAGGTCGCTCAGGCCCTGGACAGCCTCGGTCTCTCCCGCAGCTCTCGGCTCGACCCCCTGCGCTTCATTCTGACCTCGAGCTTCGACAACGCCTCCGATACCCGCGTCGACTCGAGTGGGGGCGAGAACCGAACCGCCGGCGGGCTCGGCCTGCTCGACGGTCTGCAGGGCAGCGCCCGCGACCAGCTGGTGATCATCAACAAGATGCTGGAGCGTAACGAGAAGGGCTATGCGCGCTCGCAGGTCAACGCGTTCGCGCGCTCCCTGGGAGAGATGGCCCGGATCCTCCGTGCAATCGAGGGCCGCAAGCAGGTGCTGTTGTTCTCCGAGGGCTTCGACAGCCGACTGCTCACCGGCGTCCCCTTCGACACCGAGGCGGAGGGAGACATGCGCAGCGTGCAGATCCAGCGCGGCGACATCGCCCTCATCGACTCGGATGACTCCTACGGCAACACCAGCGTGCAGTCCAACCTCGCCGAGATGGTCTCCGAATTTGGCCGGGCCGATTGCGTGATCCAGGCCGTCGACATCGGCGGTCTGCGGGCCGAGGACCGGCTGACCGACACCTCCGCCACCGGCCAGGGGATGCGCTCGCGGCTCAACTCCGGCCACGACAGCCTGTTCTACATTGCCAACGAGACCGGGGGCGAGCTGTTCAAGAACTCGACCGACCTCTCCGAGCAGCTGCCCCAGGTCCTCGACCGCAGCGCGGTGACCTACCTGCTGACCTTCCAGACCGGCGAGCTGCCCACCACGGGCCGTTTCCGACGTCTCAAGGTCAAGCTCACGGACAGCGCGCCCCGGGACGCCCGGGTCTCCTTCCGCCAGGGCTACTTCGAGCCGCGTCCCTTCGAGGACCTCCATCCCCTCGAGAAGGACCTCCTCGCCTCCGACGCCATCGCCACCGCCGCTCTCTCGGACGAGATCCGCATGAACCTCCTGGTGGCACCCTTCAAGGGCGGGCCCGGCTGGGCCTACGTGCCGGTGATCATCGAGCTCGAGGGCGAGAGCCTGCTCGCCGGCCAGCAGGACGGCCAGCTGTCGATCGAGCTCTACGCCTACGCCACGGACGAGAAGAGCGAGATGCGCGGCTTCTTCAGCCAGCAGGTCAGTCTGGACGTCAGCCGCAGCCGCGACCGGATGATGGGTTCGGGCATCAAGTACTACGGCCACCTCGAGATGCGCTCGGGCGACTACCAGGTGCGGGTGCTGGCCCGAAACGCCCGCACCGGCCACACCGGCGTCAAGGCCATCGGCTTGACCGTGCCGCAATACGACGAGACCCCGGCCTTCGTGCTGCCTCCCTTCTTCCCGGAGCAGAGCGCGCGCTGGGTGATGGTGCGGGAGCGCTCGAACCAGTCGGGCAGCTCGAGCACGGTCTACCCCTTCACCATCAACGGTGAGCCCTACGTGCCGGCAGCCCTGCCGCAGATCGAGATCGGCAACCCCACGGCCTTCTACCTCGTCGGCTACAACCTCGGCGACGGCCACCTCTCCCTGGCGGGCGAGGTGGTGGACGCCGGCGGGACGGCGATCCCAGGGGTCGAGGTCCGCTTGGTCGAGCGGACGGCCACGGGCATCGCCGGCTACGACAAGCTGCTGGCCGAGATCGAGCACCCCCAGCTGGCAGCCGGCACCTACACCCTGAAGGTGGCGCTGACCAACGCCGCCACGGGCGAGACCGGCGAGACCTCGATCCCGATCGAGATCCAGAACTGACCCTCGGGGAGGGCAGTTCGTCCCCATCCGGGGGCGGGGAGGAAACCCGGAGGGCGCAGCATGCTGCGCCCCTACCCAGCTGCCTGACGGCATCGGCTGTGGCCTGTGGATCATAGGGCCGCAGCATGCTGCGCCCTCCCGTTTCTGGACCCGTCCATGGCATACCTCCTGCTTGCTTTCGTCTTGAAGTACCATCCCGCCCCGGGCGCGCCCAGCCAGTGCACGCCCACCAGAGCTCGAGAGGAGGCGAACGTGAAGAAGGCAGCCGTTTTGGTGTTGACCGCGGCCTTGCTGGTGCTCTCCCAGCAGGCCCAGAGCGCGGCGAAGAAGGGTTTCGCCGAGACCACTTCGGTGATCGTCGTGGAGGTGCCGGTCACCGTGCTGGTCGACGGCAAGCCGGTCCGGGGCCTCACCGCCGAGAACTTCGAGGTGCTCGACGGGCGGACCCAGCAGCCAATCGTGGGCTTCGACGTGGTCGACCTCGCGGCGACTCCGACGACTGGCACCCGCACCACCCAACGGACCCTGATCCCCACCGCCGGCCGGCGCCACTTCCTCTTCCTCTTCGACCTCTCCTTCGCCGAGCCCAGCTCGATCGTGCGCGCCCGTGCCGCGGCGCGCGACGTGCTCGCCAACCAGCTCCATCCCCAGGACCTCGCCGCTGTCGCGACCTACAGCCTCAAGCAGGGTCCCAAGCTGATCCTGGGCTTCACCCCCGACCGCTCCCAGCTGCTGCTGGCCTTGGACACCCTGGGCAGCCCCCAGCTGGTGAACCGCGTGATCGATCCCCTCGGCCTGGTCTTCGCCAGCCCCGCGGCGGCGAACCCCGCAGCCCGCGAGGGCCGACAGGCGACCGACCAGGCCCTGCAGGAGACGATCGCTTCGCAGGGTGCGAGCGCCTTCAACGCCGCGCGTCAGGAGCAGCAGTTCGCGGTCACCAACATGACTCGCCAGATGGCCGACCTGGCCAAGATGCTCGGCTCGGTGGAGGGCCGCAAGTACGTGGTGTTGCTCTCCGAGGGCTTCGACGAGACCTTGCTGGTAGGCACCGGCACCCGCAGCGCTGCGCAGCCGAGTGAGATCGACTCGGTCGACGCCGAGACCGACCCATCGGGCCCCGGCACGACCGGCAGCAGCCTCGATAGCCAGCTCTCGGGGGACCTCGCCAGCGTCAGCTCGGACACCCTCTACGGCAGCGGCGCCGTGCAGAACGACCTGTCCAAAATGGTCACCGAGTTCCAGAGGGGCAACTGCGCCATCCACGCCATCGACATCGGCGGCCTGCGAGCCGGCGGCAGCGTGCGGGCCAAGGCCTCCGGCCAGAACAGCCTGGTGACCATGGCCAAGGACACCGGCGGCCAGGTGTACACCAACTTCAACGACGCCTCCTCGGCCATGGGCGAGCTCCTCGAGGCCACCAGCGTCACCTACCTGATCGCCATCCAGCCCAACGAGCTGAAGCGAGACGGCAAGTACCATCGCCTGAAGGTCAAGCTCAAAAACGCTCCCCGCGGCGCCGACGTCTCCTACCGGCAGGGCTTCTATGCGCCCTCGGACAAGGAGAACGCTCTCGAGCGCAACCTGCGCACCGCCTCCCAGGTCCTCGACCAGGAGGGCGGCTCGATCTCCACCTGGGTGCTGGCCGCGCCCTTCGCCGGCAAGGACGGCAACGCCTACGTACCCCTGGTGGTGGAGATCGACGGCCCCAAGCTGATCGAGGGCACGGTGGGAGACCTCGCCCCGGTGGAGCTCTACGCCTACGCCCTCGACTCCCAAGGGGCGGTGCTCGACTTCTTCACCCACACCCTGAATTTCGACCTCAATGCTGGCGGCGCCCAGCTGCGCCAGAGCGGGCTCAAGTACTTCGGGCATCTCGACCTGCCCCCGGGTGACTACGAAGTGCGCGTCTTCGTCCGCAACCTCAAGTCCTCGCAGTCGACGCTCAAGATCCTGCCGCTGACGGTGCCCGACTTCGGCAAGCGCCAGCCCTTCCTGTCGCAGCCGCTGACGGCCCAGAGCCAGCAGTGGGTGATGGTGCGCGAAGAGGCCAGCCGCCAGAGAGACGTGCCCTATCCCTTCATGCGAGGTGAGGAGCCCTACATTCCGTCGGCGCGGCTGCGCCTCGCCAGGAGCGGTGAGGCCGAGGTCACCGTGCCCGCTCACTTCCTCTGGAGCGGTGAGCCCGAGGCTGACGCCCGCCTGGTCACCGATGCCGGTCAGGTAGTCGACGCGGCCGAGCTGGTCGACATCCAGCAGCTCAAGGGACCGGGCGGCGCCGACAGCCTGGTGCTCAAGATCAAGACCAACGGCGTCGCCCCCGGCAGCTATCGCCTGGAGGTCGAGATTAGCGATCCCACCAGCGGCCAACAGGTCCTGTCCTCGACGGTGGTGGAGGTGGTTGGCTGAGCGAGGGGACCGTCGTCCACCTGCGCCCGGCACGTGACCGCGCCGCTTCGAAGGGCCACCCGTGGATCTTCTCGGGGGCCGTCGAACGGATCGAGGGCCCCGACGACGCCCCGCTGGCGCGGGTACGTACCGCCGACGGCAGGGACCTCGGATGGGGTCTCCTCTCGGCGGCGAGCCGCATCCCCGTACGCCTCCTCGCCAGCCGCGAGGAGGTCATCGACCGCCGCTTCTTCGCCGCGCGCTTGGCCTCCGCCCACACCCTGCGCCAGGCCCTCTTGCCCCCGGCCACCACCGGCCACCGGGTGGTCAACTCCGAGGGGGACGGCCTGCCAGGCTGGACGGTCGATCGCTTCGGCGAGGTCCTGGTCAGCCAGATCACCTGCCTCGGCCTCGAGCGGCTGCGCGACGAAGCCTACGCCGCGCTCGAGGAGAGCTACCCGGATCTCGCCATCGTGCAGAAGAACCACCTCGGGGCACGCCGCCAGGAAGGGCTATCCGAGGAGGACGAAGTGATCCGGGGCGAGATCCCGGCAGAAGCGCCCTTCGAGGAGCACGGCCTGCATCTCCTGGCGGACCTCGCCGGGGGCCAGAAGACCGGCTACTACTGCGACCAGCGCGAGAACCGCCGGCTGGTCGAGAGACTCGCCGCCGGCCGCGAGGTCCTCGACCTCTACGCCCACACCGGCGCCTTCGGCCTCTACGCCCTGCGCGGCGGGGCGGGCGCCGTCACCGCCGTGGAGTCCTCGCCGCGCATGGCGGAAATCGCCGAGCGCCAGGTGGCGGCCAACGACCTGCCCCGTGAACGGCTCACCTGGGTCCGGGCCGACGTGGCGGCCCATTTGCGGGAGGATCGCCGGCAGTACGACCTGGTGGTCTGCGATCCGCCTCCCCTGGTGCCCCGCAAGAGCGACCTCGACCGTGGGGCCCGGGCCTACAAAGACCTGAACCGCCTGGCCCTGGGCCGGCTGCGGCGGGGCGGCTTCCTGCTCACCTTCACCTGCTCGAGCGGAGTGGAGGCCCGGCTGTTCCGCCAGATCCTGTTCGCTGCCGCCGAGGAGGCGAAGGTGGCCCTTTCCTTGCTCGCACCCCTCGGGGCCGGCCCGGATCACCCGGTCGACGTCTATCATCCGGAAGGTGAATACTTGAAAGGTTGGCTCGCGTATGTCCGCTGATCGCTCTCCCTGGCTCCGGCGTTTCATCGGTGCCCTCCTCGCTGCCGCCCTGGTTCTCGCGGCGCCGCCGCTCGCGGCCCAGAATCCCGCTCCGGCCTCTCCTCCCTCCGTTCTCGACCAGGCCCTCGCCAAGCTCGACGCCCGGGACTCGCAGGGCGCCATCGCCCTGCTCGAGCCGCTCAAGGGACGGCCCGGGGTGGACCCGCGGGCGATGGCCGTGCTCGGCGCCCTCTACATGGAGGCGGGACGGGCCGAGGACTCGCTGGCCGTGCTCGCGCCCCTGGCGAGCGCCGACAGCGCCGATCCGGCGGTGCTCTACAACGCCGGGCGGGCGGCTCTGGCCGCCGGCAAGGTCGCCGAAGGCGAGGCTTTCCTGACCCGCTCTCTGGCCCGCGCGCCGGTTTCCCCGGCGGCCCGGGAGCTGGGACTCCACTACGGCCGGGTCGGCCGTGCCGCCGAAGCCCTGGCCCTGCTCGAGCGCTGGGTGGCGGCTCAGCCCGAGGATTCCGACGCCTTGATGGCCGCCACCCAGGCCGCCCTGCGTCTGGGGCGGACCGACCAGGCCGAGGCGTTCATCGCCGGGCTCAACGCCGAGTCCGACCCGGTGAGGGTGTTACGCGCGCAAGTGGCCCGGCAGCGTGGCGACGCCGCCCAGGTGCTCGCTGCCCTCGGTCCCCTCGCCAAGGCTCCGCCCCCGGGGCTCGAGCGGGAAGTACGACGGCTGGCCGGCGAGGCCTACCTCCAGATCGGCCGGCCCCAGGACGCCATCGCGGCGATCGAGAGCGCCACCGTGGGGGACGCCGGCGCCTCCCTGGTCTTCGCTCGGGCGATGGCGCAGCTCGGCCGCGGGCCGGTGGCGATCGCCACCCTGAAGCCCTTCGCCGAGTGGCTCTTCAGTGCCGACCCTTCGAAGGTGGCGATCCCGCCCCTGGGCGGGGAGATTCTCGTCGAGTACGGCCGCCAGCTCGAGATCACCGGCCAGCGCGACGAGGCGATCCGCGCCTTCCAGCGCGCCACCGTGCTCGCCTCCGGCTTCCTGCCCGGCTGGGAATCGCTCGCGGCCGCCCTCGCAGCGGCTGGCCGCGGTGCCGAGGCCAAGCAGGCCGAGGCTCGGGTCGCCGCCCTCCGGCCGCGGGATGGCGGCGCAACCGAGGCCGATCCGGTGGCCCAGAGCCTCGCCGAGAGCCTCGAGCTGGCCCGCAACGGAGAGACCTCACGCGCCCTGACCCAGCTGCGCCAGATCGCCGGCACCGCCCCTGGCGACCCGCGGCCCCACCTGGCCATCGCACGCATCTGTATCGCCGAAAAGCGGTGGGACGACGCCCTGAAAGCGGCGGACGCGATGCTCGCCGCCTCGCCGGACCGGTTGGCGGACGGCTACTACTTGCGGGGCGTGGTGCGCATGGCGAGCGGCAACAACCGGGAGGCCGAGACGGAGCTGCGCCGCGCCCTGGCCGCCGCCCCCAACCACGTGGGAGCGTTGAACGACCTCGCCGTGCTGCTGATGACCGAGGGCAGGCCCGACGAGGCCCAGGGGCTGCTCGAGAAGGTGCTCGCCCTGGTGCCCGGCGAGCCCCTGGCCACCGCCAACCTGAAGAAGCTGCGTGAGGGCAAGGCGGGAAAGACGGGGTAGCCCTCACCTCTGCCCCTCTTCCGACCCATCCGGCGCTCCCTCCCGGGAGAGGGGCTCAGAGAGGAACGAGCCTCCCTGCAGTCATTCCCGCAGAAGCGGCAGCCCAACCCCTCCCGGCCGCTGCCAGGGAGACCCCTCGGCTTCGCTCGGGGTGACAACTCGGAGCCGAATCCCCTCCGGCTTCCCCCCCCGAGTAGGTCTGGTGGGCCACCTCGAGCTGGGGTGACGACCCGGAGGCGAATCCCATCCGGCTTCCCCCTCTCCCGGGAGGGAGGAGTGGGTGGGTCGGGAGAGGGGGACCGAGGGGGTGAGGGGTCTACTTCCCGTCCAACACCCCCAACCCCTTGGAAAGGGATGCGGCGTCCAGGCCGGTGTAGTGGCTGGCCTGGGGGATCTCGATGTAGGTCACGTGGCGGAAGCCGGCCCGCTCCATCTCGCCGGTGACGGCCTTGGTCTGCGGCCGGTTGAAGTCCAGCTCGCCGGTGATCAAGGCGAAGCGCATCTCCTCCTTGAGCCGCCGCAGCACGGAGCGTGGCGGCTCCAGGAAGGCCGCTGGCCAGTGGGTGCCCGGGCGGTCCGGGATCGGGATGGGCCGGTAGAAGTCCACGCCCATGAAGCAGAACGCTCCCGTCACCGCCTCCGGGAACATCGTCGCCAGAGCCGAGGCCGTGCGGCCGCCGCCCGAGTAGCCGCCGACGTAGATGCGCCGCGGATCGACGTTGTAGAGCTTCCTCGCGTTGTGGATGGCGTCCAGGGCCAGCGACACTCGGCTCCACTTCGGCCGTTTGTTGCCCGAACGGTTGGCGCCCACCCAGATCAGCTTCTGCTCGGCCAGCACCCGCTGGTTCTCGGGCCGGCGGACGGCGCCGCTCTCACCGGGGCTGATCCACACGAAGAGGCCCCAGGGCTCCTCGGGGCGATAACTCTCGGGGACGTGGACGGCGAAGCTCTCGTCGGCGATCTGGTAGCGCCCCTCGGTCGGGTCGACCGTCGCGATCTGCTCCAGGGTGAGCCCCCAGCGCTTCGCCACCTCGGCGACCTGCCCCAGGGTGCTGCGCTCTGCGAAGCGCACCTGCAAGGTCCCTGTCTGGTGGGCCTTCGCCGGCTGCGCCGGCGGATCGGGCGCGGCGGTCGGCTCCTCCTCGGACGGCGGCGGATCGAGCTCGGCGATCAGGGGCGCCGGCCCCTCCTTCTCCAGCCGAGCCAGGAAGGCCTCCACCTCCGCCGCCTGCCCCACTTCTCCGGCGAGCACGGTGAGGAGACGGCGGCTCTCCTGGTCGGTCGGGCCGTACAGGAGCGCCTTCTCCAGGGCGAGCACCGCCTCCGCCTTCTTGCCCTCGAGGAAATAGGTTCGCGCCACCGAGCGCAGCACGGCCGGGCGTTCGGCCTCGGGCAGGGCCGATGCGGCCCGCTCGTAGAGCTCCCTGGCCTCGACGTAACGCTCCTGAGCGAGGAGGGAGTTGCCCTTCTCGAGCCAGGCGATGATCGTCGTGACCAGGCCCTCGGTGCCGCCGGGGGAGACCTCCTTCAAGGGCCTCATCTCGACCGGCACGGACGGTGAGGGCCCCTCGGCATTGACGTTCGCCCAACCGTTGACCGTCACGTAGCCACCGGCCTCGATGGTCAGCCGGAAGCGCCCGCCGGCGAGGCCGATGAAAGCCCAGCGGCCCTTCGAGTCGGTGGCGGTGGGGGGCGGCCCCTCTTCCGGCTTGGCGTCCAGGGCCAGGCTCACCTTGGCCCCGGCGAGCGGCGCCCCGTTCTCGTCCTTCACCACCCCCTGCACCCGCCCCAGCCCCCGCCACTCCTGGGCGAACGTCACGCCGGCTGAAGCCAGCACCAGCCCCCCCACCAGGAGGAGCAGACTTCCTCTCCAGCGATCTCTCGTCATGGGCAGATGGTACGACGAGCGCGGGAGGTTGTTGCGGAGGCGTTCTAGTCGAGCTGGATCTCTATGTCGGTCCCCTCCACGGTCGTCGCCGAGCCAACCCAGACCCGCCCATCGGAAGCCTCGACCCGAAGCCACCACGTACCCGTCGGCAGACCTTCCACTCTCGCTTTGCCGGCCTGGACCGGCCATTGCTGCTGGATCGTCCCCCCGAGCCCGAGAGTCCAGAAGGGCTGCTGATCGGCACCGAGGAGGCTCAGCCCGGCCGATCGGTCCGACGTCAAGAGGGCGGGGACCCTCAGGGCCAGCTGGCCGCCCTTCGGCAGGGTCAGCGGCGGCGCCTCACCGGGAACGGTCACCTGCAGGGGGACCACGACGGCGCCGGGCGCGCCGACGTAGAGCTGCCAGGCGCCCGGCGGGAGCTTGGAGACCGAGACTCGGCCGTCCGCCGCTACGGCGCGGGTCTCCGCCAGCGCGGCTTGACCGCCGGGGGCGACAGCGAGCAGATGGAGCAGGGGTGGCACCTCGCCCGTGGACAGATGCACCTGGAGCTGGAGGCCGCTGGCCGCCTCGAGCGCGACCGCAACCTCCGCGCTGGCATCGCCCGGTTGGACCTGAACCGCTTGCTGAAACGGGACGAAGCCCTCGGCACTCACCTCCAGCTGATAGGCCGCCGGAGGCACCCGCTGGAGGAGGAAACGGCCGTCTTCCTCACTGCCTCCGCCAACCAGAAACTCCGGCCCTTCAGGCCCGGGGAGATGCCGCAGGATCACCTGCGCTCCGGCGATGGCCTGGCCGGTGGTCGCTCCCGTGACCCGTCCCGCGAGGCTTCCCGGCTCGAGCCGGATCTCGATCTCTCGATCACCGGCGAGCTCGAGATCCTGGTTGTGGACCAGGAGCTTGCTGGGGTTGGCGAGGCCCAGCCAGTAGGTATCGGGCTCCAGGTCTTCGAGCCGGAAGGCTCCGTCGAAGCCGGTCTCGATTGATCGCTCGATGGAGAAGCGCTGCCCTCGCACGCTGACGGCGGTGCCCGGCAGGGCCTCGTCCTCGTAGAGCACCCGGCCGGTGAGTGTGGCTCGCTGGCGGAACTCGAGATCTTGCCGGAGGTCGGAATCCCCTGGACCGACCGCCACGCGCGCCTCGGCTCGCCTCTGCCCTCCCCACAGCGAAGCAAGGAGGTGCCAATCTCCACCGGCCAGGCTGCGCAGCTCGTACCGGCCCTCGGCATCGACCGAAGCCGGCCGACCTCGCCCTTCGGCATCGAATGCCTCGAGCCGGACCCCGGGCAGTTCGTCCAGCTCGAGTCCGAGGATCCGGCCCGTCAGCCTCGCCCCGCCGGGGAGCACCACTTCGACGCCCTGAACAGGCTCCCCCTCCACGACGACCGGCTCCGGCCGATCTACCGCAGCCTGCTCGGCCGTCTCGGCGCGCACTCCATACCGGCCGCGAGCGACGGGCCGGAACAGGAACCGGCCGTCCTGGTCCGAGCTGGTCTCATGCTCCTGGGCGGCGCGGCGATCCAGCGAGAGCAATCGCAATCGCACGCCAGCCACACTCTCGCCTCGCTCGTCGACCACCCGCCCGCTGACTTCGACCCCGGCCGGCAGGACCACGTCCAGCCTGTTCTCCCCAGGCTGCACCTCCACGCGCTGTTCGGACAGCGAGTAGTGGCGGTGTGACACCAGGACCCTCTGAGCGCCGAGTGCGACCCCCTCGAGCCGGAAGACTCCCTCGGCGTCTGTTCGGGTGGACGCGTCTAGAGTCGCCACTCGGGCGTCTCCCACGGCCTTTCGGTTGCTATCGGTCACCTGGCCGGTGAGGATGGCACCGCGCTCCAGGACGAGCACCAGCTCCGCTGCATCGGCCGGCCAGGGCGCCGCCACGGGAACGTCCTCGAGAGCGCGAAAGCCGCTCTTCGCCACGTTCAGCCGCGCCGGCCCTAGGGGCAGCCCCGCCACCGAGAAGCGGCCGTCTGGCCCGGACTCGCCGTAACGGAAGACCGGCTTGCCGACCATCCTGCCGGTCGGATCGCCCTCGAGCACAGCCTGCCAGGCAACCTGGACCCGTGCCCCCTCCACTCCTGCGAAGCCCTCGTCCAGCACCCGCCCCGTGAGCTCGTAGGCGGGATCGAGCCGCAGGATGAGGGGGTCCTGGCTGGGCGGCCTGAGCCCGACAAAGACCCCTGGCACATGCCCCGCCGCCCGCACCAGCAGATGGCGAGGGACGCCCACCGGCAGGTCCTCGACCCGAAAGCGACCGGCCGAGTCCGTGCGGTGGGTGTTCTGCCTGCCTCGGGGGATCGCCTCGACCTCGCCCGTCTTGGGCGGTCGCTCGAGCAAGAAGAGCTCGGCTCCGGGGACCGGCCGCCCCTTCTCGCTCACCACCTGCCCGTGGAGCGCGCCACCTGGGCGCAGTACGAAGACGCCCAGGTCCAAGGGGCCGGTCCCCGCGGCGACCCGGATCCTCCGGCGAATTCCCGGCGCGAAGCCCGAGCGGGTCAGCGAAAGGTCCACTTCTGCCGCTGGGCTCGCCGCGACCACGAAGCGCCCCGAGCGATCGGTCCGGAGGGGCGGCGCCCCTCCCGCGGAGGCTGCCTCGGGCATGACCTCCACCGAGGCGTCAGCTTCCGGCCGGAGCGCCGCGAGAACCGTGACCATCACCTCGGCGAGGGGGCGCTGCAGCTGGTCCACGACCTGACCCGTGAGCTCTCGGGCCGGCGCGAGGGTCAGCCGCACCGCGTTCGCAGGCCCTTGTCGAGCCGCTGGCCCGGCGATCACCATCCGGGCCGCGGGCAAGTGGCCCTCCTTCGCGGCTCGCACCTCGTACCGCACTCCCGACGCCAGGCGCGGCAAGAGGAAGCGGCCTCGCGGGTCGCTCGCCGCGCGGGAAGTTACCGGATCGCGAGGCGAGAGGCTCCTGGGTCCGAGGGCGGACTCGGCCACGGCGGCGAGCGAAACGCCCTCGACCGGCCTGCCGTCCAGCCCCACGACCTCGCCCGACACTGCAGCCGCTGGGGCGAGCGCGATGGCGGGGGACCGGCCGGTCCGCAGCTCGGCGCTGGTGACCCTGGCACGCTGCAGCAGGTAGCCGGGCGCGGTCACCTCGAGCCAGAGATCGCGTAGCTCGACAACGGCCAGCTGGAATCGCCCATCGGGGCCGACCCGGGTCGACAACGCCGGTTCCGACTCCGGCAGAACCAGCGCCGAGGACACCGGGCGACCGGTCAGCGCGTCGACGACCCGCCCTTGCACTCGTCCAGGGCCCGTCAGGGCGATCTGCTCCTCCCTCATCGTCCCCGTCAGCCGATGGAGCTGACGCCTGCCGTCCGAAGTGGCCACCACGAGCCGGCTCTGGCGGGGCAGCGACGGCAGCGGGATCCTCCCCTCCAGATCCGTGAGCCCGACCGGAGCGCCGGGGATCGCCCAGGCGATGAGCGCACCGATCACCGGCATCCCGTCCTCGGTGGTCACCTGGATCCCCCTCCGCACCAGGGAAGGAGCTTCGAGACGCAGATCCCCGGATCGGGCTCCCAACCAGCGACCGACCGCTCCACTCGGAGCCACGCCCACGAGATCGAGGCTCTCCCCCTCGCGGACGGGAAGGCGCAGGCGTCCATCGGGGCCGCTGTGGGCAGAGCGTGCCCCCAGCCGCCAATCCTCCCGGCGAGGTCTGGCTCGCTCGGCAGAAGACTCCTCGAGTGCGAGCACCCAGGCTCCCCCGACCCCTGACCCACTCGGATCGCGGACCACGAACGTGGTCTCGACCGCCGGCATCAAGATTCCTGGAGGCAGCTCCAGGCTCTCGGCCAGCAGGATGGGGCCCAGACGAACGCTCAGCCGCCCGACCAGGCGGGCGGCCACCTCGTAGGCGCCCGGTGCCGGAGCAACGAGAGTGAAACGGCCGTGCTCGTCGCAAGTCACGCTCGCCACCGGCTCTGCCGGCGGCCGGCCCTCGAGCGCAGCCCAGCCGGCTTGGAAGGCCGTGACCGCGGTCAGCAGCGAGACCTCGGCGCCCGCCAGGGGCCGGCCCAGCTCGTCGACGAGCCCTCCCGTAACGTTCAGGGGCTCGGCCGAAGCCACCGAGAGAGGGAGAAGGAGCAGGTGGAGGACCGCCGCCAAGGGGGACTGGATGGGCAAGCGCATGGTGTCTCCTTGGGAAGGTCCCCCCGAGAGGGTGCGAAGAGTCGAGGTACGAGCCCTGAGGTAGGCACCCTTCGGGGGGAGGTTCAAGCTCGGAAGTAGGCTAGGTCACAGCTCGCAGGAGATCTTGGTCTCGCACTCCGTGCAACGGTCGGTACCGGATCCGCCATCGCAGTAGTCGGTGTTGAGGCCGCCGGTCAGGGTGTCGTTGTCGCCCTCTCCATAGAGGCTGTCGCTGTTTCCCTGGCCGAAGAGGTCGTCTGCGCCATACCAGCCCAGCAGGGTATCTGGGCCGCCGACTCCGTACATGTCGTCGTTGCCGTACCAGCCGTCCATGTAGTCGCCGTCGAGCCCCCCCTCAAGATAATCGTCTCCATCTCCACCGTCCAGGTAGTCCGCACCGTCAGCGCCCAGGACCGTATCGAGCCCTCCCTCCCCGTAGAGACAGTCCCCCGACGCCCCTCCCCAGATGTAGTCGTTCCCGGCACC
>JBIOYC010000213.1:0-10943 GCA_044869955.1 Thermoanaerobaculia bacterium | reverse complement strand
GCTCAGGACCGGCCAGATCGTGACGAGGGGCTCCCGCGTCGTCCGCAGCAGCTCTTTGCAGACACTGCGGTTCCGGTCGCGGGAATTGAGGACCGCGACCAGGGGTCCGGTGTCAACCAGCAGCATGAGCCTTGCTCAGCAGCTTCGCTCGGAACTTCTGGCCGGTATCTTCGGAAAGGTCCTCGGGCCCGGGCTCTGCACTCTCGATCAGATCCGCCACCAGATCGTAAGCGCAGCGGCTGTCCAGGCTGGCGAGCAGCTCGATGGCCTCGCGCACCACCTCCGACTTCGAGGTCGAACGGCTCTCGGCCAGGCGGATCAAGGTGGCCTCGGTGTCTGGGTCGAGTCGAACGCTGATGGGCATGGCGTGGGCTCCGCAGTTGTAGGACGGAGTGTACTACGCCCCGCCTCTCCCTACCCCGCCAACGCCAGCACCCCGATTTTCGGCAGCTTGGTCAAGGAGGGAGCGCGCTCGAATTCGGTGAGGGCTCTCGCCAGGTCGAGGGCGGTCTTGTGGCTGGCGAACCAGGGGGGCTTGGGGAAGGCCCGGAAGAGGCTCCGGACCACGCACTTCTCGATGCGCGAGAACATCAGCGTGTTGTGCACGAAACCCTGCCCGGACTGGATGTCGGTGAGGGTGCTGCCCGGCCAGGCGCCCCAGGGGGTGATCACCAGGCCGTAGCCCACGGCCGCCCAGTGGTTCACCGTCACGGTGCCGTACTGCAGCTGCTCGAGGGCCCGTTCGAAGGCCGCGCCGGTGTGCGGGTCGCTCTGGGTGGCGGCGTCGGCGATCAGCGTGGCGTTGAGGGTGCCCCACAGCGTTTCGTTGCAGAACCTCACGGCGTGCTCGAGGAAGCTCGCGGCGTCCTCCCCGGGCAGCCCCACCTCGGCGAAGAGGGAGGCGAAGACCTCGGTGGTGAAGCAAGGGTCGTCCTCGCGCTCGGGATCGAGGTTGGGGATGAGCGTCCACGGCAGGCGGCCGAAACGGGTGTCGCCGAAGTGCTCGGCCTGGGGATGGACGTCCACCAAGCGCTGCCAGCGCTCGGCGGCGCCGGGGTAGTAGGCGAGGCGGGTGGGGGCGGCGGCGAGCTGCCCCCGGATGGCGTCGACCAGCTCCCCGCGCTGGTTCCAGCCGCGGGGGGTGATCAGCACCCGCGCCGCGTTGCAGTTGAAGCCGGCGTTGTTGGTCAGCATCGAGACGATGTTCTCGGCCTGGTAGGCGAGGTCGCGACGCGACCACCGCCCGGGCACCACGATCACCGGGCTGACGTTGCCCAGCTCGCTCGAGATCGGCTTGTCGAGGAGCCGCCGGCCGGCGGCCTTCCTCGCCTGGCCCTCGGCACCGGGGCCGAAGGCGATGGCCTCGACGGTCTTGTCCGAGCCGGTAATGTGGACCTCGTCCACCTCCGGGTGCTGGGTCAGGTAGGCCCCCTCCTCCGCGCCGCCGTAGACCACGGCCAGGTAGCCCGCCTCGACCAGGGGCGCGAAGCCCTCCTCGAGCAGGGGCCCCAGGTAGTCGTTGACCGGGTGGGCCTTGTAGAGCACCACGCGATTCTCGACGAAGAGTTTGTAGAGGGCGTCCATCGGACCGATGGAAGAGACGTTGCCCGCCCCGAGCACCAGGGCGAGGCCGCTTCCGGCGCCTTCGAAGTAGGCCACGGCCTGGGTCTCGGGCAGGCTCTCGAGGGTCACCTCGGGCTCCATCCAGACCTCGGCAGTGACCATCGGGTAGAAGACGCGGTCCCAGCCCGAGGCGGGGAAGACCTCGGCGGTGACCTGGCCGCTCGGCCGCTTCGCCACCCGCCCCGGGATGCCGGGCCGCCGCCCGCGGGCGACGTCGGCGAGGGACTCCCGCAGCAGGCGCAGGTTGCGCAGCACCAGGTAGGGCCCGGCGAGCCATTCCTCGGCGGCCATGGGGTGCGCTGGAGGGATCGCCTCGGCCTCGAGGCAGGCTTCCACCCAGCGCGGGGCGACGCCGGCGAAGCTCTCCTGCACGGCCTCGAGCAGCCGCCCGCGGTCGGCGGCGTCCACCCGGGTCCAGCGTTCCTTTGCCGCGGCGAGACGAGCCATGGCGCGGTCGAGATCAGCACGGGAGGTAGCGGGGATGCGCATGTTTCGGACCTTAACAGAGAATTGCCGCAGTGCGTCGAAGAGCGCTTTCCAGGTGTAGAGTCCGAATCCGCCCATCTCCCGCCCAGATCCTTCGCTGCGCTCAGGATGACAAAAGGGGGGTGAGAGCACGACAGAGACCCCCTCGAAGGGGATGACGACAGGGAGAGGAAATCGCCATGCGCCACGTCCTGATCACGGGTTTCCCGGGATTCATCGCCGGCCAGCTCATCGAGCGGCTCGCTTCCCGCGCCGAGCGCTTCACCCTGCTGGTCGAGGAGCGCTTCGCCGCCGCCGCCCGCGAGCAGGCCGATGGGCTCGCCGCGGCCCGGGGCTTGCCGCCGGAGCGCTTCGCCCTCGAGGTCGGCGACATCACCCGGTCGGACCTCGGGCTCCCGGCCGCGGTGGTGGCGCGGCTGCAGGCCGAGGTGGACACGGTCTTCCACCTGGCGGCGATCTACGACCTGGCGGTCGGCAAGGAGCTGGCCGAGCGGGTCAACGTCCGTGGCACGGAGCACGTCAACCGCTTCGTCGCCGGCATCAGCGACCTCGAGCGCTACAACTACGTCTCGACCTACGCGGTGGCGGGCAAGCGCGCGGGGATCGTGCGCGAGGCCGAGCTGGAGCACGAGGCCGGCTTCTTCAATCACTACGAGGAGACCAAGTACGAGGCCGAGGTGAGCGTGCGGCGGCTCGCCGCCGAAGAAGGGGTGCCGACCTCGATCTTCCGGCCCGGAGTGGTGGTGGGCAGCTCGAAGGACGGTCGCACGGTGAAGTTCGACGGCCCCTACATGCTGCTCAAGGTGCTGCGGTCCCTGCCCTGGCCCCTGACCCGTTTCAACCCGGGCCTGCCCGACGTCCGGTTCCAGATGGTGCCGGTCGATTTCATCATCGACGCTCTCGCCACCATTTCGAGCCAGCCGGGCATGGCCGGCAAGACCTTCCACCTCACCGATCCGGCCCCCTACACCACGGCCGAGATCTTCGACCTGTTCTCGGGGGCCCTGTTCGGACACGAGAGCTGGATCGGTGCCCCCAAGCCGCTGACCTGGCTGGCCACCACCTCCGGCCTGGCCGAGCCGTTGGGGCTCCAGCGCCAGGCCGCGCCCTATTTCTTCCACCAGGCGACCTTCGACTGCGTCAACACCCTGGACGCCCTGGACGGGACCGGCGTCGAGGTGCCCCGGCTGCCGGACTATGTCGACAAGCTGGTGGCCTTCTTCCTCGAGCACGAGCACGACCCGAAGATCCGCTGAGGGTCCCTCACCCCAGCCCCTCTCCCGACCCGCCCGCCACTCCCTCCCGGGAGAGGGGTTCAGAAGGGAACCCATTCCGGCCTCCCCCTCTCCCGGGAGGGAGGCAAGGGTGGGTCGGGAGAGGGGGACCGAGGGGGTGAGGGTCTGTCACACGATTCTCCGCGGGTATCAACGATCTGCGTCCGGTACGCCAGGACAGCCGGAGCCGTCGCCCCATTCCGAGTGAGAACTGGAGCTGCCGGGGCCTACGGCGCGGCGGGCCCCGGCGGCGCGTTTCGGCTCCACCTTCAGTCCCGAAAAGCCAGGTTCGCGGCATGAGTGTAGGGACACGGAGCGATACCCATCCGTCCCCCCAATGCGATGAGCACCGAAGCGTACGGACCGACTCTGGATGCGGCCCTCTCGTGGGCTCGGGAGAGAGCGCGACAGCTGGCCTTCGAGCCCGAAACCGACGAGCGGACCCTGACCTCTCTCTCCGGGGCTCCGCCCCTGCGCCGTCAGCTCGTCCTCACCAACCGCGTGAAGGGGCGAGGCTGGCGGCTGTGCGAGCAGTTGCTCGACCTCTCCGAGGAATCGCGCGCCGAGAGCCTCGATCGCGCGGTGGCGGCGGCGCAGCTGGCCTTCGAGGTCGCCGAGCGCCTCGAGGAGGGCTGGTACGGCCCGCGTCTGGTGGCGGACGTGCGGGCTCGGGCCGCGGCGGAGCTCGCCGACACTCGCCGCCTCGCCGGACGGCCCGAGGAGGCGTTGGGCGCCATGCGCTCGGCGCTCGACCACCTCCAGACCGGCACCGGTGACCCCTTGCTGGCCGGACGGGTCTTCGAGGTCTCGGCCGAGCTGCTGGCCGACCGCGGGCGTCCCGAGCTGGCGATCGAGCTGCTCGAGCGAGCGTTGCGGCTCTATCTGGCCCTCGGCGAGGAGCGGGCGGCGGGCCGCGTGTGCTACCGCCGCGCCATGCTGGCCGAGCCGAGCCGGGAACCGCTGCTGCGCCTCGAGGGCCTGGTGCAGGCCCTAGAGCTGCTCGATCCGCAGGAGGATCGCGGCCTCGCCTGGGGCGTCATCCAGGAGCTGATCACCCTGGTGGTGGAGCTGGGCTGGCTGGAGCTGGGCCGCGAGCTGATCGAGGAGGTCCGCAACCTCCCGGCCGAGGCCACCGGTCCCGAGGACCTGGCGCGCATGGACGAGCTGGAGGAGCGCCTGGCCCGCCTGCGGCGGCGCTCGGGGCGGATCGGCCGGGTCCTGCCGTGGGCGGTGGCCGAGCGCTCCGGCGTCGGCAACGTCGTGGCCCTCGCCCTGGCTAGGACGATGCCGAGGCGTAGGCGGCGAGGGCGCGCCGCCAGAGCCAGAGCGTAAGGGCGGTCATCCCCAGGGTCACCAGGGCGGCGTGGGCGAGACCCCACGCCGTCCATCCCGAGAACAGCACCGACACCGGTACCGACGCCACGAAGGCGAGCGGCAGCACCGTCAGCAGGGCCGCGCGCAGCCAGCTGCGGTAGATCTCGACCGGACGCTCGCCGAAGAGGGTCAGTGCCCAGCTGACCTCGAGCAGGCCGTGCCCGGAATGCGTCCAGAACACCGGCAGGCAGAAGAGCAGCCGCACCAGGTAGAGCAGATAGGTGCCGAGCAGGAGGAGAGCCACGAAGATCGCCACCCGGCCCGCGCCCAGGGGCTGCGGGTAGCGGGCGATCGCCCAGCCGAGCAGGCCGCCGGCGATCAGCAGGTTGACCAGGGAGTTGGCCGCGAAGTCGCGCAGGGAGACGAAGAAGAGGGAGGAGACCGGCCGCACCAGGTAATAGTCGAGGTCTCCCTTGTTGACCAGGATCGGCAGCCACCAGACGTTGTTGGCGAAGATCGTCATGAACAGGGCGTCGACCACGAAGTAGCCGGTGGCGAAGAGGTAGATCTGATCGAGGCTCCAGCCCCCCAGCTCGCGGGTCTGGCCATAGAGCACGGTGAAGAAGGCGAGGTTGGTGGCGTAGAAGACCACGTCCATCACGATGCGGAAGTAGAAGTCGAAGCGGAATTCCAGCGCCCGCGACAGCGAGAAGCGGACGAAGTGGAGGTAGAGCCGCAGGTAACGCATGGGTGGGGGGATCTTAGGACGGGAAGAGCACCCGAAGCGCTTGAAGGCTCATCCGGTCCCCTCTCCCCCGGTTACGGGGGAGAGGGCCAGGGTGAGGGGGCATCACAGGGCACAGCCCGGCCAGATCCCCCTCACCCCAACCCTCTCCCCCCTTTGCGGGGGGCGAGGGGGTCAGAGGGCACAGTGTCCCCTTCGCGAGCCCGTAACGGCGTTGTGCTATAACTCGGGGACTTTCCCCGTTCCCGCGGACAGCGCGCCGATGGCAGTCAAAATCTCCGGTCTGCACACCTTCTCTGCCCCCCGCGAGGCGGTATGGCAGGTCTTGGTCGACCCGGTCCGCCTCGCCCGGGCCCTTCCCGGTTGCGAGAAGCTCGAGCCCCTGGGGGACGACCGCTACCACGGGGAGCTGACGATCAAGATCGGTCCGGTCGAGGGCCGCTTCAGCGGCACCGTCGCCCTGCTCGACCAGGTCGCCCCCGAGAGCTACCGCCTCGAGATGGATGGCAAGGGGGCGTCGGGCTTCGTCCAGGGCAAGGGCGTGATCCAGCTGCGCGACAACGGCACCGGCACCGACCTCTCCTACGAGGTCGACGCTCAGGTTGGTGGCCGCGTGGCGACGGTGGGGCAGCGCCTGCTCGAGAGCTCGGCCAAGGTGGTGGCCCGCCAGGCCCTGGAAGAGCTGGACCGGCTGCTGCCCGCCCCCACGGCGCCGGGCACGGATGCCGCCGCCCCGGCCGCCGAGCCACCCGCTCCCAGCTCCCAGGCGGCCCTGGCCGCGGGCTTCGCCAAGGGCCTCTTCGCCGAGCTGGTGCCCCGGCCCTGGCGGCCGGTGGTGATCCTCGCCGCCCTCGCGGCCCTGGCGCTCGTCGTCTTCCTCCTCGTTCGTTTGCTGAGCTGAAAGGAGATCGTTCCATGGGGAACCGGATCAGGGTCGAGGTCAACGGTCAGCCCCGCGAGAGCGAGGTCGAGGCACGGCTGCTGCTGGTGCACTGGCTGCGCGACCACCTGGGGCTGACCGGCACCAACGTCGGCTGTGAGACCAGCCTCTGCGGCGCCTGCACGGTGTGGGTGGACGGCAAGGCGGTCAAGAGCTGCACCCAGCTCGCGGTGCAGGTGGACGGCGCTTCGGTGACCACCATCGAGGGCCTGGCCAGCAACGGCCAGCTGCATCCCCTCCAGGAGGCCTTCCGCCAGGAGCACGGCCTCCAATGCGGCTACTGCACCCCGGGCATGATCATGGCCGGGGCGGCCCTGCTGCAGGAGAGCCCGCAACCCACCGAGGAGGAGATCCGCACCGCCCTGAAGGGCAACATCTGCCGCTGCACCGGCTACCACAACATCATCAAGGCGGTGCGCCGCGCCGCCCAGGGAGGTGCCTGAGATGGCCAACGTCATCGGCACGTCCGTGCTGCGGCGGGAAGACCCCGCCCTGATCACCGGCAAGGGCAAGTACACGGACGACCTCCAGCCCGCCCGGCTGACCTACGCCGGCATCGTCCGCAGCCCCTACGCCCACGCGCACATCCGCTCGATCGACACCTCGAGAGCCAGCGCCTTGGCGGGCGTGGTGGCGGTCTTCACCGGCCAGGACATCGTCGACTCCGGCGTGCCGGGGGTGATCCCCACCGCCTGGCTGCTGCCGGACATGAAGACCCCGACCCACCGCGTGATGGCCGTCGACACCGTGCGCTACGTCGGCGAGGCGGTGGCGGTGGTGGTGGCGGAGGACCGCTACGTCGCCCGCGACGCCGCCGAGCTGGTGGAGGTCGACTTCGAGCCCCTCGATGTGACGGTCGACCCGGAGAAGGCCACCGAGGCCGGTGCGCCCCAGCTTTACCCCGAGGCGCCGAACAACGTCGCATTCGACTGGCAGTGGGGCGACAAGGCGAAGACCGACGAGGCCTTCGCGACCGCCGCGCACAAGGTGGCGATCCGGCTGCGCAACAACCGCCTGATCCCCCACGCCATCGAGCCGCGCTCGACCCTCGCCGAGTTCGACGAGGCCAAGGGCGAGCTGACCCTGACCATGACCACGCAGAACCCCCACGTCCACCGCCTGCTGATCACCCTCGCCTCGCTCGGCCTGCCCGAGCACAAGCTGCGGGTGCGGGCGCCGGAGGTGGGCGGCGGCTTCGGCTCGAAGATCCACCACTACGCCGACGAGGCGATCGCCGGCTGGTGCGCCCTCCAGGTCAAGCGGCCGGTGAAGTGGACGGCCACCCGCACCGAGGCCAATCTGACCGACGCCCACGGCCGCGACCACGTCACCCTCGCCGAGCTGACCCTCGACGCCGACGGCAAGGTGCTCGGCCTGCGCGTCCACACCTGGGCGTCGATGGGCGCCTACCTGTGCACCTTCGCTCCGGCGGTGCCCACCATCCTCTACGCCACCCTGCTTTCCGGCCAGTACGACATCCCGGCCATCCACGCTCGCGTCATCGGCACCTTCACCAACACCGCGCCGGTCGACGCCTACCGCGGCGCCGGCCGGCCGGAGGCCACCTTCGTGGTCGAGCGGCTGATGGACCGCGGCGCGGCCGAGCTGGGCCTGGACCCGGCGGAGCTGCGGCGCCGGAACTTCATCGCCGCCGACCGCTTCCCCTTCCAGACCGCGGCCGGGCTGCTCTACGACAGCGGCAACTACGCACCGGCTCTGGACAAGGCCCTGGCCATGGTCGGCTACGCCGAGCTGCGCGCTGAGCAGGCGCGCCGCCTGCCGGGGGCCCGTGCCGGCCGCGAGAAGCTGCTGGGCGTGGGCCTGTCGAGCTACATCGAGGCTTGCGGCCTCGCCCCCTCGCAGGTGGCTGGCGCGCTGGGCGCCCAGGCCGGCCTGTGGGAGAGCGCCAAGGTGCGGGTGCACCCGACCGGCGTGATCACCGTCTACACCGGCTCCTCCGGCCACGGCCAGGGCCATGAGACGACCTTCTCGCAGATCGTCGCGGGCCGACTCGGCGTCGACATGGACAAGGTCGAGATCGTCCACGGCGACACCGCGCAGATCCAGTTCGGCATGGGCACCTACGGCAGCCGCAGCGCGGCCGTGGGCGGCAGCGCCATCGTCGCCAGCCTCGACAAGATCATCGCCAAGGGCAAGAAGATCGCCGCCCACCTGCTCGAGGCCGCGGAGGAGGACATCGACTACGCCGACGGCGCCTTCAAGGTCAAGGGCGTGCCGGGTAAGGAGAAGGCCTTCGGCGACGTGGTGCTCCAGTCCTACCTCGCCCACAACCTGCCGGCGGACGTCGAGCCGGGGATGGAGTCGACCACCTTCTACAACCCCTCGAACTTCGTCTTCCCCTTTGGCACCCACGTGGCGGTGGTGGAGATCGACCCCCAGACCGGCGAGGTCAAGCTGCTGCGCTACGTCGCGGTGGACGACGTCGGCAACGTCATCAATCCGATGATCGTCGACGGCCAGATCCACGGCGGCATCGCCCAGGGAGTGGGCCAGGCCCTGTGGGAGCAGGCGGTGTACGACGAGGCCGGCCAGCTGCTGACCGGTGAGATGCTCGACTACGCCCTGCCCAAGGCCCACAACCTGGTCAACTACGAGACCGCGCGCACGGTCACTCCCTGTCCGCACAACCCGCTGGGGGTCAAGGGCGTGGGCGAGGCCGGCGCGATCGCCTCGCCGGCGGCCGTGATCAACGCCGTGGTGGACGCCCTCAAGCCCTACGGCATCCAGCACATCGACATGCCGGCGACGTCCGAGAAGATCTGGCGCGCCATTCACTCGGCGTGAGGAGGCCCGCATGTTCCCGGCCAAGTTCGAATACCGCCGCGCCGCCTCGCTCGCCGAGGCGATCTCCTTGCTCGGCTCGGGCGCCAAGGCGCTCGCGGGAGGTCACAGCCTGCTGCCGATGATGAAGCTGCGCCTGGCGCAGCCCGAGATGCTGGTCGACATCGGCCGCCTGCCGGAGCTCGCTGGGATCTCGAGGGCGGGGGACCGCGTGCGGGTGGGCGCCATCACCCGCCACGCCGAGATCGCCGCCTCGACGATCCTCCACGAGGATTGCTCGCTGCTCTCCGAGGCGGCGGCCAAGATCGGCGACCCCCAGGTGCGCAACCGCGGCACCCTCGGCGGCAACATCGCCCACGCCGATCCGGCCTCGGACCTGCCGGCGGTGCTGGTGGCCCTGGGCGCGACGATCCACCTGCAGGGCCCGGCCGGCTCCCGGCAGGTGGCGGCTGCGGAGTTCTTCGTCGATCTGATGACCACGGCCCTGGGCGGCAACGAGATCATCACCGCCGTCGAGGTGCCCCGGCTGCCCTTCCACACCGGCTGCTGCTACCTGAAGGTGGAGCAGCCCGCCTCCGGCTACGCCCTGTGCGGGGCAGCCGCCTGGATGCGGCTGGACGCTTCCAGCCAGGTGGCGGAAGCCGGTCTGGCCTGGAATGGCGTGGCCGCCACGCCCGTGGACGGCAAGAACGTGACCGCCGCGCTGGTCGGCCGGGTGCCGGACGACGCGGCGATCGAGCGTGCGGTGGCCGACCATCTGTCGGTCGCCGAGCCGCTCTCGGACATCCATGCTTCGGGCGAATACCGGGTCGAGCTGGCGCGGGTCTACGGACGACGCGCCCTCGAGCGGGCCCGCGATCGCGCCCGGAGCTAGCCCGGGTGGGAGGAGAGGTTTCTTTCCGCTCGGTGGAGGCGCTGGCCAGCGACCTCCGCCGAGCCTCTTATTTTGCCGACGAAGGGCTCGCGACTTCGATTTTCCTCGCCCTGACCCTGGCGCGCCCCCTGCTGCTCGAGGGCGAGCCCGGAGTGGGCAAGACCGAGGTCGCCAAAGTCCTGTCCCGCATCACCGGCCGCCGCCTGCTGCGGCTGCAATGCCACGAGGGGCTGGATCTCGCCTCGGCGGTCTACGAGTGGGACTACGGGCGCCAGCTGCTGGCGATCCGTCTGCTCGAAGCCAGCGCCGCGGATCCCGAGACGATGCGGCGGCGTATCTTCAGCCGCGAGTTCCTGCTCGCCCGCCCCCTGCTCGAGGCGATCGACCCCGCCCGGCCCGAGGACGCTGGGCCGGTGCTGCTGATCGACGAGCTGGACCGGGCGGACGAGGAGTTCGAGGCCTTCCTGCTCGAGCTGCTCTCGGACTTCCAGATCTCGATCCCGGAGATCGGCACGGTGCGGGCGGCGGTGCCGCCGGTGGTGGTGCTGACCTCGAACCGCACCCGCGAGATCCACGACGCCCTGCGCCGCCGCTGCCTCTACCACTGGCTGGACTACCCGCCCTTCGAGAAGGAGCTGGAGATCGTCCGCGCCAAGGTGCCGGCCGTGTCGGAGCGGCTGGCGGAGGAGATCGAGCGCTTCGTCCAGACCCTGCGCCAGGAAGATCTCTACAAGCGGCCCGGAGTGGCGGAGACCCTCGACTGGGCCGCGGGCCTCTCGGCCCTCGGGGTCGAGAGGCTGAGCCCTCAGGCCGTCGAGGCCACCCTGGGGCTGCTGGTGAAGTTCCAGGAGGACGTGGCGGCGGTGAGGGAGAGGGTGGGACGGG
>JBIOYC010000212.1:0-4299 GCA_044869955.1 Thermoanaerobaculia bacterium | reverse complement strand
GCTCGCTCGCGGGGCTGCGGCCGAGCAGGTCGTAGGCGTGGAAGCGGCGCATGCGGCCGTCGCCCATCGAGGTCAGCCGGCCGACCTGGTTCGAGCTGGTGTCGATCGAGACCCGCTCGAGCAGGGTAGGAGGCGCGGGCTCCTCGCCTGCCACGGGCAGCACACACAGGCAGGTGAGCGCGGCCCCGGCGATTCGTCGGTAGTGCTGCCCCCCGGCTCGGTTCATGAGAACCCCCTCCTTCGAGCCGAGGTCGAGGCCCTCGGCGATCCGTTTTCGTTAGGCGCTTGCGCAGTATGGTGCAACGGCATCGCGGCGCCCTCCGCCGGGGGAGGGAGGAGCCGCTCTGTCTTTCGAGGGAGGAGGGTCTAGCGGGGGCGCACCAGGCCGCGGCGGATCGCCACCACCGCGGCCTCGGTGCGGGCGCTGACGCCGAGCTTGCCGAGGATGCTGGCGACGTGGGTCTTGACCGTCCCCTCGGTGATCCTGAGGGCGGCCGCGATCTCCTTGTTGGCCTTGCCGCCGACGATGCCCTCGAGCACCTCGGTCTCGCGAGCCGTCAGCTCCGAGGCGTCGAAGCGCTGGGCGAGCCTCTCGGCCGCCCGCGGCGAGATCCGCCTTTGGCCGGCGGCCACCGCGCGGAGGGCGCCGAGGAGCTCCGACCTCGATGCGTCCTTGAGCAGGTAGCCGTGAGCGCCGGCCTTCAAGGCGCGGAAGACGTCCTCGTCGCCGTCGAAGGTGGTCAGCACCAGCACCTTGACCCGCGGCCAGCGGGCGCGGATCTCGGCCGTGGCCTCGGCGCCGGAGCGGCCGGGCAAGCGCAGGTCCATCAGCACCAGGTCGGGTTGGCGGGCCTCGATCAGGGCTAGGGCGGATTCGGCGTCGGCCACCTCGCCGACCACCTCGAGGTCGGGCTCACGGGCGAGCAGGGCCACCACGCCCGCGCGCACCACCGGGTGGTCGTCCACCACCAGCACGGTGAGGGGGCGCGACGTCATCGGGCCGGGATCACCCTCGCGGGTGCGGCGGCATCGCTCCAGGGCACCTCGACCACCAGCCGGGTGCCGGCCCCGGGCCGGCTGTCGAGCTCGATGCGGCCGCCCAGGGCCTCCGCCCGTTCGCGCATGCCGACCAGGCCGAAGTGCTCGTGGGAGCTGCCTCCGGCCTGCGCGGGCTCGAAGCCCCGGCCGTCGTCCCGCACCTCCAGACGCAGCCAGCCGTTGTCGCGGCCGAGCCGGAGCTGGATCCGGCGGGCCTGGGCGTGACGGCTGGTGTTGGCGAGGGCTTCCTGGGCGATGCGGTAGAGGTTCTCCTCGACGGCCGGCGGCAGGGAGCGGGGCAGAGCCTGTACCTCGACCTCCACCTCGAGGCCGGTGGTGCGGGCCACGCTCTTGCCCAGGTGGCGGAGCACCGACGCGAGGTCGGTGGCGGCGAAGACCGGCTGGCGCAGCACGGCCACCGATCGGCGGGTGGCGGTGAGGCTGCCCCGCACCAGCCCCTTCACCTCGGCGAGCGGGTCTCCCTCGGGCTCGCCGCCGGGCAGGCTGTCGAGCTGGAGCGCGGCGGCCACCAGGTCCTGGGCCACGGTGTCGTGGAGCTCGCGGGCGATGCGCGCCCGCTCGGCGAGCACCGCGGCGTAGCGCGCCTCGAGGCTGCGCACCCGCAGCCGGTAGAGGCCCCAGGCGAAGGCAGCGAGGCTCGCCGCGAGCAGCAGATAGAACCAGGTGGTCTGGTAGAAGTGGGGCTCGATCGCGAAGGCGAGGCTCGCTTCCTCCTGACTCCACACCCCGTCGGCGTTGGCGGCCTTGACGCGGAACCGATAGCTCCCCGGCGGCAGGTTGGTGTAGGTCGCCGTGCGCTGGCTTCCCATGTCCACCCAGTCGCGGTCGAAGCCCTCGAGCTGGACCTCGAAGTGGACCCGATCGGCGGCCAGGAAAGTCAGCGCGGTGTAGTCGATCTGGAGACGGTGCGAGCCCGGCGGCAGCCGCTGGTCGGGCGCCACCGGGGTCGCCTCGCCGTTGACCCTCACCTGCTCGATGAGGACCGGGGGCGGAACGGCGTTGATCGGCACGTTCTGCGGGTCGATCGAGGCGGCGCCGCGAGTCGTGGCGAACCACAGCCGGCCGTCCCGGGAGCGAAAGAAGTTGGGGGTCGATCCGGCCACCAGCTCCGAGCTGCGCAGGCCGTCCGCGGTCCCGAAGCCGGTCGACGTCAACCGCGCCTTGCGGCCCTCGGCGACCGCTCGCAGCTCGGCCTTCGCTACCCGGAAAAGGCCCCGAGTCGAGCCCAGCCAGAGGTTGCCCAGGTCGTCATCGAGGATGCTGTAGATCGAGTCGTCCCACAGGCCCCGGCGGGCATCGACCGAGGAGACCCGCTCACCCTCGAGCCAGGCGAGCCCGCCGCTGGCGGTGCCGATCCACAAGGTGCCGGCCGAGTCCTCGTAGAGGCCGTAGACCGAGTTGTCCGGAAGGCCCTGCTCGCGGCTGAAGGAGGTGAATTTGCCGCCGGCGTAGCGGAAGACCCCGTGGCCGAGGGTGGCGATCCACAGCCCACCGGAGCGGCGGCCGATCACAGCGTAGACGTGGTCCGAGGCCAGCCCGTCGGCAGCGCCGAAGGTGCGCAGCTCGCCGTGGTGGAAGCGGTGCAGGCCGCCTCCCGGGTCGCCAATCCAGAGCGCCCCTTCGTTGTCCTCGTAGAGGGTGCTGACGTAGCTGTAGAGGCGGGGGTCGTCCGGCAGCAGGATCTTGAAGCGGCCCCGCCAGGGATGGCCCAGGCCCGCGGCCGTGCCCACCCAGACCTCCCCGTTGCGCCGCTCGACCAGGGCGGTGACGAAGTCCACCGGCAGGCCCCCGTGGCGGCGGCCGCCGGCCCAGGTCTCGAGCCGGCCGTCGCGCAGGCGCACCAGGCCGCTGCGCGTGCCGATCCAGAAGGCGCCGCTCTCGTCCTCCAGGATGGAGTGGACCGAGTCGTCGGGCAGGCCTTCGGACTTGCCCACGATGGTGAACTTGCCGTCCCGGAAGCGCTCCAGGCCGCCGCCTCGGGTACCCACCCAGAGGCTGCCCTCGTGGTCCTCCCACAGGGCATGGACCAGCCGGTCGGAGAGCCCGTCGGCGGGAAGGAAGTGAGTGGAACGACCCTGGTGCAGCCGGGACAATCCCCCGCGAGAGCCGATCCACACGCTGCCATGGCGATCGACCCAGAGGCTGTCGATGAACTCTTTCAGCAGACCCGCCTCCGGGCCGAGGTGCTGGAACCGATCGGCCTGCCAGCGGCTGAGCCGGCCGTTGCCGGCGATCCAGACCGAGCCGTCCGGGGCGGCGAAGAGGGCGCCGATCGAGCAGCCTGACACCTCTCGCACCGCCTCGAAGGTCTCGAGCTTGCCCGAGCGCAGCCGCGCGAGGCCGCCCATGGTGCCGATCCAGAGGTCGCCTTGACGATCTTCGGCGAGGGCCCAAACGTAGTCGTTCGGCAGGCCCTGCTGGTGGGTGAACTGGAGCTTGCGGCCGTCGCGCAGGCCGAAGACTCCCTGGCCCTGGGTGCCCACCCAGAGGGTGCCGTCCCGGGCCTCGCGCAGGGACTCGATGACCAGGTCCGGGTCGTCGGGATAGACGGGGACGGCGGTCGCCCGGCCACCTTCGAGCAGGAAGAGGCCCTTCCAGGTCCCGACCCACAGCCCACCCTCACGCCGGGGCGCGAGCGCGCGGATCTCGTGGTTGGTCAGGCCCGGAGTGTCGCGCTGAGAGAAGGTGACGAAACGGAAGCCATCGAAGCGGACCAGCCCGCCGGGAGTGCCGATCCAAAGGTAACCGTCCGTGGTCTGGGTGATCTCGAAGATCGCGCTCGCCGGCAGGCCCTTTTCGGTGGTCCAGGCGTCATGGCCGTACTGGCTGATCGCCTTCGCGGGGTCGAGCGCGAGCGCCGCCCGCGGGGCCGACAGCCAGAGCAGCGCTGCCAGCCACAGGAGCCGGAAGCCGGGGGCCAAGGGCAAATCGCGGTCGGGATGAGTGGGCATACCCGCCTCGGCAGAGGGTCGGAAGAGCGATTCCTCGCCGTAACGATACGTGAGTTCGGCTCCGAGAGCTCAGGGTTCGTTCAAATTGTCCATGAGTCCTTGCCGAGGTGCTGGGGAGACGGCCGGCTCGGGGGTCGTGGCCCGGCCGGGGCCGGCTCTGCGCTCAGAGCGCCGGATGCTTCAGGTGGTGGCCGGTGGACTCTTGGTAGGCCTGGGCGAGAGCCAGGAGGTCGGCCTCGGCGAAGAGGTTGCCGACGAAGGTGATCGAGGCCGGGGTGCCGTTCGCGCG
>JBIOYC010000211.1:0-26489 GCA_044869955.1 Thermoanaerobaculia bacterium | reverse complement strand
GCGGGTAGCGCCAGGAAATTCGTGCCCGGCAGCCACGGCAGCGGCCCCCCAGCAGCAGGTAGGAGAGCACCGGCACGTTGTCCCAGGGGCGGATCGCTTGGCCACAGGCCGGGCAACGGGACCGCGGCAGGACCGTCGACTCCCCCCGCGGCAGGCGGTGGATCAGGACGTTGAGATAGCTGCCGACGATCAGGCCTACGCCCGCGGCGTAGATCGCCCAGAGGGTGAGGGGGGTCACCGGGCGATTCTACCTGCCGCGGGCGAGGACAGAGCGACTACGGGGCGTAGGCCCGCGGGGCGCGCAGGAAGGTGCCGTCGGCCCAGACGAGGTCCTCGTCGAAGTCGAGAGGATCGAAGCTCCCCGGGGTGAAGGTGTCCTCGAGCTCCCCTCCGCGTCCCGGGCTGGCGATCAGCATCGCCCGATTCACGTTGGGATCTTCGATCGAGAAGCGGAAGGTGAGTGGGTTGCCCCAGGCATCCTGCGCGGGCACGAAGCGAGCGTAGAGAGGGCTCAGCGCGGCCCGGATCTCGTTGATGTCCGAGCTGCCGGTCCAGTCGTCGATCGAAACCGTCGCTTGCCCGGCGGCGCCGGCGCCGCCGTTGTCGGTGAGCCAGTTGCTCATGGCCACGCCGATGATCTTGATGTCGCCCATCGTCCGCTTCTGGCGGCTGCGATGGAGGGCACCGATGAAATTGGGGATGAGCATCGCAGCGATGATGCCGATGATCGCCACCACGATCAGGAGCTCGATGAGAGTGAAGCCAGCCGTTCCGCGCCTACGGTTTAGACAGAACATCACATTACGACTCCCGTTAAGAAAACAGCCTGGCTGGCGATGGAGCAATGCCCATGCCATCGTTCTGAGGCGTTTTGGCGGGGTTTCTAGTTACAGTAGGACAGATTTTGTCAGCCGCGAGCCCACTGGCTGTCAACGCCGCACGCAGCGATCCACGAGCCGGACCATACGCTCGACGCCGCGCTCGAAAGCGGTCACGGAAATCCGCTCGTCCGGGCCATGGACGCCCGAGGTGGTTCCGGGCTCGAGGTCGAAGGGGCCCACTCCATAGGCGGGGATGCCCCGCTCGCGCAGGAAGCGGGAATCCGTGAATCCGGAAAGGAGCGCCGGTACCACCGGGGCTGAGCCGCCGAGCGTCTCCTCGATGGCTCGCCAGGCCGGATGGTCGATGGGCGAGGGTGCCGACACCGGGGAGCGGGTGAGGACTTGGATCTCCACTTCCGGCCCCACGACGCGAGCCAGCTCGGCGAGGTAGGCGTCGGCGTCGGTGTCGGGAAGCAGGCGGACGTCGATCTCCGCCGAGGCATCGAGGGGGATGACGTTGATGCTCTCGCTCCCTTCGAGCACCGTGACCTGGAGCGTGTCGAGGAAGAGCCGATCCAGGCCAGGCAGCAAGGCCGGCTTCGGCCCCGAGGGCGACACGACGCGGTCGATGTCGGCGAAGACGTCCCGCCATTTGCTGCCCTCGTGCAGGGGGGCGATGGCCTGGAAGTACCGTCGTACCACCGGGGTCACGCGGTAGCGGGCCGGCCGATCGAGCACGCGGGCGAGGGCGCGGATCAGCGTGTGGGGAGCGCTCGAGGGCCGGTACTGGGAGGCATGGCCGGAGCGACCCCGGACCGAGAGCCGGAGCCAGAGAGGTCGTTTCTGGGCGACCTCGACCTCCCACCACAGCAGACCGGTGGCGGCCCGCCGGCCCGAGCCGCCCTCGTTGAAGGCGGCCCACACCCCGTCGAAGATCTCGGGATGCGCGTCGATCAGCCAGGCCATCCCCTGGGCCCCGCCCTTCTCCTCGTCGGCGACCGCCAGGAAGACCACGTCCCTCTCGAGAGGCACCCCCCGGCGCTTGAGGTCGATCAGGGCGGCGAGATGGGCGATGCCGAGCGCCTTGGTGTCGAGGGCACCCCGGCCCCACAGCTCGCCATCGCGGATCTCGGCCGAGAAGGGCGGCGCCGTCCAGCCCGGGCCGGCCGGGACCACGTCCATGTGGTGGGTGAGCAGCAGGGGACCCCCGCGAGGGTTCTGCGCCGGCAGGCGGGCGAGCAGGCTCACCCGCCCTTCCGGGCTCTTGAGCCACTGCGTCGGAATTCGCTCCCGGTGCAGCAGGTACGCGAGGTACTCCGCCGCGCGGTGCTCGTTGCCGGGTGGGTTGGTGGTGTCGATCGCCAGGTAGCGCTGGAGCCAGAGGGTCGCCTCGCTCGCCGTCACTTCGGCCCTGGCGGGAAGGCCCAGGAGGGCGGTCAGAGCGAGCAGGGCGGCGATGCGTGGCGGGCGCATGGAGAAAGAAGAAAGGGCGCCGTTCGCACGGCGCCCAAAGGAGATTACAGCTCAGCAGAGGCGGGGATGATTCTTAGCTGTCGGCCTTGTAGCCGCGCGGGGCACGGACATAGGTGCCATCCGCGTGGACGATGTCGTTCTCGTAATCGGTCGGCGGGAACAGGCCGGCGGTGTAGGTGTCGCCCTCGAAGCAGGAGGTGCAGTTGTCCTCCGGGCGACCGCCGCTGCGGATCAGCTCGTAGTTGACCTCTTCCGGGTCGGTGAAGTCGAGGTAGTACTCGATCGCGTTGCCCCAACCGTCGACCTGCGGCACGGTGCGGATGTAGGTCGGGGTCAGCTCGGTCTGGATGTCGGCGACGGCGGTCAGGCCATCGGTGAAGTCACCGACGTCGACGGTCTCGCCGGTGGTGGTCTGTCCCGCGGCCGCGGCGCCACCGTTGTCGGTCGCCCACGCGAAGTAGGCATTGGCCATCTGGCGCATGTCGCCCATGGTCCGCTTCTGACGACCCTTGTGGAGGGCGTCGAGGAAGTTCGGGATCAGGATGGCGGCGATGATGCCGATGATCGCGACCACGATCAGCAGCTCGATGAGGGTGAAGCCCTTCTGACGATTACGGTTCATTTCGCGGTTTCCTCCATTCAGGTCGGTACGGTCGCAGCTCCCTAGAGCAGGAGCTGTGCCAGGAACCCAACCTATTGATAACAAACGAATCTCTCCGCAACCACGCGGGCCGGATGACACTATTTGCAGGAGCAGTGGTCAGGAAGTGTCAGTGCACCAGCCGCGCCACCAGGCGGCGGTAGACCTCGACTCCTTCGGCGAAGCCCGTGAGGGAGATCCGCTCGTCCGGCAGGCCGACCTTGAAGGTGTCCGTCGAGGAGATCAGGAACGGCGAGAAGCCGTAGGCGGCCACGCCGGCGGCGCGCAGGAAGCGGGAGTCGGTGGCGGTCCAGGGGAGGAAGTGGGGTCCTACCACGGCCCCTGGGTGGGCCTGCCGGAGCTCGTCGACCATGGCCAGGAACGCGGGGTGGTCGAGCGGGGATCCGTGGTCGGCTCCCTGCTCGTCATAGACGCTCCAGGTCAGGCCGGCGGTCCGCCACGCCGGCAGCAGCCGGGCGAAGGCCGCCTCGAAGGAGGAGCCGGGCAGGAGGTGGACCTTGACCAGCATGGACCAGGTGCCGTCAGCCTTCTGGCGAGGCCGGAAGGCGTGCGCCTCGTCGCGGAAGAAGGCCTTGAGGTAGGCGGGCAGCTGGGCGTAGAGCCCAGCGTCGTGCTGCAGCCCCGGAAGGTCGGTGAGCGCCTGCCGGAGCAGTGGATCCTGGCGGGTCGGGCCGTAGGCGGCCATGAAGGCGGCCACCTCGGGAGTGACGCGAGGCTCGAGGTTGCCCTCGTCGAGGTCCGCCTCCAGATCCTCATGGAGGGCGAGGAGGCGTTCCTGCCCCGGGCTGCAGAAGGTCACGTCCACCAGCCGTCGCTGGGCGAACTCGACTCCCCAGTAGCGGATCTCGCGGGCGGTACGGGTCTCCACCACCCCGCCTTCGGTCAGGAAGGCCCAGGCCTGGCCGAGCAGCTCGGGTCGTTCGGCCAGGAGCCACTTGGTGCCGAGGTCGCTGCCGACCTCCTCGGCGCCCGTGGCGAGGAAGACCAGCGTCCGCCTCCGGGGCTTGCCGCTCTTCGCGACGTCCAGGAAGGCCGCCAGTTGGGCGATGGCGATGCTCTTCATGTCGAAGGCACCACGGCCGTAGAGGTACGGCCCTTCGATGACCCCACCCCAAGGCGGGAGACGCCACTGCTCGGGGTTGGTGACCGGGTCGGTGTCGATGTGGCTGTGCAGGACCAGGGGACGCGGGTCCTCGCCCGGCAGCACGGCCCAGAGGTTGGCGTGGTGCCCGGCGAGCACCTCGATCTGGGCCGGGATGCCGTTCTGCTCCAGCACCGAAGCCAGGAACTGCGCGCCGGCGAGCTCGTTGGCGTCGGGCTGGCTGGTGTTGACCTGCAGGTATCGGCGCAGCAGCTGCACCTCCTGGACCTCGTCCCAGCTCACCTCCATCCAGGCGAAATCCTCCTCGGGGGCAGCAGGGCGCAGGCTGGACAGATAGGCGAGGCCGGCCGCCAGCAAGACCAAGGTCACGGCCAGGCTGCCGTAGAGCGCGATGCGCGCGGCGCGCTGGATCCGTTTCTCGAGAGGGCTCTTGGAGCGGGAGGTCGGGCCGGTCACGGCGAGGGGGGATTATCGCAGAAGCACCGCGGAGTAGAATGCGCGCCGTGCGTATCCCTCCCATCGACCTCGGCCGTGCCCATCGCCGCATCGAGTCGGCCCTCGCCGACCGCTGGCGCCGGATCCTCGAATCTTCCGCATTCGTCCTCGGCCCCGACGTCCAGGAGCTCGAGCGCAGCTTCGCCGAAGTCACCGGCGCGGCCGGCTGTGTGGCGGTGGCCAACGGCACCGACGCCCTGCTCGTCGCCCTGCGAGCCCTCGACGTCCAGCCCGGTGACGAGGTCCTGGTGCCGGCCTTCTCCTTCTTCGCCACCGCCGAGGTGGTGGTGCTCGCGGGGGCCCGGCCGATCTTCTGCGACGTCGATCCCCGGACCCTGAACCTCGACGCCGCGGATGCCGAGGCCAGGGTGACGGCGGCCACCGTTGGCATCATCGGGGTCCATCTCTACGGGCGCCCCTTCGACGTCGCTGGTCTGTGCGGCCTCGCCGAGCGGCGGGGTCTCTGGCTGGTGGAGGACGCCGCCCAGGCTCACGGTGCCTCGCTCGACGGCCGGCGGGTGGGCAGCATCGGCCAGCTCGCCGGCTGGAGCTTCTATCCCACCAAGAACCTCGGTTGCTTCGGCGACGGCGGTGCCGTCACCGGCCCGGACGCGGAGCTGCTCGCGCGGGTCCGGCGCTTGGCCAACCACGGCCAGGCCGGCCGCTACCATCACCTCGAGGTCGGCACCAACAGCCGCCTCGACAGCTTGCAGGCGGCGGTGCTCAACTGCCGGCTGCCCTCCCTCGAGGCCGACAACGACCGCCGGCGCGAGATCGCCTGCCGCTACCACGGCGGCCTCACCGGCCTGGGTGACCTCAGGTTCCCCGAGGACCCGCCGGGCTCGCGTTGCGTGTACCACCAGTACACCGTGCGCACCACCAGGCGGGATGAGCTCATGGCCCACCTGCACCAGCGCGAGATCTTCGCCTCGGTGCACTATCCCTCGGCCCTCCACCAGCAGCCGGCCCTGGCCGGACTGGGCGAGCCGCCCTCCCTGCCTCACGCCGAGGCGGCAGCCCGCGAGGTGCTGTGCCTGCCGATCTTCCCGGAGCTCACCAACGAGGAGGTGGATCGGGTGGTCGCAGCGGTGCAGGATTTCTACCTCTAGGGTCGGAGGGCGCACGGCCGGGCGTCCCAACCTCTTGCCTGCGCAAGACTCGGAAGGGCCCCGACCGGCCCAGATCCTCGAAGCCCTCGGACACCGCGGCGACGATCCGCCCCGCGAGCGGCGTGTTGTACTTGTCGCCGACGTTCCACAGGATCAGCCGGGGTGGCTCGCGGCGCAGGGCCTCGATCAGCGCCACCGCTTCCTCCTCGCGCCGGATTCCCAACAGCAGGTTGTAGAAGCGAACGGGGTTACGCCGCTCCGCGAGGAAGTAGATCTCCGCGTTGGTGGGCAGGACGAAGATCGTCTCCTCAGGTGGCACCTGGCGCTGGATCCACTCGATCAGCCGGGGGTAGAAGGCTGCCTCCCGGGGCCCGATCTTCAAGGCGAGGCGAGGCAGGCTCTCGGCGGTCGAGACGACCGGTAGGCGGTTGCCGGCGAGCAGCTGGTCCCAGTCCCGCTCGGAGGGTTGGCCGGCGTGCCAGCCCAGGGCCACCACGCCAAGCCCCGCGACGTAGAAGGGCGCGAAGCGGGCGAGGCGTGGCCCGGTCTCCGCGGTGAGCTCGAGCAGGGCGACCAGCGAGACGCCGACGGAGAAGTAGAGGTAGGTGGGATTCTGGTAGTGGACGGAGACCAGGGCGTAGAACGCCGCGGCGATGGGTAGGGGGCTGGCGAAGCCGGCGCCGCCACGACGGAGGCGATGGACCAGCAGCCCTCCCACCAGGCTCGCCGAGAGAGGGAGCAGCATCCAGTAGAGCCCGTTGGCCACCTCGGCGACCGAGGCCGCCGCCGTGATCACGGCGAGGCCGCTCTGGATGCCGTCCCGCGCGTAGTTGAGGTCGCGGATGAACGCGAGCTGCGGCACCGAGGCCGCGGTGCCCACCACGTCGGCCAGCCAGGGACCGACCGAGCCGTGCGCCAGGTGGTAGGCGAGTAGGGGCAGCCAGGGCAGCACCGCGCCCGCGAGCAGTCGGCCCAGGGTCCGGGTGGTGGCGCGGTTGTCGAGGCGGGTATCCCGCAGGGCGGCGCCCAGGACGACGAAGGCCCAGATCCCGAACAAGAGCCAGCCGCTCGAGTCCGTAGCGCGCAGCAGGTAGGCAGCGAGGCCCAGAGCCTCGAGGGTGAGCACCCCGCGCGCCAGCCACGGGACGCCGCGTCGCTGGCCCGCGGGCAGGGGCCGGGCGAGCAGCCAGGTCACCGTGCCCATCGCCACCAACACTCCGGTCAGCTGGCGGAACGTGAACAGGGCGCCCACCAGCAGGCCGACGAGCTCCAGCCGCCCCCTCCGCTCGGGCTCCCCCCTCGCCAGCAGCAGCACCACACCCCAGAAGAGGAGCTGGCAGTACCAGTGGGCCGCGGGATTGAGAAACTGGAGGGCGCCGAAGGCGGTGGCGCTGATCGCGCCGAGGGCGGCCAGCCAGGGCCCCCGCCGGCGTAGCAGCACGAAGACCAGCACCGCCTGGATCAGGGTGGCGGCGGCCAGGGGATAGCGCAGGGCGAGCAGGGAGCGGCCGAAGATCGCGAGGGCGGCCGCGTTGACGAAGTCGATGGTGCCGAGGTGGATGTCCTGGACGTCGCGGTGGAGCACCTCGCCGTCGAGGAGCCGCTCGGCGACGTGGGCGTAGCTGCCGTCATCCGCCGGCCACCAGTGATGGTCGAAGAGAATCCCCACCACCAGCGTACAGACGGCGAGAGCGACGAAGGCCGCCAGAGCTGACCGCCCCGAGGGCGCGGCGCGATCCTGCTCACCGCGGGACGGCGGAGCGTTCTGAGGTTGGGTCATTCGGCGGAGTAGTATAGGAAGGATTTCTCCGCCCAGCCGTGCATGCTTCTTGCTGCTCGAGCGGCCCCTCGCGAGGTCTCGACTTGGCACCATCCGGTCCCCCACCCAACAACCTGGCTGCCTGGTGGCCACGTCACCTTCGCATCGGCGTCGGCCTGGGCCTCTGTCTCGGGCTCCTCGACGTCCTCACGGTCAACGTCAGGGACGGCAAAGTACCGATCTCGATCGGTCTGGTCGGGGCGGTGGTCAACGGGGTGATCTACGCGCTGCTGGCCAGCTTGTTCGGGCTCCTCTCCTGGCTCCTCTTCTCCACTGGCCACGAGCGCCTGGCCGCCGCCGGCTCAGCGATCGCCTTGGCGGTGATGTCCTTCTTCAACCTGCTCGGGTTGTGGGTCTACTGGATGACCGGTGTCTACCCGACCCTGGCGCCGGTGCAGATGTTCTGGGCCAGTCCATCGCAGTTCTTCCATGCCGGTCTCCAGGGGCAAGAGTGGCGCATGGTCGTGCTCCTGCTGTCCACGGTTGCCATCGGCCTGATGCTCTATTGGCTGCTGCTCCGCGGCTCGGTCCGCGCCGTTGCGCTGCGTCCCTATTTCCTGTCCTGCTCCGCCGGTGCCGCCGGGCTCTTCCTGGTCGCGGTCACCGAGCCCTCGACGCAGACCCTGCTCATCCTCCAGCGCTCGACGCCGGAGCTGCGCTGGCTGACCACCGTGGCCGCCCAGCGTTCGGTCTTCCAGTCGACGCCCTATGAGCGGCTGCGTCCGGCGCCCGGGGCGCCGCTCGCGGCGGAGGCGGACTGGCTCGAGGCGGCGCGGAAGGCGGACGGCCCTCGGCCGAACGTGCTGCTCGTGATGCTCGAGTCGCTGTCGGCGAACCACCTCGGCTACGCCGGTTACCCGCGGCCCATTTCGCCCCACCTCGACCGGCTCGCCGCGGGGGGCTGGCGCGCCACCGACGTCTGGAGCACGGCGACGCAATCGAACTACGCCCAGACCGCGATCCTCTCCTCCCAGCTCCCCATCCGGCATCACCAGCTCGAGACCTACGTCAGGATCGACTACCCCCGGGTGCTCTTCTACGACCTGCTGGGCGACCTTGGCTACCAGACGGCGATCATCTCCAGCCAGAACGAGAACTGGCAGGGGATGAGCCGTTTCTTGCTCACCGGCAAGCCGGTCTACTTCTTCCACTCCCTGTCCCATCGAGGCCCGCACCTCGGCCGCGGCGCCGAGCGCAAGCTGCCCGACCACCTCACCGTCGATCACTTCTTCGAGTGGCTCGAGCGCACCGAGCCGGATCGCCCCTGGGCGGCCTATCTCAACTTCCAGCGCACTCACTTCCCGTACGAGATGCCACCGGGCTTCAGCGGCCCCTACCAGCCCTCCGACCCCACCTACGAGACCTTCAACTTCCTCGAGTACCCGGAAGAGGAAGTCCCGACCGTGATCAACCGGTACGACAACGCCGTCGAGTACGTCGATCGCCAGATCGGTCGCATCGTGGAGCACCTGGCGGCGACCGGCCGGGCCGAGGACACGCTGCTACTGGTGGTGGCCGACCACGGCGAGTTCCTCGGCGAGGATGGAGCGGTGACCCACGGCAAGAACCTGGCCGAGGGAGTCCTGCGGGTGCCCCTGGTGATGGCCTGGCCGGGTCGGCTGCAGCCGCGGGTGATCGAAACGCCGGTGTCGACCCTCGACCTCCTGCCCACCGTCCTCGACCTGCTCGAGCTGCCCCCCCACCCGGGCTTCCAGGGCTCGAGCTTCCTCGATCCCGAGGCCCATGCCGCACGGCGGCCGGCGCAGTTCCTGGCCCTCCAGAGTCTCCAGAGCCTCTACGGAGTGGTCTGCGAGCCCTGGAAGCTGGTGATCGACTGGAGCGATGGGGAGGCGGCGCTGCGCTTTCTCGACGACAGCTCCGTGGCCGAGGACGTCGATCGGGTCGAGGACGACAACCCGGAGGCCCAAGCGAAGCTCCTGTCATTGGTGCTCTCCCAGCGGGCCGCTCAGCTCGACTACTACAGCGGCGACAGCAGAGCCAGCGCGCACCGCTTCGCCCCGAGCCTCCTGACCTGCCCCGAGCTACCGCTGCCCCGCTTCTACTCTCAGCGCCGGAAGTAGACGATCCAGAGCACCGCGGCTCCCCACAGGGCCACGTTGGCGAGGAAGGGCGGGTCTGTGAGGATCGCCTCGGTCGGGTTCCGAGCCTGGGGCTTCTGATACATCAGGTAGAGGTAGCGGAAGATCCCGAACAGCACCATCGGCAAGGTGTAGAGGAAGCGGTCCCCACCGTACTTGGCGACGGTCTCCGGCGCCACCGCGTAGAGCGCGTAGGCGATCACCGCCGAGGCCGTCACCACGTTGATCATCTGGTCGAGGAAGGCCGGGCTGTACTGCGACAGCACGCGGCGTTGCTCGGCCGCGCTGTCCGCCAGCAGCACCAGCTCGTGGCGGCGCTTCGAGAAGGCGAGGAAGAGGGCGAGGAAGGTGGTGCAGAGCACCAGCCACGAGGACACCGGAACCGCGGTGGCGGCGGCGCCGGCGAGCACTCGCAGGACGAAGCCCGAGGCGACGGCCATGACGTCCAGGATCACCACGTTCTTCAGGCCCCAGGAGTAGGCCAGGTTGATGGCCAGATAGGTCCCGAGCAGGAGCGAGAAACCGAGACCGAGAAACGCCGCACCGGCCAGGGCGCTGCCGGCGAGCAGCACGGCCGCGACGGTCGCCGAGGCCGGCGAGACGGCGCCAGAAGCGATCGGCCGGCGGCTCTTGCCGGGATGCTTGCGGTCCGCCTCGCGGTCGCGCAGGTCGTTGGTCAGGTAGACCGCGCTCGCGGCGCAGCAGAAGGCGGCGAAGGCCGCGAAGGCGAGCAGGGTGGTCCGGTTGGCCCCCAGCTGGTGGGCGAAGACCAGCGGCGCCAGCACGAAGACGTTCTTCACCCACTGAGCCGGCCGCAGGGCGGCGAGGAGGGGGAGCATGGCGCGGATCTTACCCGCTGCGCTGCTATGCTTCCGCGCCGTCCATGGCCCCCCGGCGCAAGATCCAGAAGGTGTTGATCGCCAACCGTGGCGAGATCGCGGTGCGGGTGATCCGTGCCCTGCGGGACCTCGACCGGCGCTCGGCGGTGATCTACTCGGACCCTGACCGCACCGGGCTGCCCGTCCTGCTCGCCGACGAGGCCTACCGCATCGGCCCCGCGCCCTCCCGCGAGAGCTACTTGAAGGGCGAGGCCATCGTCGCCCTCGCCCGCGAGATCGGCGCCGACGCGATCCATCCCGGCTACGGCTTCCTCTCCGAGAACGCCGGCTTCGCTCGGCTTTGCCGCGACGCGGACGTGACCTTCATCGGGCCTTCGCCCGAGGCGATGTCGGCCATGGGCTCGAAGGTGGAGAGCCGGCGGCGGATGATCGACGCCGGCGTGCCGGTGGTGCCGGGAGGACGGGATCCCCTGCCCGATGCCGAAGTCGCCCTCGAGATGGCCGAGCGCATCGGCTACCCGGTGATGCTCAAGGCCGCGGCAGGAGGCGGGGGCAAAGGCATGCGGCGGGTGGCGAGCCCGGCGGACCTGCCCTCGGCCTTCCGCTCCGCCCGTTCGGAGGCCCTGGCGAGCTTCGGCGACGATGCCGTCTACCTCGAGAAGCTCCTCGAGCGTCCCCGCCACATCGAAATCCAGGTGCTCGGTGACGAGCACGGCCGGGTGGTCTCCCTGGGCGAGCGAGAGTGCTCCCTCCAGCGCCGCCACCAGAAGGTGGTGGAGGAGGCCCCGTCACCGGTGGTGACGCCGGAGCTGCGACAGCGCATGGGCGAGGCCGCGGTGGCCGCCGCCGAGGCCGTGGGCTACGCCAACGCCGGCACCTGCGAGTTCCTGGTGGACGCGCAGCACCGCTTCTACTTCCTCGAGATGAACACCCGCTTACAGGTGGAGCACCCGGTTACCGAGGCGGTCACCGGCCTCGACCTGGTGGCCCTGCAGATCGCCATCGCGGAGGGCCAGCCGCTGCCCGAGCACGTGGGTTGGAAGGAGCCCCAAGGCCATGCGATCGAGGTGCGGCTCTACGCGGAGGACCCCTACCAGGGCTTCGCGCCCTCGCCCGGGCGAATCGAGTTGCTGCGGTTGCCCGAGGGCCCCGGCGTGCGCAACGACTGCGGGGTCTACGAAGGCTCCGAGGTGTCCATCCACTACGACCCGATGCTCGCCAAGCTGATCGTCTGGGGAACGGACCGCGAGCAGGCCCTGGCGCGGCTCGGTCGCGCCCTCTCCGAGCTGCGGATCGAGGGCATCAAGACCAGCGCGCCGCTCTTCGCCCGGCTACTGGCCGACCCGGACTTCCGCGCCGGCCACTTCGACATCGCCTGGCTCGACCGCAAGCTCGCCGCCGGAGAGCTCGCTCCCCTGCCCCTGGCGGATCTCGACGAGGTGGTCACGGCCGCGGCGGCCATCGAGCACCTCGAGACCAGCCGGCTCGGAGCCGCGCGCCCACCCGCGGCCGGTGGCGGCCGCCGCTCGCGCTGGGCCGCCGCGGGCCGCCGGGAGTCCCTGCGGAGGGGCGGATGGAGCTGATCGTCGCTACCGGGGGGCAGAGCCGCCGGGTGCGCATCGAGCGCAAGGACGGCGGCTACGAGCTCGAGATCGAGGGCCGCCGGGTGCGGGTCGAGGCCACCCGGGCGGGGGGCCTGCTGCGTTCCCTGCTCTACGACGGCCAGCACTGGGAAGTGGCCATCCGCGCTCATGGCGAAGGCTCCTTCTCGGTCAGCACCCACGGGCGGCAGAGCGAGGCCGAGGTGGCGGATCCGCTCACCCACTTGGCCCGCGGGAGCCGGGGTGGCAGCCGGGGCCAGGGCCAGGGGCTGGTCAAGGCCATGATGCCCGGGCGAGCCGTGGCGGTGCTCGTCCAGGAAGGGGCGGAGGTGCGAGCCGGCCAGGGCATCCTGGTGCTCGAGGCGATGAAGATGGAAAACGAGATCCACGCAGAGCGCGACGGCGTGGTCAGACGCCTCTTCGTGGTCACTGGGCAGGCCGTCGAAGGTGGCGACCCCCTCTTCGAGATCGGTGACTCTGCCGCCGGGCCCTCCTCATGAACGAGCTGTCCGAGGTCCTCGCTGCTCTGCCGCTCGCGCGGCTGGCCCTGGGGGCCGCCGGGGTGGTGCTCTTGCTATTCGGTCGTCGCGTGCTCTGGCTGGCCGTGGCCGCCCTCGGCTTCCTCGCCGGGATCAGCTTCGCCATCCGCGTCCTCGAGGGGGCACCGGGATCTCTGGTCATCGGGGTCGGGTTCGCCTGCGGCATCGTAGCCGCCGGCCTGGCGTTCTTCGTCCAGCGCCTGGCCATCGCCTTCGGCGCCTTCGTGGTCGGCGGCTGGCTCGCCCGTTGGGCGATCGAGGCCACGGGCCGATCCACCGGGCTCTCCGATTGGCTGGTCTTCGCCCTGGGCGGCGTGATCGCGGTGTTCCTCGCTCTCGGCTTCTTCGAGTGGTCGATCGCCCTGGTCACCGCCGCCGCCGGAGCCCTGCTGCTCCTCCAGGTCACCGCCTTCGCCCAGACCATCGAGATTCCCGCTTTCCTGCTCCTCGCGGCGATCGGCGTCCTGGTGCAGATGAGCGGGAAGGGCAAGGGGAATCGGGAGGAGTGAGGAAGGGGCGCTGCGCCCCTACTCTCCCGGCGGCATCAGCGTCGGCACTACCCTGCGGCCATTCAACCGGTAGATTTTGAAGTCCCCGTCCAGGGTGAGGAGCCGGGATCCCGGGAGGATCTCCGCCATGCGCACCAGGCAGGCGTCGGCGAGGGACATGGGGACGTTGGCGTAGCGCCTCATCAGGGCGGCGACCTTCTCCGCCTCGTCGTCCAGGAGGAACGAGAGCTCGAGGACGTCGACCCGCAACAGCTCGAGGGGACCGGTGGCGCCCCCTCGGGTCTTGCGCAGGAGATGGCTGGCTTCCGTGAGCACTGCCTCGCAGGTGAGGAGAGGCGGCTCGATGTCGTCGAGTTGTTCCCGGACCCAGGTGTGGTGCCGGTCGCCGGCGTGGATCGCCGCCACGATCGGCCCGGTGTCGACCAGGACCCGGCTCTTCATCCTCCGAGGTCGCTCAAGTGGTCGGGGTTGGTCGAGAGGTCCTCGGGGCCTCCGTCGGCGCTGCCGATCAGGCCGCCGGCCAGGGCGAGGGCCGAGGGCGGCCTGACGAACGGCGTCAGCTGTGCCAGATACTGCTCGATCGCGGAGCGCATCAGCTCGGAGCGCGAGACCCGGAGCTCCTCCGCTCGCCGAGACAGCTCCTCGAGGGTGGGTTCCGGCAGCTTGAGAGAGATGATCTGCATGGTGATGTCTCGGTAATACCAGCAGGGAAACGGTAATACCGCGACCGCCTGGCTGTCAAGCTGCCCATCACTTCCACCGATCGTGCATCCACATCCACTGCTCGGGGTGGCGGAGGATCTCCCGCTCGGTGGCCTCGAGGTAGCGGCGGGTGAGAGCGAGGACGGCCTCCTCCCCCTCGACCCCGGCCGGTGGCTCGATGGCCTCCCGGGCCACGAAACGGTAGCGCCCCCCCGGCTCGGGGAAGCAGAAGATCGGCACCACCGGCGCGCCGGTGCGCAGCGACATCCTCGCCAGCACCGGCGAGGTCCAGGAGGGATGGCCGAAGAAGGGCACTTCGATGCCTTCCTGGGGGCGCACCCTCTGGTCGATCAGGATGCCCACCACCCCACCCTCCCCGAGCGTCCGCAGCATCCCCCGAGCGGCGCCTCGCTTGGCCATCATGTGGTTGCCGAAGCGCAGGCGCACCCGCGTGAGCTCGCGATCGAGGTGGGGGTTGTCGAGGGGCCGGCCCACCACGTGGAGAGGCCCGGCCCAGGCCCCCGCGACGTGGGCGCAGACCTCCCACACCCCGAGGTGGGCCGAGAGCACGAAAGTCCCCCCCCCGCGCCGCCGCGCCGCCGCGAGGTGCTCGAAACCCTCGAGTGAGACCCGCTGGCACAGATCGACCAGGTCGAAGCGGGTGGCCGAGAGGGTGTCGGCGATCGACGCCCCGAGGTGGCGGAAGCAGCCGAGGGCGATGCCGGCGCGCTCGGCGCTCGAGCGTTCCGGCAATGCCAGAGCGAGGTTCTTGCGGGTGATCCGCCGCCGCCGGCCGGAGACCAGCCAGGCGAGCTCACCGAGGCGCCGCCCGAGAGGCCGGGCGGCCTGGTGCGGCAGCATGCGCAGCGCCGCCCGGACCCCGAGGTAGGCGGTGTGCTCCAGCCGGTGGAGCACGGGGGCGTTCTTCATGGGTTGCCCTCGCCGCGCACGGCTGCCAGTCGCTCGTCCAGCCAGGCGAAGAAGCCCGGCTCGGGGCGAGCCTCGATGGGCAGCTCGGCGAGAGGCAGCTCCAGCCGGCCGCGCAGCTTGACGAGGTCCTTCGAGGTGGTCAGCACGGCCTCCGCTGCCGAGGCGACGAAGGCCTGGCGCAGGCGGTCGAGGCTTGGCTGCGGGTAGTCGTGGTGGTCGGGGAAGGCGAGCTCCGCCGCGATCTCGAAGCCGGCGCCCCGCGCGCTGGCGCGGAAAGCGTCCGGGCGGGCGATCCCCGAGACCAGCAGCACCCGCCGGCCGGCCGGCACGGGCTGTCGCTCGGTCGAGCGCGCTGTCCCCACGGCGGTTGGCGCGGCGAAGGCCGCGCCGCGGAAGCCGAAGGGCTCCAGGGCCCGACCGAGCTCCCGAGCGTCGGCTGGAGTGGCGCCGCTGCCGGTCAGCAGGGCGGCGTGGGCCCTGGCGGCGGCAGCGAGGGGCTCGCGCAGCCGCCCCGAAGGAGGCAGGCGGCCACCGGCGAAGGGATCGGCCGCCGGGAACACCAGGAGGTCGAGGTCTCGTCTCAGGGCCAGGTGAGAAAAGCCGTCGTCGAGCAAGAAGAGCTCGGGCGGCGGGGTCAGCCGCGCCAGGGCGGCCCTGCCGCCCGCCGCCCGCTCCGGGGCGACCACCACGGCGACACCCGGCACCAGCCCGGCCAGGAGCACCGGCTCATCTCCCGCCACCAGGGGCCCCAGGTAGGGGCCGCCGTGCAGGTCCGACACCACCCGGACGCCCTCACCGCGGCTCTTGTAGCCACGCGAGAGGATCGCCACCCGCCGGCCCCGGTCGCGCAGATGTATGGCCAGCGCGGCCACGATGGGGGTCTTGCCGGTGCCGCCCCAGTGCAGGTTGCCCACGGAGACCACCGGCCGCGGCAGCCTTTCCGCCCGCCCTCGCCACCAGGCTCGCCGCAGGGCATGCGCGGCGCCGTAGAAGCGCTGCCAGGGAGAGCGGGGAGCTGAGGGAGCCTCGATCATGGTGCCAGCCAGGGCCCGAGCAGGTCGAGGGTCCGTTCGAGGGCCCCGCGGTTGGCCTCGATCAGCCCCGCCCCCCGGGCACCGATCTCGCGGGCCGCCGCGGGGTCGCCCAGCAGCTGATCGAAGGCGGCGGCCAGCTGGGCGCCGTCGGCCACCCGCCGCCAGGCGCGAGACCGGTCGAAGGCGTCGGCGATCTCGCGGAAGTTCTCCATCGAGGGCCCTACCACCACCGGCACGCCGAAGCGGGCCGCCTCGAGCGGGTTGTGCCCTCCTTTGGGCACCAGGGTGCCGCCGATGAAGGCCAGGGCCGCCGAGGCATAGACCGCGGCCAGCTCGCCGAGAGTGTCGAGCAGCAGCACCTCGAGCCCGGCGGCCTCCGGTTCGGCGCTGCGCCGCGCGCCGGCCAGGCCGCAGCGGGCCACCAGCCGCTCGACCTCGGCGAAGCGCTGCGGGTGGCGCGGCGCGAGCACCAGCAGGGCCCGGCCTCCGCCGCCGGCGTGGGCGAAGGCTTCGAGCACGGCCTCCTCCTCGCCCGGCATGGTCGAGCCGGCCACCACCACCGGCCGGCCAGCGGCCAGGCGCCGGACCAGGGAGAGCAGCTCGGGCTTGTCGGCCGGAGGCGGCGACTCGTACTTCAGGTTGCCGGTCACCCGCACCCTCTCGGCGGGAACGCCGAGGGCCTCGAGGCGGCGGGCGTCCTCCTCGGTCTGCATGCCGAAGCGAGCGACCGGTCCGAAGAAGACCTCGAGCAGCCGGGGCCAGCGGCGGGCCAGGGCGGCGAGGCGGCCGAAGCTGCGGTCGCTCACCCGGCCGTTGACCACCGCGATCGGCAGAGCCCGCTCCCGGAGCCGAGCCAGCAGCAGCGGCCAGTAGTCCCCCTCGACCAGCACCAGGGCCCTGGGCTGGAAGCGAACGAGGAAGCGGCGGAGGGCGAAGCCGAGGTCGAAGGGCAGATAGGCGATCGCCGCCGGCCGTTGCGAAAAAGCAACCCGCGCCCGCTCCTGACCGGTGGGAGTCACGGTGGTGACCAGCAGGGGCAGATCGGCGGGGAACCCGCGGGCGAGGGTGGCGGCAACGGCCACCTCTCCGACCGAGACAGCGTGCAACCAGAGCCGGGGCGTGGGATCCGGCGCCGCGCCCCCGCCGAGACGTCCAGAGAGGGTGGCCAGATAGTGCCGGCCCTTGCTCGCGAGCAGAAAAGGCCCTGCTGCGAGCAGGGTGAGGACGGTGCCGAACTGGTAGAGCAGCCTGGCAACGGGGTGACGCACGAGTGGGGCAGTATAATGCCAGGTTCGCGCCGCCTCCCCCTGGGGCCGGACGTGGGTGGGCCGAGGCGACTAGACGCTTCGAAGACCTCGCCCGTAAGCCATGGAGATGAACGCCGGGATGCCCGAGCTGGTCTACAGCCGTGAACGAAGCCGTGCCGCCTGGGTCGAGGCGAGCGACCACGAGCTCCTCTCCGCCCTGGCCCGGGGCGACGAGGACGCCCTCGACGAGATCATCCGCCGCAAGACCGGCCCCCTCTTGCAGCTCACCCAGCGCATCCTCGGCGACGCCGAAGAGGCTCGCGATGTCGTCCAGGTCACCTTCCTCCGCTTGTGGGAGAACCGCAGCCGCTTCGATCCCCGCTTCAGCCCCAACACCTGGATCTACCGCATCGCCAGCAACCTCGCCATCGACGTTCTGCGCTCCAAGAAGAGCCGCGAGCGGGCCGCCGAGCCGGTGCGCCACCACCTGCGGGCGGTGGCCTCCCCCCGTTCCGACGGCGACCTCGGCCGCCTGGCCGAGGCCGAGGTGGCGGGCATCTTCCGCGAGCTGGCGGCGGCTCTGACCGAGAAGCAGCGGCTGGTCTTCCTGCTCCGGGAAGTCGAGGGCCTGCCCTCGCAGGAGGTCGCCGAGATCGTCGGCTGCCAGGAGTCCACCGTCCGCAACCACCTGTTCAACGCCCGCAAGCTCCTGCGCCAGGAGCTGCTCAAGCGCTATCCCGAGTACTCGGGCCGGCGCGGCGTCCGGGAGCCAGCGTGAGCAGCTGCCCGAGCTGGCCGGCCCTGCTCGACGAGCGGGAGCGCACCGGGGTGGAGAGCGAGGCGCTGTCCCAGGCCCTGGCCCACCTCGAGTCCTGTCGCCCCTGCCGGGACGAGGCCTACCGCGCCGATCCCCTGCTGCTCTTCCGCCGTCTGCCGGCGGTCCAGGCCGGCGAGGCGGACGTCGAGGCCATGCGCCGAGCGGTCGCCACGCTGCGCCGTGCGAGCGCGGTGGAAACCGTCGAGAATTCCGAGCCGCCGACCGTGGCGGGGCGCTTGGGCGTCAGGCCCGCCTTCCTGCGGGGCCTGGCAGCCGCCAGCCTGCTGCTCGCCCTCGGCCTCGTCTGGGCATCCTCCAGCCTCGAGCGGCTCGGTCCGAAGCCCGGGGTTGCCGTGCCGGCCGCCGAGATCGCCTCCGTCGTGCCGGGCGCCCGGCGCCTCGCCCAGGGCGTGCTCCCTGCCTCCCTCGAGGACCTGGATCTGCCCGAGGCCCGCGTCTACGAGTTTTCAGAGGACGAGCTGCAGCTGGTGATGATCGTCGACCCGAGCCTGAATCTGTGAGCCCCTTGCCGATGCCTCTGACCTCCCGCGCAGCCTGGCCCCGCGGCCCGCTCGCCCTGCTCCGGCGGGGCGCCGCGGCCGCTTGCCTGCTCGTCGCCCTGCTCGCCCTCGCCACCCCGGCGCTGGCCGAGGGTGAGAAGCTGCAGGTCTACGCCTACACGCTGCGCCATCAGCGCGTGGCCGATGCCGTACCCGTGGTTCAGCCCCTGCTGTCGAAGGTCGGGTCTCTCGAGCTGCGGCCCGCGGACAACACCCTCGTCGTGCGCGACACCAAGGCCGTGATGGCGCGGCTGGGCCCGGCCTTGCGTCGCTTCGACCATCCCCCCCGGCCGCTCCTGATCGAGGTCCTGCTGGTGCGCGCCGAGCGCGCCTCCTTCTCGCCGGTGCTGCCCTCCGACGCCTTGCCCGACGTCCTCGCCCGCCGTCTCCGCGAGATGCTGCCCTACAGCTCTTACGCGGTGATGGCGCGCACCACCCTGCGCTCCCGCGAGGGCCAAGCGGTCACCTACGAGATGTCGGAGGGCCTGCAGGTCAGCTTTCGGCCGGGTAGCGTCGTCGACGGCGTCCAGCTCAAGCTCTATGACTTCCGCCTCGCCCGCGCTGGCAGCGACCCACTGGACAAGGCCCTCCTCAACAGCACCCTGGCCCTGCGGCTGGACAAGCCCTTCACCCTCGCCCTGGCCTCCGCGGAGTCGAGCGAGCGGGCCCTGGTGGTCGTCGTCACGCCTCGGCTCGACGGCGGCACCCAGGGGGCGGGGCGCTGAGCTGAAGCCGGACATCGGCCTGCGCACCGCCACGGACTGACGATGCAGTTCCTTTGTCGCCTCGGATTGCCAGACGGTCGGGTGGTGGAGGAGCTCCGCCTCGCCCAGGACGAGACCACCCTGCGGGTCGACCTGGACCGGGAGGGTCTCCACCTCTTCGAAGCCAGGCCCCGTGGCCTGCCGCGCTTCGCCCTGCCCCGCCGGGGCGGCAGCACGAAGAAGGTGCCGGTGCCCCGTTTCCTGGTCTTCAACCAGGAGCTCGCCTCCCTGCTCAAGGCCGGCCTGCCCCTGCTCCAGGCCCTCGACCTGATGCTGGAGCGGATGAAGCCGGGCCGATTCCGGGAGATCCTCAACGACGTACGGATCCGCGTGCGCACCGGCGAGGAGCTGTCCGAGGCCTTCGCCGCCCACCGCGAGGCCTTCCCCCGCCTCTACCCGGCCTCGCTCAAGGCGGGGGAGAAGAGCGGCGAGCTCGAGCAGGTCCTGCGCCGCTTCGTGCGCTACCTGAAGCTGGTCACCGACGCCCGCAAGAAGGTGGTCTCGGCCTTGATCTACCCCGCCGTGCTGATCGGCCTGTCGATCGGCATGGTGCTGCTGCTGTCGATCGCCGTGGTACCCAAGTTCGAGGAGTTCTTCAAGGCGATGAACGTCGAGCTGCCGCTGCTCTCGAAGATGAGCCTCGGCTTCTCGCTCTTCCTGACCCACAACCTGACCGTGATCACGGCCGCCCTGGTGGTGAGCGTGATCGCCTTCCTGCGCTGGCGCCGGACCGATCACGGGCGCCGGGTCCTCGACCGGGCCAAGCTGCGGGTCCCCCTGCTCGGTTCAGTGCTCCACGGCTTCGCGATCTCCGAGCTCTGCCGCTCGCTGGCGACCCTGCTGTCCGGCGGCATTCCGCTGCTGACCTCGTTTGAGATCAGCTGCGAAGCGGTGGGCAACACCTACGTCCGCAACCGTCTCCTGCCGACCCTGAAGATCGTGCGCGAAGGCGGCTCGTTCCACCACGCTCTCGAGCAGAGCGGCGTGGTGATGCCGCTGGCGGTGGACATGGTCAAGGTCGGCGAGGCGACGGGCTCGCTCGACGAGATGCTGTCGAACGTGTCGGACTTTCTCGACGAAGAAATCGAGACCCAGCTCCAGCGCATGCTGGCCCTGCTCGAGCCCTTGATGCTGGTGCTCCTCGCCGTGATCATCGGCGTGATCCTGGTGTCGATCTACGTTCCCCTGTTCTCCTCGCTGTCCAAGTCGGCGATCTGAGGCAACCCGAATCATGGCCGTCGATCTCGCGATTCCCCTCCTCGAAACCCCGGAAGAGGTGCGCAACCGCCTCGACCGTGAGCTCTCCGAGGCGAAGTCCTTCGCCGTGCGCTACGGGCTCGAGTTCGTCGACATGGCGAGCTTCCGGATCGAGAACGACCTGTTCCGTACCATTCCGTTCGACGTGATGCTGCGCTACGGCTTCCTGCCCGAGGCGCGCAACAACGGCCGGCTGTCGGTGGTGATGTCGGATCCCTCCGACGTGATGAAGATCGACGAGCTCGAGCTGCTGCTCGGCACGCCGGTCGAGGTCAAGGTCGGCGTGCGCTCGGCGATCGAGGAGATCCTGCAGAAGTCCGAGGGCACGCAACGCGTCCTCGACGAAGCGACCGAGGACTTTCGCATCCAGCTGGTGCAGGAGGACGAAGAGGGCGAGGAGGTCCTCTCCCTCGACCGCATCACGGCCGACACCAGCCCGATCATCAAGCTCGTCGACTCGACCGTCTTCAACGCCATCCAACGCCGGGCGAGCGACATCCACATCGAGACTCGCGACAACGAAGTGATCATCAAGTACCGCATCGACGGCGTGCTCTACCAGGCGATGGAGCCGATCGACAAGCGGCATCACCAGACGATCATCAGCCGTGTCAAGGTGATGTCCGAGCTCGACATCGCCGAGAAGCGCGTGCCCCAGGACGGTCGCTTCAAGCTGCGGCTCAAGGGCCGCACCATCGACTTCCGAGTCTCGATCATGCCCTCGGTGCACGGCGAGGACTGCGTGATCCGGATCCTCGACAAGGAGTCGATGAACAAGGAGTTCAAGAACCTCCGGCTCGACATCCTGGGCTTCGACGACGACACCATGAAGAAGCTCCGCAAGGCGATCCGTGAGCCTTACGGCATGGTGTTGGTCACCGGACCCACCGGCTCCGGCAAGACCACCACGCTCTACGCCGCCCTGTCGGAGATCCAGAGCGCCGAGGACAAGATCATCACCATCGAGGACCCGGTCGAGTACCAGCTCAAGGGAATCACTCAGATCCCGGTCAACGAGAAGAAGGGGTTGACCTTCGCGCGCGGCCTGCGCTCGATCCTGCGCCACGACCCGGACAAGATCATGGTCGGCGAGATCCGCGACGAGGACACCGCCCAGATCGCCATCCAGTCGGCGTTGACCGGCCACCTGGTGTTCACCACCGTCCACGCCAACAACGTGGTCGACGTGCTCGGCCGCTTCCTCAACATGAAGGTCGACCTCTACAACTTCGTGTCGGCCTTGAACTGCATCCTCGCCCAGCGCCTGGTGCGCAAGATCTGTCCGCACTGCCGGCATCCGCTCAAGGCTCGCCCTCAGCTGCTCGAGGAGAGCGGTCTCGACCCGCACGTGTATGGCGACGCGACGTTCTACGAAGGCACGGGCTGCATCGAGTGCAACGGTACCGGTTTCCTCGGCCGCCTGGCGGTCTCGGAGCTGCTCGACCTTTCCGATCGCATCCGCGAGCTGATCCTCGACCGCAAGCCCGGCTCCGAGATCAAGCGCGCTGCCAAAGAAGAGGGGATGACCTTCCTGCGCGAATCCGCGGTGGAGAAGGTTCTGCAAGGGGTAACCACGCTGCGTGAGATCAACAAATTTACCTTCGTGGATTGAGCGGCTGCTGGGATTGAGCTCCCGGCCGGTGCCGCCGCACGTCTTCGCCATCGACGAGGGCCGGCTGTCCTACGCCCGCTTCGAGCGGGCCGGCGGCGGCTTCCAGCTCACCGACTGGCGCTCCGTGGCCCTGGCCCCCGGGACCTTTCAGGAGGGGTTGCTGGGCGGTCCCCTTCGCGAGCCGCGGGTGTTCGCCGATCGGCTCGGGGATCTCCTGCGCACCGCGGCGGGGACGGTCAAGAGCGCTTCCCTGGTGCTGCCGGACGCCTGGCTGCGCATCGCCTTCACCGAAGGAGGCCAGCTGCCCAAGGCGGGGCCGGCGCGCGACGAGGTGCTGCGCTGGAAGCTCAAGCGGCTGGTGCCCTACCGCGTCGAGGAGCTGCGGATCAGCGCCAGCGAGACCGGTCCGGCGACCAGCCCGGCCGAGGGACGGCTGATGCTCGCCTTCGCCCTCGAAGCGCTGCTCGACCAGATCGAGGAGGCCTTCGCCTCCCACGGCGTGACCCTCGGCCAGATCACCTCGGCCGGGCTCGCCGCCCTGGCCGCCGCGGCGCGGCTGCCCAGGAAGGGTCTGATCGGCCTGACCTTGGTGGGCGAGCGTGACCACACCCTGCTCTTCGCCCGGGATGGCGAGCCGGTCCTCTTCCGCTTCAAGAGCGGTGTCGGCAGCTCCGGCGACGAGGACCTGATCCGCCGCGACCTGCGGCTGACCCGCTCTTTCCTCGAGGAGCAGTTCGGCGAGGAAGGTGGCTTCGCGGAGGTGTGCGTGCTGGCCGCGCCGAACCAGGAGCCGAGCTGGGTCACCTGGCTCAGCGAGGAGCTGCTGACCCCGGCCCAACCCCTCCACAGTGGCCACCTGGTGCGCCTCGGGGGCGCGGAAGGCCGCCCCCTGCCCGAGCTGGTGCCTCTGCTGGGCGCCGCGGCGCTGGAGGTGGCATGAGCCGTATCCAGGTCAACCTCGCGCACAAGCCCTTCATGAACGTCCGCCCGTTGGTGCGGGCGATCGTGCTGCTCGGACTCGGGGCCCTCGCCCTCGGCGCCTATGACGCCTGGGTCTACTGGCAGTACTTCACGGGCACGACCCAGAGCTCGCGCCGGCTCACCGACCTCTCCGGGCAGATCGAAGAGGCCAGGAAGACCAACGCCACCCTGACCGCGCAGATCGCCTCCCTCGACCTGGGCGCCCAGAACGAGCAGGTGGCCTTCCTCAACAGCAAAATCGAGGCGCGCTCCTTCTCCTGGAGCGCCCTGTTCCATCGCCTCTCGGACCTGGTGCCGTCGGACGTCCGGCTGGTCTCCCTCGATCCTTCCGCCGCGCGGAAGAGCCGCCGCCAACAGGTAGAGCCCGGCCCGCGCCGCATCCCCCTCGCGATCCGGGGCGAGGCCAAGAGCAGTGAGTCGGTGATGGCCTTGCTCGATTCGCTCTTCTCGGATCCCGCGTTTGCCCGGGCCAACCTGGGCGAGGAGCTGGTCGAGAACGGGTTGGTGCGCTTCACCGTGACGGTGGACTTCCTGCCCCTCGAAGCGGTGGCCGATCTACCCGCGGTGGTCGCCGAAGGGACCGAGCCGGCCCCCGAGGAGGAGACGCGATGAGCATGCTCGAGACCTTCGAGCAGAGGAAGGCCCTCTGGCTGGTGCCGCTCTGCGCCCTCCTGGTCTTCGCCGGCGCCCTGGTCTTCTACCGCATGAACTACGCGGGAGAGTCGGCCGGGCTCGAGCGGAGGGTGGCCGACCGGGAGGCCGAGCTCGCCAAGCTCCAGGCCGAGACGGCGAGGCTGCGCGACATCGTGGACCGGAGCCAGGCGAACCGAGCGCGCATCGAGGAGCTCTACCGAGATCGCTTCGCCACGCGACGACAGCGCCTGACCCAGGTGACCGAGGAGGTCAAGGACCTCGCCCGCCGCGCGGGTCTCGAGCCGCGTGCGCTGCGCTACCCCGAGACGCGGATCGAGGAGTATGGGCTCGTCGAGCGCCGCTTCAGCTTCAACGTCCAGGGCACCTACGCCGCCCTGCGCACCTTCCTGAACCTGCTGGAGCTGTCCCCCGCCTTCCTCACCCTGGAGCAGATCGCGGTCAGCCAGAACCAACGCACGCCGGGGATCCTCACCCTGGATCTGGAGCTCTCGACGCTCTTCGCCGAGGAGACCATCCGGCCGGCGGTGGCGGAGGCGACGCCATGAGCCAGCGCACCAAGATGCTGATCGGCGCGCTGGGGCTGGTGGTCGCGCTGGCGCTGTGGCTCAAGCTCGGCGGCTCCGAGCCGGTCGCCCCGCCGCCGGCCCGTGCCGTGACCCGGGGCTCGGAGAGCGGCGTCGAGGGAGAGGCCGCGGCCCGCACGACTCGTCATGGCCGGGGCTCCCGGCGCGCCCAGAAGGAGTTGGTGACCGCCGTCGAGGAGCTCGACGTGGCTCGACTCGAGGCCGGGCGGGGGGCGTACACCTCCGGCCGGGACCTGTTCAGCTTCTACGTGCCGCCGCCCCCGCCGCCGCCCAAGCCCCGGGGACCGACGCCCGAGGAGATCGCGGCGGCCCGCCGGGCGGCGGAGGAGGCGGCGCGCCTCCAGGCCGAGGCCCTCGCGGCTGCCGGTCCGCCCAAGCCGACGCCGCCGGCGATCAACGTCGCCTACATCGGCAGCTTCGGGCCGCCGGACCGCCGCGTGGCCGTGTTCTCGAACGGAGAGACCCTCTACAACGCCCTGGTGGGCGACGTCATCGAGGGCAAGTTCCGGCTGGTATCGATCGGCTTCGAGTCGGTCGAGCTCGCCTATGTCGATTTTCCGGATCTGCCTCCACGGCAGCTGCCGGTTGGCCAAGAGGGAGTATGACGATGCGTCGGTTCACTCCGATGGTGAGTTGGGTGGTGCTCTTCGCTCTGCTCTCTTCCTGCAGCAGCTACCGCAACTTCCGCCACGCGCAGACGGCGGCCTCCGCCGAGGACTGGGACAAGGCGGTCCTCTACTACCTGAAGGCGGTGGAGAAAGACCCCGACAACATCACCTATCGCGCGTCCCTGCTACGGGCGAAGATCCGCGCCGGCCAGGAGCACTTCAACAAGGCGCGCCGCTACTACGAGACCGGCCTGCTCGAACGGGCCTTCGTCGAGTACCAGCAAGCCGTGCAGCTCGACCCCTCGAACCAGTCCGCCGCGGTCGAGCTCGAGAAAGTGCGGCGAGAGCTCGAGGCCGTCTCGCAGAACAAGAAGCCGGAGTCGATCGAGGACTTGAAGAGGCGGGTCAGCGAGCAGAACCAGCCGCCGGTCTTGAACCCGCGCTCGAACGAGCCGATCGACCTCTACTTCCCCGAGGCGGTGTCGATGATGAGCGTCTACCGGGCCCTCGGTCGGGCCTTCGGGATCAACATCATGTTCGATCCCAACTTGAAGGACACCGACATCTCGGTCGAGCTCAAGCAGGTGCGCGCGCAGGACGCGCTCGAGTTCCTGATGCGCACTGCCGGCCACTTCTACAAGGTGCTCGACGAGCAATCGATCATCATCATCGCCGACACGCCGCAGAACCGCCGCAACTACGAGGACCTGGTGATCAAGACCTTCTTCCTCTCGAACGCCGAGGTGAAGGAAGTGGTCACCATGCTGCGCAGCCTGATCGACGCCAAGAAGATCGCCACCAACGAGAGCCTGAACGCGATCATCGTGCGCGACACGGCCGACAAGGTGCGGGTGGCCGAGCGCATCATCGAGGCCAACGACAAGGCGCGCGCCGAGGTGGTGGTGGACGTCGAGCTGTTGCAGATCAACACCACCAAGCTGCGCGACCTGGGGGTGACCTGGCCGAGCTCGATCACCACTTCCATCGACACCGGCAGCACCGGCACCAGCGCCAACCCCCTGCGCCTGTCCGACCTCGAGTTTCTGAACCAGCGCAACTGGACGTTGACCATCCCGAGCTTCACCTACGACTTCGTCAAGACCAACACCGACGCCCAGCTGCTGGCCAAGCCGCAGCTGCGCATCAGCGAAGGGGAGAAGGCCTCGCTGACCATCGGCGACCGCATCCCGATCCCGGTGACCAGCTTCAACACCGCCAACACGGTGGGTGGCAACATCGTGCCGATCACCTCCTTCCAGTACCAGGACGTCGGCATCAAGATCAACCTCGAGCCGCGCGTGCACCACAACAAGGAAGTCACGCTCAAGGTGAGCGTGGAGGTCTCGAACCTCTCCGGTCAGGTGACCACCGGCGGCTCCTCGCAGCCGATCATCGGCACCCGTTCGTTCGAGTCGAAGATCCGCCTCAAGGACGGTGAGACCAACTTCCTGGCCGGCCTGATCCGCACCGACGAGACGGTATCCGAGAACGGCCTGCCGGGCCTCTCCGAGATCCCGGTGATCGGCCGCCTGTTCTCGAAGAACCGCAACTCGAACCAGCGCACCGACGTGATCCTGACCTTGACCCCGCACATCATTCGCGCCGCCGACATCACCGAGGACGATCTGCTGCCGATTTGGGTCGGCACCGAGCAGAACATCACCTTCCGGGG
>JBIOYC010000210.1:0-5183 GCA_044869955.1 Thermoanaerobaculia bacterium | reverse complement strand
ATCACGGCCTGGCCGATGGCGGTGGCGTCGGGGTTCTCTTGATCGAGGAGGGTGCGCAGCTGCTCCCGCGAGGCGCGCAGCTGCTCGACCAGTGGCTCGGCGGCGGTGCGCGTTTCCTCGAAGATCTCGCGGGCGGCCGTGATCTGTTCGTCGGTGAGCTCGAGGTAGCGGGAGGCCAGGCGCAGGATGCGGCCGCCACCCGGGCCGTGGGCTTCGGCGGCGCCCGGGCTCTGGCCCGGGGCCGGACGGTTCGGGGCGGCGATGGCGGTGAGGGTGGCGCCCGCGAGGAGCAGGCCGGCGACGGTGACGAGAAGGGTGCGAGGCTTCATCAGTTTCTCCTTTCGCCGCGTGGAACCCGTGCAGCCGGGCTTTCCTGCGGCGGTGGCAGTCGTGATACCTTGCTCGTCCGCCGCAAGCCGTCATTCCCAGCGACCAAGGAGCACTGTGTGAAGAGGACACCCTTGTTCGAGTGCCATCAGGAGGCCGGTGCCCGGCTCGTCGAGTTCGCGGGCTGGGAAATGCCCGTCCAGTATGCCGGCCTGATGGAGGAGCACCGTGGCGTGCGCACCGCCGCCGGCCTCTTCGACGTCTCGCACATGGGTGAGGTGTCGGTGCGCGGGCCCGCCGCGGAGGCCTTTCTCCAGTACCTCACTCCCAACGACGTCGCCAAGCTCGCCCCCGGTCGCGCCCACTACAGCGCCATCCTGAACGAGGGGGGCACTTACCTCGACGACCTCCTGATCTACCGTCACGGCGCCGCCGACTTCCTGGTGGTGGTCAACGCCGGCAACGCCGACGCTGACTACGCCTGGATCGAGAGCCAGTCGCGAGCCTTCGACGTCACCGTCGAGAACCTCTCCGATCGCTACGCGCTGCTCGCCCTCCAGGGCCCGCGAGCGATCGCGATCCTCAGCCCCCACGCCAACGTCGACCTCGAGGCGATCCGCTACTACCGCTTCGGCCACGGCGAGGTATTCGGCGTGCCGGCCCTCCTCTCGCGTACCGGTTACACCGGCGAGGACGGCTTCGAGCTCTACCTCGATCCCGGCGACGCTCCAAAGATCTGGCGGCGCCTGCTCGAGGTCGGCCGCGAGCACGGTCTCGTGCCGGCCGGCCTGGGTGCCCGCGACACCCTGCGCCTCGAGGCGGCCATGGCCCTCTACGGCCACGAGATCGACACCACCACGACGCCCTGGGAGGCCGGCCTCGACTGGACGATCAAGCTCGACAAGGGCGACTTCATCGGCCGCTCGGCCCTCGAGGACCAATGGCGGCGGGGCATCACCCGGCGGCTAGTGGGCTTCGAGGTCACCGGCCGAGGCATCGCCCGCCAGGGGCACGGAGTGGTCGACGGAGGCCAGCAGGTGGGAGCGGTCACCAGCGGCACCTACTCGCCGACTTTCGAGAAGGCGATCGGCATGGCCTACGTACCGGCTGCTCTGGCCGGTCTGGGCACCGAGCTCACTCTCGACGTGCGGGGCAAGGAAGTAGCGGCCCGGGTGGTCGAGACGCCGTTCTACCGTCGCGCCCGATGAAATAAGCTTGAACCTGCCCCCGGCTCGGCCGGTCCTTTGCGCCAAGGAGGAGATCGAGAGTCATGTCTACCTATCCCAGTCAGTACCTCTACACCGAGGAGCACGAGTGGATCCGAGTCGAGGACGACGTCTGCGTCCTCGGGATCACGGAGTTCGCCCAGCACGAGCTGGGTGAGGTCGTCTTCGTCGAGCTCCCAGACGTCGGCGAGGTGTTCAACGCGGGAGACGAGATCGGCACCATCGAATCGGTGAAGGCCGTGGCCGAGGTCTACACGCCGGTGGCCGGCGAGGTCGTCGAGGTCAACGAGTCGGCCGTCGACGATCCGGAGGTCCTGAACGAGGATCCCCACGGCGAGGGCTGGCTGCTGAAGATCCGCTTCTCGTCGGCCGGCGACCTCAAGAAGCTGATGAACGCCGAAGCCTACGCAGCCTTCATCGAAGCCGAAGCCAACGCCTGAGGGAGGGAGCTCCGCCGGTGCACAAGGCCCACCGCTACATCCCGCTGGGCGACACGGACCGCCAGGAGATGCTCGACGCCATCGGCGTCTCCTCGATCGATCAGCTGTTCGCCAGTCTGCCCGAAGAGATCCTGCTCGACCAGCCCCTGCCGATCGTCGGCCCCCTCTCCGACCAGGAGCTGCGCCAGCACTTCCACGACCTGGAAGCGGCCAACCGCGTGGCGGGCCGGGACGTGGCGAGCTTCCTCGGCGCCGGTGCCTATCGGCACGACGTGCCGTCGGTGGTGGATCACCTGATCCAACGGGGTGAGCTCCTCACCGTCTACACTCCCTATCAGCCCGAGTTCAGCCAGGGGACCCTGCAGGCGATCTTCGAGTTCCAGAGCCTGATCGCCCAGCTCACCGGCCTGCCGGTGGCCAACGCCTCGATGTACGAGGGGGCCAGCGCCTTCGCCGAGGCCGTGCTGATGGCGGCGCGCCTGGCCAAGAAGCGGCACAAAGTGGTGGTGTCGCGGGCGATCCACCCGCACTACCGCCAGACCCTCGCCACCCACATCGCGAACCTCGACCTCGAGGTCGTCGAGGTCGGCTTCGACGCCTCCGGGGCCACCGATGCCGCGGCCCTCGCCGCCGCGGTCGACGCCGACACGGTCTGCGTCGCGGTGCAGTCGCCCAACTACTTCGGCGTCATCGAGCCCTGGGCCGCGGCAGCCGACGCCGCCCGCGCCCACGGCGCGATCTCGATCGGCGTGGTCACCGAGGCCCTGTCGCTGGCCCTGCTCAAGAGCCCCGGCGAGGCCGGAATCGACATCGCCTGCGGCGAGGCTCGCTCCTTCGGCCTGCCCCTCGGCTACGGCGGTCCCTACCTGGGCTTCTTCGCCGCTCGCGACGAGGCCAAGCGGGCGATGCCCGGTCGCCTGGTGGGCGAAACCGTCGACGTCGGCGGCAAGAAGGCCTGGGTGCTCACCCTCTCGACCCGCGAGCAGCACATCCGGCGCGAGAAGGCGACCTCGAACATCTGCACCAACGTCGCTCTCTGCGCCCTGGCGGCGACCATCTACCTCGCCCTTCACGGCCGTCGGGGCCTGGTCCGTCTGGCCGAGATCAACCTCCAGCGGGCCGCCTCCCTGGCCGGGCGTCTGGCCTCGGCCGGCCTCCCCCGGCGCTTCGCCTCGCCCTTCTTCAATGAGCTCACCGTGCGCTCGGCCAAGCCCGTGGCCGCCCTCCTCGAGAGCTTCGAGGCGGCCGGCATCCTCGCCGGCGTGCCCCTCGGCGCCGACTACCCCGAGCTGGGCGACAGCTTCCTGGTCGCCGTCACCGAGTCCAACCCGCCGGAGGAGCTCGACGCCTACCTCCGCGCCGCTGCTTCCCTCGCCTAGGAGGCCTCGAGTGTCCGACACCACGATCGCCCATCCCGAGCGTCACTGGCAGAACGAGGGGCTGCTCTTCGAGCTGTCCAGGCCGGGCCGCATCGGCGTCCAGCTGCCGGCGGCCGGCGTCGAGGAGGCGCCGGTCACGGACCTCCTGCCTCCCGAGCTGCTGCGCAACGACCTCGACGACCTACCCGAGCTGTCCGAGGTGGACGTCATGCGCCACTTCTCGCGGCTGTCGCGGAAGAACTACTCCCTCGATCTGGGCCTCTACCCCCTCGGCAGCTGCACCATGAAGTACAACCCGCGGATCAACGAGGAGACGGCGAGGTATGCCGGCTTCGCCGAGGCCCATCCCCTCCAGCCCGACTCCACGGTCCAGGGCAACCTGGCCCTGCTGTGGGAGATCGAGCAGGCGCTCATCCAGGCCACCGGCCTGCCGCGGGTCTCGCTGCATCCGTCCGCGGGGGCCCAGGGGGAGTACGTCGGCATCCTGATGATCAAGGCGGCGCTCGACGCCCGCGGCGAGAAGCGGCGCTACGTGCTGATCCCGGACTCGGCGCACGGCACCAACCCGGCCTCGGCGAGCCTCGCCGGCTTCGAGGTCAAGGAGCTGGTGTCCAACGCCCAAGGCACCCTCGATCTCGCCGAGGTGGAGCGGGCGATGACCGAGGAGGTGGCCGGGCTGATGCTCACCCAGCCCAACACCCTCGGGGTCTTCGAGGACCGCATCCTCGACCTCGCGCGCATCGTCCACGGCAAGGGTGGCTTCGTCTACTGTGATGGCGCCAACTTCAACGCCTTCGTGGGCAAGGCCCAGCCGGGCAGGATGGGCATCGACGTGATGCACATCAACCTGCACAAGACCTTCACCCAGCCCCATGGCGGCGGCGGGCCGGGCGCCGGCCCGGTGGCGGTGGCCGAGGCCCTGGTGCCCCACCTGCCGGTGCCGACCGTGGAGCGCAGCGCGGACGGCCGCTACTACCTCTCGAGCGACCGGCCCCTGTCGATCGGCCGGGTGCGCTCTTTCGCCACCAGCTTCGGGGTGATGGTGCGCTCGCTGACCTACATCCTGGCGATGGGCGGCGCGGGCCTGGCCAAGGTGGCCGAGGTCGCGGTGCTCAACGCCAACTACCTGCGCAAGCGTCTCGAGGGGGCCTACCACCTCGCCTACCAGAGCCCCAGCCTCCACGAGGTGGTGTTCTCGGACAAGCACCAGTCGGCCCACGGCGTGTCGACCCTCGACATCGCCAAGCGGCTGATGGACTACGGCTTCCATCCACCGACCATCTACTTCCCGTTGATCGTCTCCGGCGCCCTGATGATCGAGCCGACCGAGACGGCGGCCAAGGAAGAGCTGGACCGCTTCGTCGACGCCATGCTGGCGATCGCCCGCGAAGCCGAGGAGAACCCGGACCTGCTGCACGGCGCGCCATTCGACACGCCCGTGCGCCGTCTCGACGAGGCCGGCGCGGCCAGGAAGCCCGTGCTGACCTGGATGGCGCGGGAGAAGTAGGGGCGGGGTCACCCCGCCCCGGCCCGCAGACCCTCACCCCTGCCCCTCTCCCAGCCCGCCCACACCACCCCTCCGGGAGAGGGGTTCAGACGATTTTTCTCACCAGCATCGCGTCGCCGTACGAATAGAAGCGATAGCCGGCCGCGACCGCCTCGCGGTAGGCGCCCAGCACCCTCTCCCGGCCGGCGAAGGCCGACACCAGCATGAGCAGGGTCGAGCGGGGCAGGTGGAAGTTGGTCAGCAGCACGTCCACCACCTGGAAGCGAAACCCCGGGGTGATGAACAGGCGGGTGGAGCCGGAGCC
>JBIOYC010000209.1:0-29680 GCA_044869955.1 Thermoanaerobaculia bacterium | reverse complement strand
CGCCCTCTTCGATGTTGCGCGCGGCGCCGAAGAACCGCTTCGGCCGGTGCAGGGCGTTGGCGTCGATACCGCCGGAGAGCACCTTGCCCGACGGCGGCTGGACCGTGTTGTAGGCGCGGGCCAGACGGGTGATCGAGTCGAGCAGGATCACTACATCCTTTTTGTGCTCGACCAGGCGCTTGGCCTTCTCGATGACCATCTCGGCCACCTGCACGTGGCGGGTGGCGGGCTCGTCGAAGGTCGAGGAGACGACCTCGCCCTGCACCGAGCGCTGCATGTCGGTGACCTCTTCGGGCCGCTCGTCGATCAGCAGCACGATCAGCACAACCTCGGGATGGTTCTTCTCCACCGAGTGGGCGATCGACTGCAGGAGCATGGTCTTGCCGGTGCGCGGCGGCGCTACGATCAGGGCCCGCTGGCCCTTGCCCATGGGGGTGACGAGGTCCATCACCCGTGAGGACATGTCGCCCGAGACCTCGAGCTTGAGCCGCTCTTCGGGGTAGAGGGGGGTCAGGTTGTCGAAGAAGATCTTGTTGCGGGAGACCTCGGGATGCTCGAAGTTGACCGCCTCGACCTTGATCAGGGCGAAGTAGCGCTCCCCGTCCTTGGGCTGGCGGACCTGGCCGGAGACGGTGTCGCCGGTGCGCAGGTCGAAGCGCCGGATCTGGCTCGGGCTGACATAGATGTCGTCCGGACCCGGTAGGTAGTTGTACTCGGGAGCGCGCAGGAAGCCGAAGCCGTCCGGCAGGCACTCGAGGACGCCCTCGGCGAAGATGAGGCCGCTCTTCTCGGTCTGGGCCTGGAGGATCTTGAAGATCAGCTCCTGTTTGCGCAGGTTGGACGCGCCCTCGACCCCGAGGTCGTTGGCGATCTTCATCAAGTCGCTCGAAGAGAGGTCCTTGAGCGTCCGGATGTCGAGGGTGTCTTGATTCTCGGGGGGCTGGTTCCTAGGCTTTGCCATATCGTTCCTCGCGGCTGCTATCGGGCGCGGGGGCTTGCGATGAGAGACTCTTCGACCGCCCGCCACACTTCCTTCAATCCTTCGCCGGTCTCGGCGGAAACCGCGACCGGCATCTCGTCTTCCGGCAACCCCAGGGCTGCCCGGATGCCATCGAGCGCTTGCGCGCGTCGTCCCCGCGCGATGCGGTCGATCTTGGTGGCCACCACCAAGCGGGGGAGCTCGAAGCTCTCCAGGTACTCGGCCGCGTCGCGGTCGAGTGGGGTGGCCCCCACCTTCGCGTCAATGAGCTGGATGACCCGGGCCCGCTCCCGCCGACCCGGCTGAGCCTCGTGGCGAAAATACCGGTCGGCCAGCTCTCCCCACTGCTGCCGCTCCTGCTTGCCAGCCTTGGCGTAGCCATAACCCGGCAGGTCGACGAAGTAGCAGCGGCGATTGACCAGGAAGAAGTTGACCATCCTGGTACGTCCGGGCGTCGAGCTGGTTCGCGCCAGCCCCTTCCGGTTCAAGAGCGCATTCAGCAGGCTCGACTTGCCGACGTTGGAGCGCCCGATGAACGCGATCTGCGGTAGATCGTCCCGCCGGAACTCTTCCTGCCGGTGTGCCGAGCATGCAAGCTCCGCGGAGTCGACCCTCAAATCAAGATTCCAGTTTCTCCGCTTCCCCGACTACACCGACCCTTCCCGTTGCGGATTGCCCTGCTGGACCTGGGGTTCGAGGCCGCCCGAAGCTCGACAGAGAGCCTCGGGGGGGTGTGGCGTCAGTGGGCCAGGGAGTCCGAGCCTACTGGGGGCTCGGGAGCGGCTTTGTCAAACTCAGGCTTTACTTTCGTGAGTGGGCTCAGTGGCCCGTCGAGTGCGATGCCGAGAACCTCGTCCATGGACTCGACGAGGTGGAATTCGATGTGCTCCGAGACCTCGGCGGGGATGTCCTCGAGGTCCTTTTCGTTTTCTCTGGGGAGGATGACCTCCGTAATCCCAGCACGGAAGGCGGCGAGGACTTTATCCTTAATCCCGCCCACTGGCAAGACCTTGCCGCGCAGAGTGATCTCGCCGGTCATCGAGACGTCCTTCCTGACCGGGATGCCGGTCAGGGAGGAGACCAGGGCCGTGGCCATGGTGATGCCGGCCGAGGGACCGTCCTTGGGGATCGCCCCCTCGGGCACGTGGATGTGCAGGTCGACGCGCTCGGAGACGTCCGGCTCGATGCCCAACAGGTCGGCCCGGCTCCGGAGGTAGGAGACCGCGGCACGGGCCGACTCCTGCATCACCTCGCCCAGCTTGCCGGTCAAGGTGAGCTTGCCTTTCCCCTTCATCTGACCGACCTCGGTCTCGAGCAACTCTCCGCCGACCTGAGTCCAGGCCATGCCGGTCGCCACCCCGACCTCGGACTTCTCGTTCTTCTTCTGGGAGCGGAACCTCGCCTTGCCGAGGAACCCGGCCACCGTCTCGGCGGAGACCTTGATCGAGTAGTCCCTACCCTGGGTCACCACCCGTCTTGCGATCTTTCGGCACACCGAGCCGATCTCTCGCTCGAGGTTCCGGACTCCGGCCTCGCGGGTGTAGTCCTCGATCAGCTTGTTCAGCGCGGCGTCCTCGAACCCGACGGTCTTGTCAGACAGCCCGTTGAGCTCCATCTGCTTCTTGAGCAGATACTGCCGGGCGATGGCGAGCTTCTCGGTGGGAGTGTAGCCGGAGAGCTCGATCACCTCCATGCGATCGCGCAGGGCCGGTGGCACCGGGTGGATGACGTTGGCCGTGGCGATGAACATCACCTTCGAGAGGTCGTACTCGACGTCGAGATAGTGGTCGACGAAGGTGTTGTTCTGCTCCGGGTCCAGCACCTCGAGCAAGGCGGCGGCCGGGTCGCCCCGAAAGTCCATCGCCATCTTGTCCACCTCGTCGAGCAGGAAGACCGGGTTGACCGTTCCCGCCTTCTTCATCAGCTGGAGGATCTGTCCGGGGAAGGCACCGATGTAAGTCCGCCGGTGGCCGCGGATCTCCGCCTCGTCACGCACGCCGCCGAGCGACAGGCGGACGAATTTGCGGTTGGTGGCCCGGGCGATCGACTTGGCGAGGGACGACTTGCCCACGCCCGGAGGTCCCACGAAGCAGATGATCGAGCTCTTACTCCGCTGGCTGTTGCTGACCAGCTGGCGCACCGCGAGAAACTCCAGGATGCGCTCCTTGATCTTCTCGAGACCGTAGTGGTCCTCGTTCAAGATCTTCTCCGCGCGCGGCAGGTCCTTCCTCTCCTTGGTCGCCCGCTGCCAGGGCACCGAGACGATCCAGTCGATATAGTTGCGCGATACCGTGGCCTCGGCCGACACCGGCGGCATCGCCTCCAGGCGCTTGAGCTCCTGCTCGGCCTTCTCCTTGACTTCCTTGGGTAGGCCGGCGGCCTCGATCCGCTTCTTGAGATCTGCCACTTCTTCGCTGCGGTCGTCGGTGCGGCCCAGCTCCTGGTGGATGGCCTTGATCTTCTCGTTTAAGTAGTACTCCTTCTGGGCCTTCTCCATCTGCTTCTTGACCTTCACATTGACCCGCTTGTCAATGTTGACCTTCTCGACCTCGATGTCGATCAGGTCGTGCAGGCGCTGGAGACGCTCATAGGGATTGATCAGATCGAGCAGGGACTGCTTCTCGGTCGTCGCCACCATCAGGTGGGCGGAGAGGATGTCGGCGAAGCGATCCGGATCGTCGACCTTGATGGTGGACATCAGCCCTTCGAAGGCGAGGTGATGCGAGACCTTGGCGTACTGCTCGAAGACCGAGAGCACTCGGTTCATGTAGGCCTGGAGCTTCTCGTTGAGCGGGTAGTTGACCTCGAAGGTCTCGACGTCGACGGAAAGGGCTCCGTCGTCCTCGTGGACCTCGATCACCCGGCCCCGCTGCACGCCCTCGACCATCACCTTGACGTTGCCGTTGGGCAGTCTCAGGTTCTGGATCACGGTGGCGATCACGCCGATGTCGAAGATGTCGGTGCGCAGCGGCTCGTCGACCTTGGGGTCTTTCTGGGCGACCAGGAAGATCCGCTTCTGAGAGGTCTGGAGGGTCTGCTCGAGCGCCTTGACCGAGCTCTCCCGGCCCACGATGAACGGCGCCATCATGTGCGGGAAGACCACCATGTCCCGAAGTGGGACCAGGGGCAGGGTCTCGCGGCGGGTCTTGACGAAGGTCGGATTCATCGCGCTACTCACTCTGGGGGCCACCCTAGACAGCTTCCTTGAAAACAGTGATCGGTGTCATCCGGTGTGTCACCACCTCCTCGGTGATGACGCACTTGCTGATGTCGCGCTGGGAGGGTACGTTGTACATGAGCTCGAGCATCAGCTCCTCGAGGATGATGCGCAACCCACGGGCGCCGACGTTCCTCTTCAGGGCCTCCCGCGCGATCGCATCGAGAGCTCCGTCGGTGAAGGACAGCTCCACGCCCTCGAACTCGAAGATCTTCTGGTACTGGCGAACCAGGCTGTTTTTGGGCTCCTTCAGGATGCGGATCAAGGCCGCTTCGTCCAGCTCCTCAAGGGTGGCCACCACCGGCAGGCGTCCGACGAACTCGGGGATCAGGCCGAACTTGATCAGGTCCTCCGGCAGCACCTGCTCGAGGAGGCGGGCGTTCTTCTTCTCTTTCCGCGAGCGAACGTCGGCGCCGAAGCCGAGCTGCTTCTCGTTGACGCGCCGGCCGATGACCTCGTCCAGGCCCACGAAAGCGCCGCCGCAGATGAACAGGATGTTGGTGGTGTCGATCTGGAGGAACTCCTGGTGCGGGTGCTTGCGCCCGCCCTGAGGCGGCACGTTGCACTGGGTGCCTTCGAGGATCTTGAGTAGGGCCTGCTGGACCCCCTCCCCCGAGACGTCGCGGGTGATCGAGGGGTTGTCTCCCTTGCGGCAGATCTTGTCGACCTCGTCGATGTAGACGATGCCGCGCTGGGTCTTCTCCGTGTCGTTGCCGGAGGCCTGGTAGAGCTTGAGGATGATGTTCTCGACGTCCTCACCGACGTAGCCGGCCTCGGTCAGGGTGGTGGCATCGGCGATGGTGAAGGGCACCGAGAGGAGCCGGGCCAGGGTCTGAGCGAGCAGCGTCTTGCCAGTGCCCGTGGGACCGATCAGCAGGATGTTCGTCTTCTGGATCTCGACCTCGCCATGGGCCTTCTCGGCGAAGTCGATGCGCTTGTAGTGGTTGTAGACGGCGACGGCCAGCTTCTTCTTGGCCTGGTCCTGGCCGATCACGTACTCGTCGAGGAGGGCCTTGATCTCGCGGGGCTTGGGCAGGGTCGTGTCGGCCTGCTGCTCGAGCATCCGATCCTCGGCGATGATGTCGAGGCAGATGTCGACGCACTCGTCACAGATGAAAACGGTGGGACCAGCGATCAGCTTCTTGACCTCGCGCTGGCTCTTGTTGCAGAACGAGCAACGCAGAACCTCGTCGCCGCTGTCTTTCTTCGGCATCACTCCTCCGGAATGGGGACCATCTTCCGTCGTTCGCCCACTAGAAACAGACCACCGTCCTTCGGCTATTCCGGCCTCCCCCGTCGCCGAGGGTCCGCCGGCCCAGGGGCTCGTCTAGGAGCCCTTCTTCCTCAGCATCACCCGGTCGGCGAGCCCGTACGCTACGGCCTCCTCCGCTCCGAAGATCTTATCGCGTTCGGTGTCACGGTGGACCTCCTCCTTGGACCGCCCGGTGTGGGCGCAGAGGATGTCCTCCAGCCGGTCTCGCAGGTTCAGCAGCTCCTCGGCGTGGATCTGGATGTCGGTCTGCTGGCCCTGGAGGCCGTACATCAGGGGCTGGTGGATCAGCACCCGGCTGTTGGGCAGCAGGTGGCGCTTGCCCCGGCCCCCGGCGGCCAGGAGGACCGCCGCCATCGAGGCGGCCTGGCCCACGCAGAAGGTGGCCACGTCCGGCTTGATGTGCTGCATGGTGTCGTAGATCGCCAGCCCGGCCGTGATGGAGCCCCCAGGGGAGTTGATGTAGAGGGCGATGTCCTTCTCCGGGTTCTCGGACTCCAGGAAGAGCATCTGGGCGATGATCAGGCTCGCCACGTCCTCGTCGATCGGCCGGCCCAGGAAGATGATGTTGTCCTTGAGGAGGCGGGAGTAGATGTCGAACGCCCGCTCTCCGCGATTGGTTTGCTCGACGACGATGGGTACCAGCATTCCCGTGAAGTCTCCTTCTCCAGATACGACGCCCGTGACCCCTGTTTCCGGGACGCCCAAGCTCAGGGAGCCTGAGGCGCAGGTGACTCGTCCTCACCCAGCAGGCGGCGCAGGGTGCGATCCCGACGCAGACGAGCACGCAGTGAGCCCAGCTTACCAGCCTCGTCCAGCTCCTTCCGCAGGGCCGGCGTCGGCCGTCCCTCGGCGCGGGCGAGGGCCGCGATGGTCGCCTCGAAGTCCGGCTCCGAGACGACGATGCGCTCCTTGTCGGCGATGGCGTCGAGCAGCAGCCGGGCGCGCACCCGTCGCTCCGCCGCCGGACGGGCCTCGGTCGCCATCCGATCCCAGTCGATGGTCGCCCTCTCGATGTCGACGCCCTGCTGCACCAGGTGGCGCGCGTAGTCCGTGACCATCTCTCGCACCTCCCCCTCGATGACCGCCTCCGGCAGGGGGAAGACGTGCCGCTCGCAGAGCTGATCGAGCAGCAGAGTCTCTTGCTTGCCACGGGCAGCGGCTCTCTTGTCATGGCGTAGACGGGCGGCGATCTCGGTCTTCAAAGCCTCGAGGCTCTCCGCCCCGAAGCCCTTGGCGAACTCGTCATCGGCAACCGGCAGCTCGAGCTCGCGCACCGCGTCCACGGTCAGGCGGAAGCGCCTCGAGCTGGCCGGCTCCTCTCCTGCCTCTTCGACGCGGGTGAACTCGGTGCTGCGGCCCACCGGCAGGCCGGTCGCGGCGAGAGAGATCTCCTCCCAGACGCTCTCGGCCCCCAACTCGAAACGCACCGGGCCCGGCTCGCCCTCCGGCGCGTCGCCGCCGCCCAGCTGGACCAGGGACCCCTCGACCAGGTCACCTCTCTGGGCCGGCCGCTCGACGGCGTTCCAGCGACCGCGGGAGCGGCGCAGACCCTCGAAGAACTGTTCGGTCTCGGCAGCGCTCACGTCGTCGACGATCGGCGGCAGCTCGAAGTCCTGGTAGTTGCGCAGCTCGATCTCGGGCCGAACGTCGACCGTGGCGACGAAGACCAGGGGCTCGCCGTGGTGGAGGTGCACCTCTTTGACGCTCGGAGGCAGCAGCGGATCGAGGCCGGTCTCCGCCTGGGCCTGCTTCCAGTAACGCGGCAGGAGCCGGTCGACGACCTCTTGGTGGATGTCTTCGTGATGCCGCTGGGCCACCACGGCCGCGGGAGCCTTGCCCGGCCGGAAGCCGGGGATCTTGGCCTTGCGGCGGAAATCTTCGACGACGCGCTGGTGCTCCGCGTCGACGGCCGGCGCCGGAACTTCGATGCGCAGCTCGCGGCGGCACGGCCCGACCTCGGCATTGGACAGGACGACACTCATGCTGGAAAGGCCCCGATGGGAGTTGGGAGGTTTAGTCGGGGGGTCTACCGGTGGTGCGAAAGGGGGGACTCGAACCCCCAACCCGAGGACTCGGGACTAGATCCTAAGTCTAGCGCGTCTACCAATTCCGCCACTTTCGCCCGGGATCTTTCGCGGAAGCCTCCCTCCGATCGAGAGAGGCGGGAGCTATCAGGGATGGTGAGCCGCCTAGGAATCGAACCTAGAACCCGCAGATTAAGAGTCTGCTGCTCTGCCAGTTGAGCTAGCGGCCCACGAACAACAGCGGCGCAGGAGTATAGCGAGGCCGCCCTGGGATGACAAGCGTCTACCCGCCCTGGACGAAATGCACCACCTCGACCCGGTCGCCCGCTGCGAGAATCGTGGCGGCATAGTGGTCTCGCGCCACGATCTCGCCGTTGTGCTCGACGGCGACGGTGCGGGGGTCCCGGCCGGCGGCCGTCACCAGGTCGAGCACGCTGGCACCGGCCGGCACCGACCGCGGCTCGCCATTGACGACGATCTCGATCACGCCAGCAGGTGCTTGAGCTCGGCCGAGCCCAGGGTGCTCTCGGCGTTGATGATCAGGGCCGCGGCACCACCGCGGAGCTCGGGGATGGGGAAGGCCAGCCGCAGGCGGCCCTCGAGGTCGGTCCGGCCGCTGGCCAGAGTCTGTGCCTCGGCCACGGTCGAGATCAGCCGCACCTCGACGTTGACGTCACGTACCCCGGCGCCACTCTTCGAGGAGCTGGCCATCAAGCGCAAGTCCGCCAGCCGGCCGAAGCTGAGGTCGTGGTCGCTCTCGACCGAGAGCTGGAGGTGCTCCTGCTCGGCCTCGGAGAGCAGGTACTCGAGGATCACCTGGTCGAGGGTGCGCTCGCTCTCGGTGGCGCGGGTCGAGGCCAGGAAGTCCTCCAGCTCGGTCATCTCCGGCGGGGCGACAGGGATGGCGACCGAAGACGTCGAAGCCGCCACCGGCCGGCCGAGCATGGTCTCGACCTTGGTGTCGAAGCGGCCCTGGCGGATCGCCGCGATGACCGCCCGGTGCTGGTGGTCCATCAGGGCGGAGATCGCCTCCGGCCCCTTGCCTTCCGCCAGCAGGGCTGCGTAGCTGGACCGCTTGGCCGCCAGCACTCGGCCTCCCACGTAGACCAGGCTCTCGACGTAGGGATTGTCGATGCCCTTGTCCTCGGTCTGGACGTGGAAGACGATCTCGCCGTGCCGGACGTCCGTGTTGTAGCCGGCGATCATTCGCGCACCTGGAAAGACATCCTCCGAAGTCAGCCGAGTATTCTAGGCCAGGCGGCAGTGGCGCGGAGGCACCTGCCACCCGGAGCCCCTCGCTAGAGTGGGCAGTCTGGAGGCAACTGTGACACAATCGGCCGGAACGTTCGAGCCGCGGGCCGACCCCCTTTCCGGTCCGCCAACTCACATCCCCAACGATCGACCGCTTTCCCGACCGGCGTCCACCGCCGAGAAGGAGATCCACGATGTCCGACGAAGCCGCCGCCACGCGCACGCTGGTGCACTACGAGGTCCGGGACGGAGTTGCCTGGCTGACCCTGGACGACCCACCGGCCAACACCTACACCCACGAGATGATGCGCCAGCTCGACGAGGCGATCCTGAAAGCCCGCTTCGACGTCAACGTCCACGTGCTGGTGCTCACCGGCTCCGGTGAGAAGATGTTCTGTGCCGGTGCCAACATCAACATGCTCAAGACGTCGGACCCCACCTTCAAGTACTTCTTCTGCCTCCACGCCAACGAGACCCTCTCCCGCCTCGAGCAGACCCCGAAGCTGGTGATCGCCGCCCTGAACGGCAACACCGTCGGCGGTGGGCTCGAGATCGCCATGGCCGCCGACCTGCGCATCGCCAAGAAGAGCGGCGCCAAGTTCGGCTTGCCCGAGGTCTCCCTCGGAGTGCTGCCAGGCACCGGTGGCACCCAGCGCTTGGTACGCATCGTCGGCAAGAGCCGGGCCATCGAGTTGATGGTGACCGGTCGCCTGTTCCCGCTAGACGAGGCCCAGGCGCTGGGCATCGTCGACCTGGTCTTCGAGGGCGACGACTTCCTCTCCCAGGTACAGCAATACGCCCGGCAGTTCTGCCCGCCAGCCAAGGCCGCGCGCGCAGTCGGCCGGATCAAGCGCAGCGTCCAGTCCGGCGCCGAGATCCCCTTCGAGTCCGCCCTCACCCTCGAGCGCGAGCTACAGCAGCAGCTCTTCCAGAGCGAGGACGCCAAGGAAGGGCTCGCCGCCTACGTCGAGAAGCGCACGCCGCAGTTCTCCGCCAAGTAGGGCGCCATGGCCTCCGAACCGATCGTCCTCGTCGCTCCCGTCCGCACCCCGATCGGCAGGTTCGGGGGTGCGCTCGCGTCGCTGTCGGCGGCGGATCTCGGCACGGAGGCCGCTCGCGCCTGTCTCGAGCGGGCCGGCTGCCCGACCGACCGCGTCGACCAGGTGATCCTCGGCCATGCGCGGCAGGCCGGCGGCGGGCCCAATACCGCCCGCCAGGTCGCCTTCCGGGCCGCGGTACCGGTCGACCGCCCGGCCTTCACCATCAACCAGGCCTGCGGCTCCGGCCTCCAGGCCGTGCTCTCCGCCGCGCGGACGATCCAGAACGGTGAGGCCCGGGTGATCCTGGCCGGCGGCACCGAGAGCATGTCGAACACCCCCTTCCTCCTGCCGCGCGCCCGCTGGGGCTACCGGCTGGGCCACGCAGAGGTGGTGGACGGCATGTACAAGGACGGCTTCAACGACCCCCTCTCCGGCCTGGTGATGGGCGAGACCGCCGAAGAGCTGGCCGACGAGACGGGGATCGACCGCGCCGCCGCGGACGCCTGGGCCGTCGGCAGCCAGGGCCGGTGCGAGCGGGCCCGCGCCGCCGGTCGCTTCCAGGCCGAGATCGCGCCCGTCTCGGTGCCGGGCAAGAAGGGGCCGGCGGTGGTCATGACCGACGAGCATCCGCGCGACGGCGTCACCCTCCCCGACCTCGAGAAGCTGACCCCGGTCTTCCGCCCCGGCGGCACGGTCACCGCCGGCAACGCTTCCGGAATCACCGACGGCGCCGCCGCCGTGCTGGTGGCCGCCGAGAGCGCCGCCGCGGAGCTCGGGCTCAGGCCCGTGGCCCGGCTGGTGGGCTGGGAGGTGGTGGGTGTCGAGCCGCGGATCATGGGCATCGGACCGGTGCCGGCGGTGCGCCGCCTGCTCTCCCGGCAGGGCCTCACGGCCGCCGCCGTCGACGAGGTCGAGCTCAACGAGGCCTTCGCCAGCCAAGTGCTCGCCTGCCTGAAGGACCTCGACTTCGACCCTGACATCGTCAACCCGGACGGTGGCGCCATCGCCCTGGGCCATCCGATCGGCGCCACCGGCTGCCGCATCCTGGTCACCCTCCTCCACGGCCTCGCCACCCGCGGCCGCCGCCGCGGCATCGCCACCCTCTGTGTGTCGGGAGGGATGGGGCTGGCGGCCCTGGTGGAGATCCTCTAGGCCCGCCGATGAGCCTCCCCCGCGTTCGCCTCGAGCGCAGTGGCCGGACGGCGACGCTGACGATCGACCACCCGCCCCTGAACGTGCTCGACCTCGGCGTGCTCGCCGAGCTGGGCCAGGCCGTCGACAGCCTTCATGCTCAGGACGAGCTCGCTCTGGTGGTCGTCCGGGGGGCCGGCGCCAAGGCCTTCTCGGCGGGCGTGTCGGTCCAGGACCACACCGCCGACAAGGTGGCGGACATGCTCCAGCTCTTCCACGGCGCCCTCGCGAGGCTCGCCGCCCTGCCGGCGCCCAGCCTCGCCGTGGTGCGCGGGCACTGCCTGGGAGGGGGGATGGAGCTCGCTCTCGCCTGCGACTGGGTGCTGGCCGCCGAGGCCGCCACCTTCGGCCAGCCAGAGATCGAGCTGGGCTGCTTCCCACCCTACGCCGCCGCCCTCTACCCGGGGCGGCTGGGCCGGGGTCGCACCCTCGAGCTACTCACCCTGGGCCGCTTCCTGTCCGGCCGTGAGGCCGCCGAGTGGGGCCTCGCCACCTGGGCCGTGCCGGAAGCCGACCTCGACTCCCGCGCCGCCGAGATCGTCGCCCGCCTCGAGGGCCTCTCTGCGCCGGTCGTGCGCCTGGCCAAGCGGGCGGTCGAGGCCGGGGACCGCCGGAGCTTCGCTGAGGGCCTCGCCGAGTGCGAACGGCTCTATCTGCAGGAGCTGACCGCGAGCGAAGACATGCAGGAGGGCCTCACCGCCTTTCTCGAGAAGCGCCGCCCCGCGTGGCGGCATCGCTGACCCCGAACCCCGTTTCGTGCCAACTCTGGAGGGATCCCGGATGTCCGAGACCGTGCTCTTCGAACGGGAAGGCCGCGTGGCCATCCTGACCATCAATCGTCCCGACAAGCTCAACGCCCTTTCCGAGCAGGTGCGCAACGACATGCTCGACCACCTCGCCGCCATCGAGGCCGACGATTCGCTCGGCGTGGTGGTGGTCACCGGCGCGGGCGAGAAGTCTTTCATCGCCGGCGCCGACATCGGCGAGTTCGAGGGCCGCACGCCCTTCGACCAGCGCTGGGCCATGCGTAGTCCTCGGGTCTTCGACGTCATGGCGAGCTTCCCCAAGCCGGTGATCGCCATGATCAACGGCTTCTGCCTGGGCGGCGGCTGCGAGCTCGCCCTCTCCTGCGATCTGCGCATCGCCTCCGACAAGGCCCGCTTCGGCCAGCCGGAGATCAAGCTCGGCCTGATCCCGGGCGGTGGCGGCACCCAGCGCCTGCCCCGCCAGGTCGGCCTCGGCCACGCCATGCGGCTGATCCTCTCGGGTGCCATGATCGGCGCCGAGGAGGCCGGCCGCATCGGGCTGGTCGAGCTGGTGGTTCCGCACGAGGAGCTGCGCGCCAAGACCCTCGAGCTGGCTGCCGAGATCGCCGCCAAGAGCCCCCTCACCTTGAAGGTGGCGAAGGAGGCATTGCGCGCCAGCCAACGCATGGCGGTCGAGGAGGGCATCACCTACGAGCGGGATCTCTTCTGCCTCTGCTTTGCGAGCGAGGACAAGAAGGAAGGGGTCGCGGCCTTCCTCGAAAAGCGCAATCCGACCTGGACGGGCCGCTGAGGAGGGCGATCGGGGCTCTTCTTGCGATCTTCGTCCACACCCGGCCCCTGGCGCGCACCAACAGTTATCAGGAGCTAGTTTCACGGCGGTTGCTTGAACGGTGTCAGAGGATCTTCTCCGATGTCCTCGGCGAGAGAGAGATGCGTCTCCAAGGCAAGATGATCGGCCTCGCCGCGGGCGTGGCCACCGCGACCACCCTGATGGTCCTGGCGCTCTTCGCCTGGGCCTTCCCGGACGGCCAGGTGCCGTCGGCTCGCGGGCTCGCCGGGGTGATCGGGCTCGCCGCCGCACTGGCGGCGATCCTTTCCCTGGTGCTCGCCTGGCTGGCGGCTCAGCTCCTCGCCTCGCCCCTCGAGCGTGAGATCGCCGCCACCGTCGCCGACAGTCAGCGCAGCCTGCGGCGCTCCTACACCCAGGCCATCGAGGCGGTGGTGCTCGCCATCGACGCCCGCGACAACGACACCACCGGCCACTCCTTCCGCGTCGCCCGCTACGCCGTAGCCCTCGGGCGAGTGCTCGGCCTGCCCCGGCGAGACCTCGAGATCCTCGAGTGGGGTGCCCTCCTCCACGACATCGGTAAGCTCGCCGTGCCGGACGCCGTGCTGTGGAAAGCCGGGCCGCTGACCGAGGAGGAGTGGCACATCATGCGCCAGCACCCCGCCTGGGGCGCCGAGATCCTCGCCCACGTGGAGTTCCTGAAACCTGCCCTCGAAATCGTGGCCAATCACCAGGAGCGCTGGGATGGCCGCGGCTACCCTGCCGGCCTCGCCGCCAACGCCGTCCCCCTCGCCGCGAGGATCTTCGCCGTGGTCGATACCTACGATTCGCTGACCTCGGATCGGCCCTACCGGCGAGCTTGCACTCACCGTACGGCGGTGTCCGAGCTGTCGCGCGTGGCCGGGACCCAGCTCGACCCCGACGTGGTGGACGCCTTCCTGACCATCCCCGAGAGCCACCTCGCCCGTCTCAAGGCGGAGGCCTCGGTACCTCGCTTCGAGCTCGCCTCGGTGCAGACCTCCGAAGAGGAGATCCAGGTCCTCGCACGCAGCGCCCTCCTGCTGCGCGCCAGCGAGAGCAGCACCGCTCCTCGGCTGGCTGCCGTGCCGTAGACGGGCTCGGGCGCGCTACGGGAGGCCGTAGCGGCGCCGCTTCTCCCACAGGGTCTTGCGGCTGATCCCCAGCGCGGCCGCCGCCTCGCCCTGATGGCCGCGGCAGTAGCCGAGGGCACGCCGGATCTCCTCCGCCTCGATTTCGTCGAGCCGCCGGGGCCGCGCCTCCAGGGCAGACGGCCGGGGAGGGGTGAGCGGTTGATCCGGCTCCAGGATCAGAGCCCGCTCCAGCAGGTTGCGCAGCTGGCGGAGGTTGCCCGGCCAGGGGTGCTCGCGCATCCAGCCGAGAGTCGCCGGGTCCAGGGTCGCCACCGGCCGGCCCAGGCGGAGAGCGAGGTCCGCGAGCACGGCCTCGACCACCGCCGGCAGGCGCTGAGGCCGCTCGCGCAAAGGCGGCAGCCGGAAGGAAAGGACTTCCAGCCGGTAGAAGAGGTCCGCCCGGAAGGCGCCTCGCTCGACCCGCAGGGGCAGGTCCTCCGAAGCGATCGCCACGAAACGCAGGTCCGCCTGCTTCTCCCGGCCTCCCAGCGGCGCGAAGCGGCCTTCTTCCAACAACCTCAGCAGCTTCGGCTGGACGCTCAGAGGCAGGGACTCGACGCGGTCGAGCAGGAGGGTACCGCCGCGGGCGAGGTCCACCCGCCCTTCCGTGGCCCGTTCGGCGCCGGTGAAGGCACCGGGCCGCCAGCCGAAGAGCTCGGCCTCGAAGAGGTCGGCGGGGAGGGCTCCGGGGTCGACCTCGACGAACGGGCCGCCGTGGCGGGGGCTCACCTGATGGAGCCAGAGGCCGAGGGCCGACCGGCCAGTGCCCGGCTCCCCCACCAGCAGAATGGGCGCCGGGCTCGCCGCCGCGCGGGCGAGGCGAACCACCTCGGAAGGCTCGAGGAAGGACGGGGGAGCGACGTCGACCGCGTCAGCGGACGAACTGGTCCGTGACATCCGGAGCGTCTCTCCACAGACGCTCGAGGGCGTAGAAGCTGCGGCGCTCGGCGTCGAAGACGTGGACGACGAAGTCCCCGTAGTCGAGCAGAACCCAGGCTCCCTTGCCCTGGCCTTCCACGTGGAGGGGACGCACCTGGCCCGCCCGCAAGCGCTCGTCGATGGCGTCGGCGATGGCTTCGACCTGGCGATTGCTGCCGCCGCTGACGACCAGGAAGTAGTCGGTGAAGTCGGTCACCGGCTCGAGGTGCAACACCTTCAAGTTCGCACCCTTGAGGTCGAGGGCGGCGTCGACGGCGGTCTGGACGCGCGCGGGGATGTCGACGGTCTGAGTCGCGGGTTCGATCATCGGTATAGCGAGTATTTGCGGATGTAGCCTATCACCAGCTCCGGCAACGCACCCTCAGACGGCGCCTGGCCGGCGGCGAGGGCTGACCGGATGTCGGTGGACGAATACGGCAGACGGGGGCCGCGCACCAGGGTGGCGCGGCCGTTCTCCGCCAGGGCCCGGACCTCGGGCACTGCGGCGTCGAGCATCTTCTGCTCCTCCCAGCCGGCCCGGGCGAGCACTCCCAGGGGCACTCTGGCGGCGATCTCCCGCCAGCGGCGCCAGGTGTGGAAGGAAGCGAAAGAATCCCCCCCGATCAGCAGCACGAAGTCCGTCTCCGGCTCGATGGCGAGGAAGTGGTCCAGCGTGTCGATGGTGTAAGCCGGACGCTCGGGGACCAGCTCGAAGGTCGAGGCGAAGAGGCCCTCGCGATCGAGAAGGGCCAGCTCGACCATGGCGTAGCGAGCCAGCGCCGGCGCGTGCCGAGGGCCGTCCTTGTGAGGCGGCACGGCCGTGGGCAGGAAGAGCACTCGCTCCAGGCCGAGCGCCTCCCGGGCCGCCTCGACCGGCTGGAGATGCCCTTCGTGCGGTGGGTCGAAGCTGCCGCCGAAGAGGCCGACCCTCATGGCTCGACCGCCCTCATGGTTCCGCGGCCTCTCGGGCGAGGCCGGCGAGCTTCGTCTCCAGCTCCGCGACCAGCTCCTCGAGCCCCTCGTGGGTGGCCGCGCTGACCTCACGGTAGGGCAGGCCCCGCTCGGCCGCGGCGGCGGTGAGGTCCCGGCGGCGCTCGGGGTCGACCGCGTCGAGCTTGCTGCCGACGATGATCCGGGGCCGCTCCAGGAGCTGCTCGTTGAAGGCGACCAGCTCGGCCTCGACGGTCGCGAGGTCAGAACCCGCGTCATGTTCTCCCGAGGAGAGGTCCACCAGGTGGAGCAGCACGCGGCAGCGCTCCACGTGCTTCAGGAACCGAATGCCGAGGCCGGCCCCCTGGGCGGCCCCTTCGATCAACCCTGGCAGGTCCGCGATCACGAAGGGAGAGCTCATCGGCCCCCTGGCCACCACTCCCAGCTGGGGAATCAGGGTGGTGAACGGGTAGTCGGCGATCTTGGGTCGAGCGGCCGAGATGGTGCTGATCAGGGTCGACTTGCCGGCGTTGGGCAGGCCCACCACGCCGACGTCGGCGAGCAGCTTGAGCTCCAGGCGCAGGCGCCGCGCCTCCCCTTCCCGTCCGGGATCCGCACGCCGCGGCGCCCGGTTGGTGGAGGTGGCGAAGCGGGCGTTGCCGCGCCCGCCGTGACCACCAGCCGCCACCAGCAGCCGTTCGCCGTGGTGCAGCAGCTCGCCGAGGCTCTCCCCGGTCGCGGCGTCGAAGGCCACGGTGCCCAGAGGCACGGCCACCTCGAGGTCGTCGCCACTGGCGCCGGTGCGGTTGGAGCCCTCGCCGTGCCGGCCGCGCTCGGCCGGGTAGATGCTGGCGAAGCGGAGATGGAAGAGGGTGTTGAGCTGCGAGTCGCCGAGCAGGAAGACCGAGCCGCCGTGGCCGCCGTCACCCCCGGAGGGGCCGCCGCGGGGGACGTACTTCTCGCGCCGAAAGGCCACGCAGCCGTTGCCGCCACGTCCGCCCTGGACGTCGAGGACGGCTTCGTCGATGAAGCTCAAGGGGTTGGCGGGGGCGGGTGGTCCGGCTTACTCGGCGGGCAGCACGTGGACGTACTTGCCGAGCCGGCCGCGGTCCTGGAAGCGGACGACGCCCGAGACCTTGGCGAAGAGGGTGTCGTCACTACCGCGACCGACGTTGTTGCCGGGAAAGAACTTGGTGCCACGCTGGCGGACCAGGATCGCGCCGCCGGGAACCTGCTCGCCCCCGAAGCGCTTGACGCCGAGGTGCTGCGCGTTGGAGTCGCGGCCGTTGCGGGTCGAGCCCTGACCTTTCTTGTGTGCCATGAGGGAATCTCCTGCTGCGCTCGGTGGGGCGGCTGGGCCTCAGCCGGCGATCTCTTCGATGCGGATGCGATGGAGGTTCTGGCGGTGACCGCGGGTGCGCCGGTACTGCTTGCGCTTCTTCATCTTGAAGACCCGGATCTTGTCGCCGCGCACGGTGCCGAGCACCTGAGCCCGAACCCGCGCACCGGAGACCGTGGGGCTGCCGACCTTGACCGCGCCGTTGTCGGCGATCATCAGCACGCGCTCGAACTCCACCCCACCGTTGTCTGCGACGGCCGAGAGCAGCTCGACCTCCAGCACTTCACCGGGCTCGACGCGGTACTGCTTGCCCCCGGTCTCGATCACTGCGTACATGGTTTCGACTCCGAGTTGAAGACTTCGACGGGTCATCGCGGAGACGGCGGCAACGGAAAGCCCTACCTGCCGGCGGCCGCGACGAGGAACGCGCAAAATACCATGAAGGTCAGGACCCGTCAAACTCCTGGCGGCCCCTCGAGAGCGAGGATCTTCCGCGCCAGGGCGACGGCGTTGGCGATGCAGTCGGGCAGGGAGATGCCACCCAGGAAGTTGCCCCGGAGGTGCAGGCCGGGCAGCTGGGCCTCGAGCTGGTCGGCGAGGAGGGCGAAGCGGCCGTGCCCCAGCTCGTACTGGGGGATCGCCCGCGGCCAGCGGGCCAGGTGGCGGTAGACCGGCGACCCGGAGACGCCGAGGACACGGCCGAGCTCGGCCTCGGCCAGCCGGTGGAGCTCCTCGTCGCCCAAGCCCACCAGCTCCGGATCGGTGCGCCCGCCACCGAAGGCGGTCAAGGCCACGCAGCCGGTGGCTGCTCGGCCGGGAAAGAGGGTCGAGGAGAACAGGCAACCGAGCAGACGCATCCCCTCGACCCGCGGCGCCAGGAAGCCGAAGCCGTCCAGGGGATGGGCCACCTGCTCCCGCCGGAAGCCATAGGCGAAGACGACCACCGGCGAGTAGGGGATCTCTGCGAACGCCTCGCTCCTGCCGTCGCTCGCCGCCGCCAGCAGCCGCGCCGCGGCGTCCGCCGCGACGGCGAGCACCACCCGCCGGGCGCGGAAGGGGCCGCGGCTCGTTTCGACCAGGAAGGCGTCCCCATCCCAGCGTAGCGAGGCGACGGCGGTGTCGAGGTGCAACCGGTGGAGCTGCTGGCCGAGCTCGAGCGGCAGCTGGAGCAGTCCCTCGGGCAGGGAGATCATCGACCCCCGGGGGGTCGCTCCCTTGCGTTTGGCGATCGCGCCCCGGATCAGGCTGCCGTGCTCGCGCTCGAGAGCGGCGATCTTCGGCACCGCCCAGGCGACCGACAGGCGCTCGGGGTCCCCGGCGTAGACCCCCGAGACGAAGGGGCCCACGGCATAGTCCAGGAGCTCACCGCCCAGGCGACGGCGCACGAAGCCGGCGATCGACTCACCCTCGAGGTCCGGGTTTCGGCCCACCCATGGCTCTTTGAGCAGCCGCCACTTGGAGGAGGCCCGGAACAGGGGCGTGGTCAGGAAGCCCACGGGGCCACTCGGCAGGGGCACCAGGCGCCCCCCCTTCCACACGTAGCGCTTCCCCGCCGCGGCAGCGGCCTGCCGCCGGGCCCCGAGGAGGCCGGCGTCCTCGAGCAGCCGGCCCACCGCCGGGTTGCCGTCGAGCACGGTCGAGGGCCCCAGCTCGAAGAGCCAGGGTCCGTCATGGAGGGTCCGGATGGAGCCACCGACCCGCTCAGAGGCCTCGAGCAGGGCCACGTCGAGCCCACCTCGCTCCAGGTAGAAGGCGGTGGTGAGGCCGGAGATCCCGGCGCCGATCACCAACGCATCGAGCGGCCTCCCCCCGAGGGACGTGGTCATTGAGGGGTGATGCTAAACGGTTCGCGAGTACTGCGGAGCGGTGCCCGAGGCGGAGCGGCCGAGATAAGCGTCGAAGCACATCGCCACGTTGCGCACCAACAGGCGCCCGGCCGGTGTCACCACGAAGCCGCGACGCGTACTCTCGATCAGGCCGTCGGCCTCGAGGGGCTCGAGGGCGGCGAGCTCGTGCGCGAAATGGCGGTCGAAGTCGAGGCTCCAACGCTCGGCCAGGGCCTGCTTGTCGAGGCCGAAGTGGCAGAGGACGCCGAGGATCACCTCCCGCCGCAGCAGGTCTTCCTGGGACAGCAGCAGACCCCGGCAAGTGGCGAGCTCGCCGATCTCGATGCGGGCGTCCCAGGCCGAGATGTCTTTGTCGTTCTGGGCGTAGCCGTCGGCCACCTTGCTGATCGAGGAGGTGCCGAAGGCGAGCAGATCGGTCTCGCCGGCGGTCGTGTAGCCCTGGAAGTTGCGGGTCAGGGTGCCGTCGACGAGGGCGCGGGCGAGCGGATCTTCGGGCTTGGCGAAGTGGTCCATCCCGATCAGCTGGTAGCCCGCGCCGGTGAGGACGTCGAGGGTCTCCTCGAGCAGATTGAGCTTGGTCTCCGGCGAGGGCAGGGCCTCCGCGGGGATCGCTCGCTGGTGCTTGAAGAGGCTGGGCAGGTAGGCGAAATTGAACACGGCCAGCCGATCCGGAGAGAGCCGCACGACCTCTTCCAGGGTCGCCCGAAAGCTCGTCGGCGTCTGGTGGGGCAGGCCGTAGATGAGATCGACGTTGATGCTGCCGATGCCGCGCCGCCGCGCTCCTGCCATCACCTTCCAGGCGAGCTCGACCGGCTGCTCCCGGTTGACGGCGACTTGCACTTCGGGATCGAAGTCCTGGATCCCCATGCTCAGGCGGTTGACTCCCGCCTCGGCCAGGGCGTCCAGCTGCTCCTCGGAGGCGTGGCGCGGGTCCACTTCGACGCTAATCTCGCAGTCCTTGGCGAAGGGGAAGGTGAAGCGAAGCCAGGACATCAAATCGACGATCTGGCGCGGATCGAGGTACGTCGGCGTGCCGCCTCCCCAATGCACTTGGATGGTCTGGCGCTCGGGGCCGCCGGCGAGGAGCGAGACCTCCTCGATCTCCTGCCGGAGGCGCTCGAGATACCGCTCGGCCCGGTCGCGGTTGCGGGTCACGGCCACGTTGCAGCCGCAGAAGAAGCACCGCTGCTCGCAGAAGGGAATGTGGACGTACAGAGACAGGGGCAGGGGCTTCGCGCGGCTTTCGTCGAGCAGAGTGGCGTAGTCGACGGCGTCGAAGCCGGTATGGAATTGGGGTGCTGTGGGGTAGGACGTGTAGCGTGGGCCAGGGCGATCGTACTTGGCGATCAGCTCCCGCCGGAAGGGGATGCGGGCCTCCGCGAGCGCGGCGGTGTCGGGGTCGAGCACGAGGTAAGTCTAGCGGGTGCCTCTTGGCCGCTCCCCCACCCGCCGGGGCGGGTCCACCCGCCCCGGGCGTCGGGTCGAGCAGCGGCGGGCGAACAGCGCTATTCTCCTCCCCATGGCCGCTCCGGAGTACATGATCTGCCTCGAGTGCGAGACGCCCTGCTACACCTTCGAATGGGAAGAAGGTGAGGTCACCGAGGCGTTCTGTCAGACCTGCGCCAACGATGAACCGAGCCAATTCGTAACGCCCGACGAATTCGAAGCGCTTTCTTCCGGCCATTGAATCTGGGAGCTGCCATGAGCCGATCCCGCGCCGCCTCTCGACACCTCGATCCCGCCGTTCTGGTCTTGCTGGCCGCAGGCGCTCTGCCCGCCGCCGCAGACCGGGTGGAGCTGACCAACGGGCAGGTCTTCGAGGACGTGGTGGCTGAGGAGATTGGCCACCAGCTCAAGATCCGGCTCGCCATCGGTGAGCTGCGCATCCCCCGCAGCCAGGTCGTGAAGATCACCAAGTCCGAGACCCCCTTCCAGCGTTATGAGATCCAGAAACAGCGGCTCTCCCCCTACCGAACGGAGGATGCGGCCGGCTGGCTCGAGCTGGCTCGTTTCGCTCTCGACGCCGAGCTGGGCGCCGAAGGCCGGGAAGCGGCCCTGGTGGCGGCCCGGCTGGATCCCGGGCTCACCGGCCTGGCCCCCGTGCTGGGGAGCCTCGGCTTCGTGCGCGAGCCGGAGGGCGGGGCCTGGATCTCCGAGGCCGACCAGATGGCGCGGCGAGGTCTGGTGCGCTACGGGGACCGATGGGTGCCCCGGGAGGAGGTCGAGAGGCAGGAGCACCAGCTCGCCCTGGCCCGCGAGCAGGCCGTGGCCGCCGCCCGCGAGCGCCGGCGTGAGGAGTGGGCTCTCGACCAGCAGCAGCGCGACCGCGAGCTGGCCGCGGCCCACCAAGAGAGGCAACGAGAACCAGCACCGCTGGTGCAGATCGACAACAGCGTGCTGACCTTCATCTACAGCTTCCCGAGCCCCTTCGTGGTGGCGCCGCTTGCGCCGGGCGGCGCCCCTCCCCCGCTCGAGCCCCCCGGCACGCCGAGACGGCGCCCTTCCGGTGCCCCGGTGATGGACCTGCTGGAGCGCCAACCGGGCAGCCTGATCCCGGGCGAGCTGCACCTGGGCCCACCCTGAAGCCACGTTGGTCCCGTTATAGACTCTCGCTCCCCTTCGGGAGGGGCCGTGCCTTCGTTTTCTGACTGTTCCATCGTCGTCACCGGCCTCGGCGCCGTGACCGCCATCGGCGCCGACCGCGAGGCCTTCTGGCGAGGCCTGGTCGAGGGCGAGAGCGGCATCCGTCCGCTCGAGCTCTTCGATCCTTCCGCCTACCGCACCCAGACTGCGGCCTGGATCGACGAGACCGAGCTCGACCTCTCTTTCCTCTCCCCCCGCGACCGCCAGCGCACCTCGCGCGCCGACCGCTTCGCCCTGGCCGCCACGCGCGAGGCGATCGCCGACGCCGGCCTCGAGCTCGGCCGCTTGCCGCCGGAGCGCCTGGCGGTGGTCCTCGGCTCGGGGGCGGGGGGCCTGATCGAGGCCGAGGAGTGGTTCGGCAAAGTGGTCCTGTCCGGCCGGCCGGGCCAGCTGCGCGAGATCCTCGCCCACGGCCCGGACCTGGTGACCAATCGGGTCGCCTCCTGGCTCGGCGCCCGCGGCATCCGCTCGACGGTGGTCACCGCCTGCTCGAGCTCGACCCTGTCGGTGGGCCAGGCCGCCGACCTGCTGCGCACGGGCCTCGCCGACGTGGTGGTCACCGGCGGCAGCGACAGCCTGGCGAGGCTCACTTACGGCGGCTTCAACTCCCTGCGCGCCGTGGACCCCGATCCCTGCCGACCCTTCGACCGCGAACGCAAGGGCCTGTCGGTCGGCGAGGGGGCCGGCATCCTGGTGCTCGAGCGCGAGGTCGACGCTCGCCGCCGCGGCGCGCGCTGGTATTGCCGGGTCGCCGGCTATGGCAGCACCTCGGACGCCTACCACATGACCGCTCCGGAGCCGAGCGGCGCGGCCGGCGCCCGGGCCCTGGTCTCCGCCCTCGAGAGCGCCGAGATCGATGCCTCCGCCGTCGACTACGTCAACGCCCACGGCACGGCCACCCCGCACAACGACCGCGCCGAGGCCGCCGCTCTCCACCACGTCTTCGGGGCTCGTGCCGCTCAGCTGCCGGCCAGCTCGATCAAGTCGATGGTGGGGCACTGCCTGTGCTCGGCGGGGGCGGTGGAGGCCGTGGCCACCTGCTTGACCGTCCAGCGGGGCGTGCTGCCCCCGACCCTGCGCTGGGAGAACCCCGATCCCGAGTGCCCCCTCGACGTGGTGCCGAACGAGGCCCGCGAGCGGGAGGTGCGGGTCGCCCTGTCGAGCTCCTTCGCCTTCGGCGGCAACAGCGCCTGCCTGGTGCTCTCCGCCTCATGAGACCGCTCGCCGTCACCGGCGTCGGCCTCGTCTCTCCCCTGGGTTGCGAGCCCGGCGCCGTGCTCAGGGCCCTGGACGAGGGCCGGAAGGGACTGATCGCGGTGAGCGACGCCCCCCTGACGACCGCCGGCTGGGCGGGGCGGGTGGCCGACTTCGAGCCCGGCTCGGTGATCCCGCCGATGCGCGCCCGCCGCCTCGACCGCGCGAGCCTCTTCGCCGTCGTAGCGGCCCATCGGGCGCTCGCGGCGGCCGGGCTCCTGGGCGAAGAGACGGTGCGCCGGAGCCTCGGCGTGGTGATGGGCACCTCGAGCGCCGGCTCGGGGCCGCTGACGGTGTTTCTCGAGGCTCTCTATCGTCAATCCCCCGAAGCCGCTCCGCCCTTCGAGTTCCCCAACACGGTGGCCAACGCCCCGGCCAGCCACGTCTCGATCGAGCTCAAGCTCGAGGGCCCCAACACCACCCTGGCCCACAGCGAGGCGGTGGTGGGAATGGCTCTCCTGCTCGGCCGCCAGATGATCGAGGACGGGCGCGTCACGGCAGCGCTGGTGGGCGCGGTCGACGAGTGGAACCCCTACTACCAGCTGGGCTACGGCCAGGTCGGCGCCCTCCGCGGCGCGGCCACGGGAGGGGGGGGCGCGCTGCTCTCGGAAGGGGCGACGGAGCTGGTGGTCGAGCCCGCCGAGGCGGCCGCCGCGCGGGGGGCCGAGATCCTCGCGCGGATCACCGGCGTGGGGGTCGCCTCGGCCGCCGGAGAGCCCTACCGCTGGGTTCCGGACGCCACCGCCCTGGCCCAGGCCATCCGCAACGCCCTCGCCGAGGCCGGGATCTCCGCCGAGGCAGTGGGGTCGATCTTCCTCGCCGCCAACGGGGTCGAGGGGATGGAGCGTGCGGAGGCGGCCGCCCTGACCGAGGTCTTCGGCGCCGGCCCCCTCGCCGCCACCGGGGTCAAGGGCGCCGTGGGGGAACGAGCCACCAGTGGTGCCCTGACCGTGGCGGTCGCGGCCCTCTGCCGGGCGCGCCGCCGCCTGCCCCCCTACGCCGGCGGTGCCCTGGCCGCCTGGCCGGCGCCCGTTCGGCTGCTGACCGCGCCCACCGAGCTGCCGGCCGGCGCCACCCTGGTGCTGCTCTATGGCTTCGGGGGCAACTTCGCGGCGGTGGTGATCGACTCCGCCCCTACACCCTCGTGATGGGCATCTCGCGGGTGGGGCTCGCCTTCCTGGCCGGCGCGGCTGCGATCGGCAGCGACACCGTGACCTTCGTCCCCTCGCCCGGGCGGCTCTCCACCGCGAGCTCGGCCCCGTGGGCCTGGGCGATCCGCTCGACTACCGCGAGGCCGAGCCCGGTGCCGCCCTTGCGCGTCGAGTAGAAGGCCTCGAAGATCTTCTGCCGCTCCTGCTCGGCGATGCCCGCGCCGTTGTCCTCGACCTCGAGCAGGGCCCGATCTCCCTTGGCCAGCGCGCGCAGGGTGATCGCCGACGAGCGGCCGGTGCCCTCGGTGGCGGCGAGGGCGTTCTGCACCAGATTGAGCAGCAGCTGGGTGATCTGTTCGACGTCGACCTTCACCTTCACCCCTGCCGCCTGATCGGCGATCGAGACCAGGGCGCCGCGGGCGCGGATCTCCCCCGAGAGCACGTCGCGGACCCGCTCGAGCAGGGCGACGGGGCTCATCTCCACCCGGTCGAGGGGTCGCGGCTTGGCGAAGAGCAGGAAGTCGGTGACCAGGCGCTCGAGGCGGCGGATCTCCTGGTGAGTGATCTGGAACAGACGGCGGTTGGCACCGGCCGCGCTGGTGCTCCCGAGGTCCTCCTCGAGCATCTGCATGTTGAGGTTCAACGAGTTCAAAGGGCTGCGGATCTCGTGCGCCAGGCCAGCGGCGAGGGTGCCGACGTAGGCCATGCGGTCGGCCTGCCGGGCCTGGTCCTGGAGACGGCGCGCCCGGCGGGCCAGGATGCCGATGACGAAGTAGGCCGAGACCAGCACCAACAGGCTCACGACGCCGATGCGGGAGGCCTGGCGCACCAGGTCCTGGCGCAGCACCTCGGCGCGCTGCCGCACCTTGGTGGGAGACAGCCCGATGCGCAGCGTGCCGAGCTTGCCGATAGCCTCGGAGACCACGTAGCTCGGATCGCTGACGCCGCCCATCGGCTGAGCCAGGGACTCGGTCGGCAGCTCCCGCGGCCGGTCCGGTGCCTCGGCTGCGCTCTCGGTCTTGTCGGGGGAACGATAGATCAGGCTGCCGTCGACGTCGAAGATCTCGACGTTCTCGACCAGGTCCCGGCGCGCCAGGTCGCCGTCGATGAACTGCTGGATCTCGCGCTCATGGGCGAGGACCAGCAGCAGGTCCCGGTTCTCGGTGTCCTCGATGCCGGCCCGCCGGGCGATGCGCTCGGCGAGGTCCTTGGCCTCGACCCGGGTCTCGAGCAGGGCCCGCTCCACCTCGCGCTGGGACAGGCTCTGGAAGATCAGCCACGACAGCAGCAGGATCTGGGCGAGGACGAAGACGCCGAGGGCGACGAGGGCGACGATCAACGAACGGGACGAGCCGCGAGGCCGCATCCGGGCAAGAATACACCGCACTCGGACCGCCTCTCGAGGATCGATGTGCGCCTCGCGTGATAGATTTTTCGCCAATGGTGACCAGGTTCCGTCTGATGCGGATCACGCTCCTCGCGGTGATCTCGATCCTGGCTTCTGTCCTGGGAGCCTGCGGCCGGGGCCAGCCCGAGGCCGCTGCCGGCGACGGCGGCGGCACCCCTCGACGGGGCGGCACGGCGGTGGTGGCGATCGGCGCCGACCTGCCTTCCTACAATCCCTACGTCAGCGTCACCACCTCGACGGTCGTCGAGCTGTCCACCCTCCTGTTCCTGCACCTGGTCGAGGAGCAAGCCGACTACACCGACCATCCGCCGACTTTCCGTCCCTGCCTCGCGGAATCCTGGGAGGCCTCGCCGGACGGTAAGGCCCTGACCTTCCACCTCAATCAGAAGGCCCTGTGGAGCGACGGCGTACCGGTGACGGCCGAGGACGTGCGCTTCACCTGGCAGGCCCAGACCAGCCCCGAGGTGGCCTGGGACTCCGCGCACTACAAGGACGACATCACCGAGGTCGAGGTGGTCGACCCGCACACGGTCCGCTTTCACTTCGTCAAGCCCTCGCCCCTGCGTATGCTGCAGGTCAACGAGGGCCCGATCGTCCCCAAGCACGTCTGGGGGACGCGTCCCTTCGCCCAATGGCGCGACGACGACGGCTGGTTCGGCCAGCACATGGTCGGCTCGGGACCCTTCCTGCTCCAGCGCCGGGTGCCCCAGCAGGAGCTGGTGCTGGTCCGTAACGAGCGCTACCTCGAGCCGGGAAAGCCCTACCTGGACCGGCTGGTGGTGCGCATCATCCCGGACGTCTCGAACATGGTGGCGACCTTCCTCGGGGGAGGCACCGACGCCGTCTTCGGGCTGTCGACCAGCGACGTCGAGCGGGTCGAGGCCAGCGGACGCGGGCGGGTCGTGTCCTGGTGGGGACGGGGCCAGAACTTCGTGGCCTGGAACCAGCGCCGGCCGATCTTCCGCTCGGCGAACGTGCGCCGGGCCCTGACCCTGGCGATCGACCGCCACGGCATCACCGAGACCCTCTACGGCGCCTACGGTCGCGTCGCGGCCACGCCCGTGGTCTCGGACGTGTGGGCCTGCGATCGCTCGCTCAAGCCTCTGCCTTACGACCCGGAGGAAGCCCGCCGGCTGCTCGCCGCCGAGGGCTTCCGCGACGCCGACGGCGACGGCATCCTCGAGCGAGGGGGCAAGAAGCTCTCCTTCGACCTCGCCACCAACGCCGGCAACCCGCAGCGCGCCAGCTCCCTGGTGATGATCCAGGAGCAGCTGCGCCGGGTGGGCGTCGACGCCCGGCCGCGCTTCGTCGCCTTCAACCCGCTGATGGAGCAGGCGGATCGCGGGGACTTCGACGCCATCCTGATGCGCTGGTCGATGCCCACCGACATGGACCTTTCCTTCGCCTTCGCGACCGAGTCGATCGGCAAGGGCTCGAACGTCTTCGGCTACTCCCGGCCGGACCTCGACCGCCTGCTCGCCGAGACCCGCGAGGCGACCACGATCGAGGACTTCGCCCGCGGCCTCGCCGAGGTCCAGCGCATCCTCCACCAGGATCAACCGGCCACCTACCTCTACGAGGCGAAGGACTTGGCGGCCCTGTCGACGCGGCTCCAGGGGGCCGCGCCGAGCTCCCTGCGGCGGCTGTGGCACGCCTGGGAGTGGTGGCTCGCCGAGCCCTGATCCAGGCCATGGCGAGCCCGCCCACCTCGGCTCGCGGGGGCCGGTGAGGCATGCGCGCCGGCCTGCTCTTGCGTCGGGCGGTGTCGTCCCTGGTCCTTGTCTGGCTGCTGCTGACCGTCGTCTTCTTCCTGGTCCACGCCGCTCCGGGCAGGCCCTCGGCCCTGTTGGCGAGCTCCGGTCTCTCCCCGGAGCAGCGCGCCAGCCTCGAGCACGCCTACGGTCTCGACCGTTCCCTGCCCGAGCAGTACCTGCGCTGGTTGGGAGAGATCGTGCTCGAAGGCAACTGGGGGGTGTCCTTCACTCACCGGCGGCCGGTGCTCGACCTGCTGGCCGAGGCGTTCCCGGCCACCGCCCTGCTCGCCTTCTCCGCCCTGCTCCTCCACCTGCTGTTCGCCGTGGGGGGAGCCCTGCTCGCCGCCCGGCGGCAGCATTCCTGGCTCGATCGCGGCGTCCAGACCGTCTCGCTGCTCGCCTTCTCCTTGCCGGTGTTCTGGCTCGGGCTGATGGCCATCCTGGTCTTCGCCTCCTGGTGGCCGGTCTTCCCCAGCGGCCACCTGCGCTCCCCGGGGGCCAGCGGCGGCGGACTCTCGGGCCTGGCCGACGTCGCCTGGCATCTGGCCCTGCCCGCCCTGGTGCTGGGCGGCGCAACCTGCGGCACCAGCCTCCGCCTGGTCCGAGCCAGCCTGCTCGAGGCCCTCGACCAGGACTACGTGCGCGCCGCCCGCGCCAAAGGCGCCAGTCAGCGCCGCGTGCTGGCCGTCCACGCCCTGAGGAACGCCCTGCCTCCTCTCGCCCAGGTGGTTGGATTGGCCCTGCCCGCCCTGCTCAACGGCTCGCTGGTGATCGAGGTGATCTTCTCCTGGCCCGGCGTGGGGCGGCTGCTCTTCGAGGCGATCCAATCCGCCGACTACCCTCTGGTGCTCGCCGGCACGGCCCTTTCGGGAGTGCTGGTGGTCCTCGGCTCCTTCTTCGCCGACGTGGCCCACGCCTGGGCCGATCCGAGGGTCCGCGATGCCTGAGCGCCGGACCTCCCTCTCGATCGGCATCGCCCTGGTGGCTCTGCTCGGAGTCGGCGGCCTGTTGGCCCCCTGGCTCGCCACGCATCCGCCGGACGCCCAGTACGACGCCGCGGCGGCCGGCAACCGCCCTCCCGGCACGTCCCTGACGGGTGTCGAGCTGGCGGATGGACGCTGGGTGTTGGGCGACCACCTCGAGCGCACGCCAGACGGTTATCGGCTGAATCGCCTCGGGGAGCGGCGAACGGTCACCGCCGCCGAGCTGGCTCGGGACGGCGGCCCGCGGCGCTTCTACTTCCCCCTCGGCACCGACAGCGTCGGCCGCGACCTCTTCTCCCGCCTGCTCCACGGGGCGCGGGTCTCCCTCTCGCTGGCGCTGCTGGCGGTGGCCCTCGCCATGACCCTGGGCGTCTTCTACGGGGCCCTCGCAGCCACCTCGAAGCCCTGGCTCGACAACCTGATGATGCGGCTGGTCGATGCCCTCTTGGCCTTTCCACCCCTGCTCCTGCTGCTCACCCTGGCGGCTCTGTTCCGCCCCAGCTCGGCGCTGCTGGCGGTAGTGCTGGGCGGCACGGGTTGGATGGAGGTCAGCCGTCTGGTGCGCGCCCAGGTCAAGGGAGTGGCCGCCCGCGAGTTCATCACCGCGGCCCAGGCCAGCGGCCTGCCCCGCTGGCGCATCCTCGCCCGCCACCTGCTGCCGAACTCGCTCGCGCCGGTGCTGGCCCTCGCCCCCTTGTGGGTGGCCAACGTGATCCTCGCCGAGTCGGCCCTCTCCTTCCTGGGTCTGGGCATCCAGCCTCCGCAGGCCAGCTGGGGGACGATCATCAACGACGGCCAGGAGGTCTTGGTCCAGGCCTGGTGGATCGCCGCCTTCCCGGGCGTCGCCATCGCCCTCGCGGTGACCGGCTGGAACCTGATCGGGGAGGCCCTGCGCGAGCTCTGGGATCCTCGCAACGGGCGCGGGCGAAGAGCTTCGGGCGATGCGCACCGCTGACTTCGACTTCGAGCTGCCCCCCGAGGCGATCGCCCAACACGCCGCGCCCCGAGGAGAGAGCCGGCTCTTCGTGCTCGACGCCGAGGGAGGGGCCCGCCATCGCTCCATCAGCGATCTGCCCTCCCTGCTGGCCGCCGGCGATCTGCTGGTGGTCAACGACACCCGGGTGATCCCGGCCCGCCTGTTCGCCCGCCGTCCGGACAGCGGCGGCGTCCTCGAGCTGCTGCTGATCGAGCGGACCGGCCCCCTCGACTGGTGTTGCCTGGCCCGCCCCGGCCGGCGCGCCCGCCCCGGTCGGGTCTTCCGGCTCGAGGGTCCGGCGGGTCCGAGCGAGGTCTCCGTCGAGGTGGTGGGACGGGCGGCCGGAGGGCGCTTCGCGGTGCGCTTCTCCGAGCCGATCGAGCCCCATCTCGAGACCCTCGGCCACGTGCCCCTGCCGCCCTACATCCAGCGCGCCGACACCGCCGCCGACCGCGAGCGCTACCAGACCGTCTACGCCCGCCAGCCGGGCTCGATCGCCGCTCCCACCGCCGGTCTCCACTTCACGCCCGAGCTGCTCGCCGAGCTGGCGGCGGCCGGCATCCGCCGCGCCCCGGTGACCCTCCACGTCGGCCTCGGCACCTTCCTGCCGGTGACCGCCGAGGAGGTGGCCGAGCACCGCATGGAGGCCGAGCGCTGGGAGGTTCCGGAGGGCACGGCCGCGGCGATCGCCGCCTGCCGCGAGCGAGGGGGAAGAGTGGTGGCGGTGGGGACGACGGTGGCGCGGACGCTCGAATCGGCGGCGTTGGCGGCGGAACCGGGGAGAGCAGGCACGGGGG
>JBIOYC010000208.1:0-6098 GCA_044869955.1 Thermoanaerobaculia bacterium | reverse complement strand
GTGGTGACGCACCTCCTGGCCTGGAGCTGGGGCTTCCACCCGGTCCTCGGCGAGCCGCTCGCCGCTGGCACGGACCTGCGCCTTGCTGGCTTTCTCCTCTTCGCCGTTGGGGTGCCTCTGGCAGGCTGGCTGGCCTGGCGCCGGGCGCGAGAGCCGGCCACCCTGGTGGTGGTCGTCCTGGTCCTGCCGGCGGCCTTCGCCCTGTCCTCCGGTCAACTTTACCCGCCCTTCGAGTGGCTCTTGTGGCGAGTGGAGCTCGTCAAGACCGTGGCGAGAGATCCCAGCTACCGGACGGTCCTCGAGCAGGTCCATCACACGGCTCTCTGGACCTACGGCGTCGCACTCGCCGTTGTCGCCCTGCGCCAGCTGCTCACCAGCTCCGTCCAAGGCGACTCCCAGGGCTCGGCCCGCTTCGCCACCAGCCGGGAGATCTCCCAGCTGGGCTTGAAGGAGCGCAAGACCGGCATCGTGGTGGGGGGAAAGACCGTCTGGGGCGAGCCCAGCTTCTACCTAGCTCCGGATCGGCGGCACGTGGGGATCTTCGGGCCTTCGGGCTGTGGCAAGACCACCAAGGTAGTGATCCCGACCCTGCTCTTCGAAACCGCCTCGATGGTCGTCCTCGACATCAAGATGGAGCTGTACACCGCCACGGCTGGCTATCGCCGGGAGCGGCTGGGCCAGACCATCCATGCCTTCGCGCCGTCGGTCGATGCCGATTGGGTCTCGGGCTACAACCCCTTGCTCGACATCCCCAGAGGGAGGGAGGAGGTGGCCTTCGCCCAGGCCCTGGCTCGTGCCCTCGCCGACCCCGACGGCAAGATCCAGACCCCCGATTTCTGGCAAGCCTCGGCCGAGTCCCTGCTGACCGCCGCGATCCTCCACACCCTCTACGCCGGGCCCGATCGCAGCCTCGCCGGCGTGCTGGCGCTTCTGGCCTCACCCGGCGTGGGGATCCGCGAGCAGCTTCAGCGAATGAAGGACACCCGTCATGACCCGAACCACGACCAGCAGTGGAGCGAGCCGGGAACTGGGGCCTCAACCGGCGTCCATCCGGTGGTCGCGCTCGAGACCGCGAAGCTCCTCGACCTCGCGCCCGAGACCCTGACCGGCATCGTCGCCACGGCGAGGAGCCGGCTGTCGCTCTTCCTCGATCCCATCGTCGCCAAGAACACCAGCGAGCACCACTTCTCCCTCGCAGACCTCGGCAACCCGGCCAAGCCCACGACCCTCTACCTGATCGTGCCGGCGCGGGACCTGGGGCGGCTCTCCGGCCTCCTGCGGCTCTTCCTCCAGCAGCTCTCCTTCCATCTGACAGGAGCCGTGGCGGCGGAGACCGGGAAGGATGGGCGGCTAGCGCCGGTCGCGCAGACCCAGCGCCGGCTGGTGCTGATGCTCGACGAGCTTGCGGCCGTGGGCCGGCTCGACCTGGTGGCCCGGCAGGTGGCCTATCTCCGCGGCTACGGCATCCAGGTGGTGGCGGCGGTCCAGACCGCCAACCAGCTCTACGAGATCTACGGCCAGCACGAGAGCGTGCGGGGCAACCTCGGCTACCTGCTGGTCTTTCCCTCGACCGAGCAGAAAACCGCCGAGGAGATCTCCCGACTGCTCGGCGACCAGACGATCTTCGTCGAGTCGAGAAGCCGCTCCTCGGCCGAGTCGATCTTCGCCTCGCGCCACTCGACCACCGTGCGGGACCACAAGCGGGCCTTGCTCACCCCCGACGAGGTGCGCCGGCTGGGCAACGACCATCCGCTCCTGATCGCCGCCGGGGCCTTTCCCATCGCCAACACCCTGAGGGGGTACTTCGAGATCAAGGAGCTGGCCCGGCGGACCAAGATCCGCCCGCCGCTGCCTGACCTCTCGAGGAAGCCGGATACCTCGGCCTGGACCGGTCAGGTCGCCAAGGTCCCGGCGGTCAAGGTCACGCCCGAGAAAAAGGCCGGGGCCGCGCAGGTGCTGCCGGGCCTCGGGCTCAGGCGGGAGGGCGCCGATCGATGAAGAGCGTCCACTGGGCTTTAGTAGAGTCCGCGCCGAGGCACTTCGGACCGAGCCCATGAGCGTTCCCCAACCCCAACTCTGCACCTTCGAAGAAGCCTGGGCCGCCATCGCGGCCTCGGTGGCGCGGATCCGGCCCGTGGCCGACCGGCTGATCCCGGCCGGGGCAGCCGTCGTCGCTCAGGCGGTTTCTGGCGAGAGCCGGGAGCGACATCAAGCGCGGCTGCTCATCGAGGCGCGCAGGAGCCTGCTCTCGGCACCGGGGCTGGCCTTGGGGCTGGCGTGGCGAGCCGTGCGCCTCGCGGTCGAGGAGGAGGACGGCCGAAGCGCTGCACCCCCGCTGCGGCAGGCCGCCGTGCCTCTCTCGGAAGCTCTTTGCCTCGCGGCACTCGCCCTGGGGCCGCTCGATCGGGTCGCCATCGCTCGGCGGCTCCTTCAAGAAGCCCGCTGGCTCCTCGCCTTTGGCGACCACGCTCCCGACCAGCGGGCCGAGGTGCTGACCTCGCCCTTGCGGCTGCTCGCCGCGCGAGGCCAAGTCCTGAGAGCGCAGCGGCTGGCCCAGGCCCTTGGGCTCCGTTTCGACCGCTCGCAGGAGCCGGGCTATGCCATCTTGCTTCACCTCCAGGCGAGCCTGCTCGCCCAGGCGTCGCACCAGCCGGCAGCGGCTCTCGCCCAGGCCCTCCAAGCCTTCCAACACGTCCAGCCAGAGCTGTATCTGCCTCCTGCCTTGCGCCATCAGGTGATCGCGTGGGCTGCCACAGCGGCGCTCAACGTCAACCAGTTGAAGGTGGTCGAGGAGCTGCGGCAGATCCTCGCGGAGGAAGGGGACGTCCATCCCCTTGCGGCACCCTTCCGCCTTTGGCTCGATGCCCGCCTCGCCATCGATCGGGGCGAGGACGCCTTCGCCCGCCAGGCTCTGGCCGAGGTGGTGCGGCACTTCGAAGAAAGGGCCGCCGGGGTCGAGCACCGGCTGGCGAGCCTCGACCTCGCGAGCCTCAGCGCCAGCTTCGGCAACCGGCAGGAGGCTCTGGCCCTGGCAGCGCAGGTGATGCCCGAACTGGCAAGAGTCTCTGCGGAGGAGATCCGCTTGGCCAGCCTCGAGCGCTCGATTGGCGAGAGCCCCTTCGCTCAGGCCCTCCGGCGTCGAGACCTCGCCCCGCCGGGCGGGCTCTCCTGAGGGCGGTCCCGGCCCATCACCCGCCTCACGAAGCGCAGCATCGACTCGCCCAGCTCCGCCATCTCTTCGGGCGAGAGCTGGTCCGCTCGTTGCGCCAGCTCCTCGAGCCGGGGGTCGAGGCCGGTGCCGGCAGGCGCAGCGTTTCGCCGCTCGTGCGCCTCCACCTCGGCGAAGAACCGGCTCGGCGGCAGGCCCATCACCTCGAGCACCCCGAGGAGCGTCTCGAGGCGCAGCGCCACCGGCCTCTTGCCGCGCACGGTGGTGAAGAGGTTGGCGAGGTAGCTCTCGCCCATGCCGAGGACCTGAGAGACCTCGGCCTGCCTCAGGCCCTGGACCTTCAGCTCACGGCGCAGGGCCTGCCTAACTGCCTCGGTGCGGGCACGAGCGACGATCGCGGCGGGGGAGGTGGGCTCGATGGCACGCTTTCCGGGCATGGGAAGTTCCTCCTAAGCACCTTTCTCTGACGTGGAATGTTGACATCCACAAAGATGACGCCTATCATCCGTCTCGGTTACCGAAGTCCGCAACTACGATACACGACGAGCCGTGACGACCCCGATCGCCCGAACCGCCGAGTCTCTTGGACCTGCAAGCCCTGGCCCTTTGCTGCCTGGCTCTAGGAAGTTCGGTATGGTAGGCGAAAGTCTGGCGGAACTCAAGACAGAGAGTATCGGATATCGGCGACTACCTTCATCCTCGGTCGATACACAGCGCCGGCGCTCGATCCGATCAGGAGACCTCCTCGCCCCCGCCCCCGACCTCGCTCACGATCTTGAGCAGCCTCTGCCCCCACCTCTCCAGCGCCTCGCGCTTCTCGGCCACGTAGGAGTACCGGTTGTAGGTCGCGGTCACCGAGCTGTAGGCGTGGCCCAGCACTCTTTGGATCACGAACTCCTGCACGCCCAGCCTCGCCAACCCCGACGCCACGGTGCGACGCAGGTCGTGGGGCGTCCAGGGCTCCATGCCCTCCTCGCGCAGGATCGTCTCCACCGCGTGGGCGTAGTTCTCGCGCTCCTCGGGGCCGCCCAGCCGGGGCGACGGCAGGACCCAGACGTCGCTCTTCCCTCGGCAGGCTTCGATCACAGCCTGCGCTGGAGAGGACAGCGGAACCACGTGCTCTCGGCCGCTCTTCGCGTCCTCTCGCGGAATCGTCCACAGGTCACCCTCGATGTCCCTCCAACGCATGTGACGAACCTCATGCCCGCGCTGGCCCAGAAAGAGCATCAGGCGCAGCCCGACCGCCGCGGTCGACCTCCTTCGTTGGAGGCTGTGCCAGACCTGGAAGATCTCCGTCTCCGAGAGGTTTCGGTCCCGCGAGCTGGCGGGCGCCGGCTTCTGCAGTCCGTTGCAAGGGTTGCTCTCCAGCATCTCCTCCTGGACCGCCCAGTTGAAAAGCCCTCGCAGCATCTTGAGCGCCTGGTTCGCTCCCTGCGGCGCCCCGCGTTCGTAGATGCGCTCCACCAGCGAGCTGATCTCCCGCCTCTTCACCTCCGCCAGGAGTCGATGACCCAGCACTGGCAACACGTCTTTGGACAGAACCCGCTGCGTCACTCGCCAGGATTTCTGATGCCGGCTCGCGTATCGCTCGACGTACTCAGACACGAGGTCCGACACGGTCAGCACCACCGGCTCCGCCTGCACCTCCTGCTGCTGCGCCGGATCCTTGCCCCGACGCGCCTGCACCTCCAGCTCTCGCGCAGCGAGGCGGGCGTCCGCCAACCCGACCTCCGGGTACCTTCCCAGGTCCATCCGCCGGTACTTGCCGTCTTCGCCGCGATACCGGTAGCAGAAGGCCTTGGTGCCTCTCCGGCTGACCCGGACCATGAAGGCCGGAAAGCTCGCGTCGTAGAAGTCCTCTCTTTGCTGGTCCGTCCTCAAGGAGCGCAGGGTGCGCTCCGTCAGGCTCACGCTAGCCATGCCGATCCTCCAAGAAGAAGGGAATCGCGATGATGTCCAGGGAGCGGGAGGTACTGTTGAACCAGGACCAAGTGGTCGAGATCGTTGGTGTCTGCCGCAAGACCCTGTGGAGCTGGCGCCGTCAGGGCATCTTCCCGGCCGGCTTCCTCCGAGACCTGAGCGGTCGACTGTTGTGGAGAAGGTCCGAGGTACTGGCCTGGCTCGATGAGCGAGAGCGGGGAAGCCTCACCGAGGTCGCCAAGCGCCTCGCGACCCGAGCCGAGACGGGCCGAGGGTCGCAGGTTGACCACGATGGCAGGGATCAATCGAGCCGCTCCCTTCCTAGAGATGGGGTGCAGATTGGGGTGCAAATCGCCAGTGACAGCGTACCCCAAAGCTCCAGCTCCTGTCACGCCCCTAGACCCGACTCCACATCGATTCCGATCACAAAATCTTGAGAACGTTGGGCTAGATGGCCATCAAGTCACACTGCTACACAACAGCTCCGAGGAGAGGACTGATGAACTTACGCTCTGCGTGGGAACCCAAGTCCGGCCGCTCCGCGGCCTCTTGACCCCGGCGGCAGCTCCGGAGGGCGCAGAGCGCCCGGACGCGCGTTCCCACGCAGAGCGTGGGAACGAGCATCTCGAACTGGGAACCCAAGTCCGGCCGCTCGGCGGCCTCTCTCGGTTGTCATCCTGAGCGCAGCGAAGGATCTGGGTGGAGGCGCCCTTTCCCATCCCCCAGGTCCTTCGCTTCGCTCAGGACGACAAGTGGGGCCGGGAGCAGGCCGGGCGACCGGAGGGCGCTCCGGTCCCCTCGCCCCCCGCAGGGGGGAGAGGGTTAGGGTGAGGGGGTCAAACGCCGGGCACCACGCTGCATCCCCGGGCTCGCCGCTTCTGGGATCCCCCTCACCCTGGCCCTCTCCCCCTGGCGGGGGAGAGGGGATCGGAAGAGGCCGCAGAGCGTGGGAACGAGGGAACATCTTCGGTCCTCTTCCGGGAGCCCTCCTCTCGTGAGCTTCCTCGAC
>JBIOYC010000207.1:0-8171 GCA_044869955.1 Thermoanaerobaculia bacterium | reverse complement strand
AGATCTTCGAGGAAACGCGCACCGCCGCCGAGCCACTGGTCGAGCAGCTGCGCGCCTCGCGGGAGCAGCTGCGCACCCTCCTCGATCAAGAGAACCCCGACGCCACCGCCATCGGCCAGGCCGTGATCGCGGCCGACGCCACCCGCGAACAGCTGCGCACCTTGCGCGAGGAGGCCAAGGCGGACTTCCGCGCCCTCCTGACCGCCGACCAGCAGGCCCGGCTCGACGCTTTCCTGGCCGCCCTCCAGGCGATTCGCGATCACCGCGGCGGCCCGGGCGGTCCCGGTGAGGAGGAGGAAGAAGGGTAGGTGAGCTCCCGGAGGACGCCGGGGAGCTCACCCCCCGGCGTCGCCTCCTCGGCCCCGGCCCTATTTGCTGATCAGCCGCTGATTGAGCTCCTTGATCCGCTCCATCAGCTTGTCGATCTTCTCCTGGGCCTCCTGGCGCAGGCGGTTGTAGTCACCGCGGATCCGCTCCTGCTCCTCTACGGTCTGCTTGAGGCGAGCCTGGAGCTGCTGAATCTGCTCGTCGCGGTTGCTGATCTTGGCGCCCAGCTCGGCCATCTGCTCGTCCTTCTCCCCCAGCCGGAGCTTGACCTTCTCCTCCTGCTCCTCGTACAGCCGGCGGAACTGCTGGAGCTCGAGGATCTCGGAAAAATCTGCGGTCGACGGGCTCATGCTTCCTCCTCTTTCCTCGATCTTCGGGAAGGTCTTGCGCAGCTTCAGGGACAGGTCCTCGGGGTCGGAGGACTGCCGCATGGCCTCCTGGTAGGAGATCACCCCATGGGCCAGGAGGGCGAGCAGCGACTGGTTCATCGACTGCATCCGGTAGTAGCCCACCGACGACTCGATCTCCTCGAGCAGCCCGGAGGTCTCGCCGTTCTCGATCATCTTGGCGATCTTGGGCGAGGTCTTCATGATCTCGAGGGCGGCCACGCGGCCCTTGCCGTCCTGCCTCTCGACCAGCTTCATCGACACCACGCCCTTGAGCACCTGCGCGAGCTGGGCGCGGATCTGGCCTTGCTGGTCGGCGGGGAAGCTGTCGAGGATGCGGTCGATGGTCTGGCCGGCGCTGTTGGTGTGCAGGGTCGAGAATACCAGGTGCCCGGTCTCGGCGGCGGTGATCACCGTGCCGATGGTCTCCGGGTCGCGCATCTCGCCGACCATGATGACGTCGGGATCCTGGCGCATGGCGTTGCGCAGGGCTTCCGAGAAGCTGTAGGTGTCCGTGCCCACCTCGCGCTGGGAGATCGAGGCCATCTCGTCGGTGAACAGGAACTCCACCGGGTCCTCGATGGTGATCACGTGAACTGGCCGCTCGCCGGTGATGAACTTGATCAGGGCCGCCAGGCTGGTCGACTTGCCGCTGCCGGTGGGGCCGGTGATCAGCACCATCCCCATCGGCATGTCGCAGAAGTCGAGCAGAACCTCGGGCAGGTCCAGCTCGGGCAGGGTCAGGATCTGGTAGGGGATGCGCCGGAAGGCCGCGGCCAGGCTCCCCCGCTGGAAGTAGAAGTTGCCGCGAAAGCGGGCGAGACCGCGGACGCCGTAGCCGAGGTCCACCGACATCCGCTCCTCGAGCCGCTTCTTCTGGTGCGGCTTCAGGATGCCATCGACCATCCGCTCGAGCTCTTCGGGCGAGACGGGGTCTGCCGGCAGGGGCACCAGGCGGCCGTTGACGCGGATGAGGGGCGGTCGGGTCGGCTTGAGGTGCAGGTCCGACGCGCCCTGCTCGGTCATCAAGGTGAGCAGCTCATTCAAATCCATGGGATAACCCGCAAGATAAAGGGCCCACCTCGACCCCGTCCGGCACCGAGCGCCGCGGGGCGGGACCCGAAAGCCGGGTGATTCTACCGGCCCGGGGCCCGGATCAGAAGCGGCGCATCAAGCCGACCACGATGCCCTGAACCTGCACGTCCCCGGCGGCGACGCGGATCGGCTTCATGCTGGGGTTGGCTGGCTGCAGGCGGACCTTGCGTCCCTCGGGGTAGAAGCGCTTGAGGGTGGCCTCACCGTGGATCAGCGCGACCACCATCTCGCCGGGCTCCGCTTCCTCGCGGGAGAGCACCACCACGAAGTCGCCGTCGTGGATGCCCTCCTCGATCATCGAGTCGCCGACCACCCGCAGCACGTAGTGAGAGCCGAGCCGCCCGCCCAGCAGGTGCTCCGGCACCTGCAGCTTCTCGTTGCCAGACACCGCTTCGATCGGCCGGCCGGCGGCGATCAGCCCCAGGAAGGGCAGCTCGCGCACGGTCTCGGGCTCCCGCTCGCGGCTGGGCGAGGGCTTGAGCAGCTCGAGGCCGCGCTTCTGGTTCCAGTCCCGGCGCAGGAAGCCCTTCTCGGCCAGCAGCTTCAGGTGCTTGTAGGGGGTGCCGTAGGAGGAGTAGCCGAACTTCTCGCAGATCTCGCGCAGGGTCGGCGCCAGACCCCGGCGCCGGTGGTAGTCCTCGATGAACTCGAGGATCTCCTTCTGCCGCTCGGTCAGGTACTCCGGCCTTTCGCCCATGGGCGTAGGGTAGGCAAAAAAAAGGCGGAAGGCAAGCCCGGCACCCTGATTGACCCGTCCCCCTCCCCCCGCTATGCTGCGCCGGGATTCCCCGAGATGACGGGCGCCACGCCTCAGCTGGTCCGCCACCGTCTCGACAACGGCCTCGCCGTGGTGGTCGAACGGAACACCTCCCTGCCCCTGGTGGCGGTGAACGTGCGCTATCACGTCGGCTCGAAAAATGAGCGGCCGGGGCGCACGGGCTTCGCCCACCTCTTCGAGCACATGCTCTTCCAGGGCTCGCAGCACGTCGGCACCAACGACCATTTCGCCCACGTGCAGCGGGTCGGCGGCGTGGCCAACGGCTCGACCTCTCGCGACACCACCACCTACTACGAGACCCTGCCGGCCGAGCACCTCGAGCTGGGGCTCTGGCTCGAGTCCGATCGCATGGGCTTCCTGCTGCCCGCCCTGACCGCCGAGAAGCTCGAGAACCAGCGCCAGGTGGTGATGAACGAACGCCGCCAGCGGGTGGACAACCAGCCCTACGGCCGGGCCTCCGAGCGCCTCTTCGAGCTGCTCTATCCGCCGCCGCATCCCTACTCCTGGCCGGTGATCGGCACCATGGAGGACATCGCCGCCGCCCGGCTCGAGGAGATCGCAGAGTTCTTCCAGATCTACTACCGTCCCAGCAACGCCGTGCTGGCCCTGGTCGGGGACGTCGACCCGGACGCCGCCCTCCGGGCCGCCGAGCGCTGGTTCGGCTCGATCCCGAACGGCGCGCCGCCGCCCCCGATGACGGCCCCGCCTCCCGTCTTCGCCGGCCCGCTGCGCGACGAGGGCCGGGAGCCGGTGCAGCTCGCCCGCGTCTATCGCGCCTACCCCTTGCCTCCCTTTGGCCGGCGGGCGTGGTATGCGGCGGATCTCGCGGCCTACGTCCTGGCCGACGGCAAGTCGAGCCCCCTCCACCACGACCTGGTCTACCGCCGCCAGCTCGCCACTTCGGTCGGGGCCTACGTCTACGGCACCGAGCTGGACGCCGCCTTCCTGCTGGTGGCGACGGCGCGACCGGGCGTGGCGGTGGCGGAGGTCGAGGAAGCCCTCGACGCCCACGTCTGCCGGCTGGCCGAGGCCCTGCCGGCCGCCCCTGACCTCGAACGGGCGCGCAACCGCATCGTCCACCAGCTCTTCGACGGCCTGCAGCGGGTGGATCGCCGCGCCGAGCTGTACACCGAGCTCACCCTGCTCTTCGACGAGCCCGAGCGGCTGGCCAGCGAGGCCGACCGCTATCTCGAGCTGCCCGCGGCGGCGGTGACCGAGGTGGCCGCCTCCTGCCTGCGGCCGGAGCGCTCGGTGACCGTGGTGGTCCACCCCGGAGGCGGGGCGGCGTGAGACCACTCGACCGCAGCCAGCCCCCGGGAGGAGGCTCGCCGCGGGCCGTCCGCTTCCCGCCCATCGAGCGACATCGCTTCGCCAACGGCCTCGAAGCCCTGGTGGTGGTGGCACGCCACACGCCGCTCGCCCTGGCGCAGGTGCTGACCCCGGCCGGCACCCTCGAAGAGCCGGTCGAGAAGGCCGGGCTCGCCACCCTCACCGCCGCCCTGCTCGACGAGGGGACGGCCAACCGCTCCGGGCCGGAGATCGCCGCCGCGCTCGAGCAGCTGGGTGGAGACCTGGGCACCGGAGCCACCTGGGACCTCGCCAACGCCTGGCTCCAGATGCGCTCGCGAGACCTGCCCGTCGGCCTCGAGCTGCTGGCCGAGATCGTCACCGCGCCCGCCTTCCCCGAGCACGAAGCCGAGCGGCTGAAGCAGGAGCGACTGGCCGAGCTGCTGCGCCGCAAGGACTCGCCCGAGACCGTCGCCGAGGTGACCATCCTCGAGGCGATCTACGGCCACGGCGGCCACTACGGCCGCTCGATCCTGGGCGAGGAGAGCACGGTGGCCGGCCTCGACCGCGACGATGCGGAGACCTTCTTCCGCCGATACTGGGGCCTCGCCGGGAGCCACGTGCTGGTGGTGGGAGACGTCGAGCCGGAGGCGGTCTTCCATCGGCTCGAGGCCGGCCTGGGCTCGGCCCCCACCGGCGCACCGATGACGCCGACCGTCTTCCGGCAGGCGCCGCGGTCGGCCCGTCAGGTGCTGATCGTCGACCGTCCCCACGCCCGCCAGACCGAGCTGCGGCTGGGCAAGGCCGGGCTGCCGCGGAACCACCCGCAGTACCTCGTCCTGCGCCTCCTCTCTTCGCTGCTGGGCGGCAAGTTCACCAGCCGGCTGAACCTCAACCTGCGGGAGCGGCTGGGCCTGACCTACTCGGTCCAGGCCAGCTTCCAGCCGCGACGGGGGCCCTCGCCCTGGCTGGTGCGGGCGGCGGTGGCCACCGACGCCGCTGGCCAGGCCACGGCCGAGGCTCTGGCCGAGATCGAGCGACTGCGCACCGAGCCGGTGACGCCCCGCGAGCTGGTCGAAACGGTCGACTACCTGACCGGCACTTTCGCCTATACCCTCCAGACCCTCTTCGACCTCGCCGGCCGGCTCGAGGAGCTGGTGGCCTTCGGCCTGCCGGACGACGCCTTCGAGCGCCAGGCCGAGGAGTATCGGGCGATCACCGCCGCGGAGATCCGCCGGCTGGCCGAGGAGCTGCTGGATCCGGCGGAGATGCCGATCGTGGCGGTGGGGCCGGCGGCGGAGCTCGCGGCCGCTCTCGCCCCCTTCGGCCCGGTGACCCGGATCAGCGCAGCGTGACGCGCACGACGCCCTCGGCGCTGACCCGGATCTCGAGGGTACGCGTGGCACCGGGGCGGAAGTTGCCCTGCACGGTCTCCACCTCGGTCTTGTCGAGCACCACCAGCACGCGCAGCGTGGCCGGACCTGCGGGGACCGTGACCTGGCGCTCGAGGCTGCCGGAGGTGCCCTTCGAGCGCAGGAAGCCGGACTTCTCCGAGAAGCGGAAGGACTCCCGCAGCAGCTGGCGCTTGTCCGCGTAAACCGTCAGCACGCCCTGGGGCTTCTCGGTGAAGAAGGCGATGCGCAGCTGAGCGTCGCCCACGGCCGGTTCCTCGGGGGCTGCCGGGGCAGGCTGGGCCGGGGCCGTGGTCACCGGCTCGGGCGCCCTCGAGGCGGCGGGGGCAGGAGCCGGAGCGATCGGCGTCGGTGACGGCGCCGGACGCCCTCCCGCCGGCCGCGGCGCCGCCTCGGCCCGGCGCAGTAGGTCGCTCGCCCGGGCGTCGCCCGGTGCCATCTCGAGGGCCCGGCGAGCCGCGGCAGCAGCCTCGGCCGGCCGGCCCTCGGCCAGGGCCTTCTCCGCCACCGAGATGAAGGCGGTGATCTGCTCGTCGTTGTAGACCGACAGCAGCTGCCCTCGCGAGCCCTCCTCGGCCTGCCGGCGCAGCTCGGCCAGGTGGGAGGAGCCCGGATCGTAGCGCTCGATCTCGGCGATCGCCGAGAGGGCGGCGGCGAAGTCCCCCTTGGCGAGCAGCTCCTCCGCCTTGCTCACCAGGATCCGGGTATCCACCAGCGGCGCCGGCTTGGCGGGGGCCGCCGGCTTCGGCGAGTCCGAGCTCATCGCCATCACGATGCCGACCGCGATGACGGTGACCAGGCCGAGACTGCCCAAGGCGGCGATCAGGCGCAGGCGCTTTTTCTTGACGTCGGCCTCGGCCGCGTGCCTCTCGACCGCGATCGCGGCGGTGGCCGGTTGCTGCCCGGGCTCGGGGATGGGCGGCAGCTCGAGGGCGGCCAACGCCTCGAGGGGAGCGGGGGGCGCCTCCGGCTCGGGGGGCGCCGCTGGCACGATGGGGATCAGCTGCGTGGACGAATCGGGTGGCGAGGGCGGAGCCGCCGGAGCCTCCGCCACCACGTCCTGGGTGTCGTTGAGCTTGCTCTCCTCGGCCTCGACCTTCTCGACCGCCTTCTTGAGCTCCACCGCCAGCTCGCCCACCCGGTGGTAGCGCTCCGACGGCAGCTTGGCGAGGGCCTTGGACAGCACCGCCTTGATGCTCGCCGGCAGCTCGCCGACGTATTCCTCGGGCGGGGTGAAGGGCTCGTTGATGATCCGGTGGGTGACCACCGTCAGGTTGTCACCCTGGAAGGGCTTCTTGCGGGTGAGCAGCTCGTAGAGCACCACACCGAGGGAGAAGATGTCCGCCCGGTGGTCGACGTCCTTGCCCTGGATCTGCTCCGGGGCCATGTAGTTGGGGGTGCCGAGGAGCTGGCCGGAGTGGGTGAGGTTGGAGCTCGCCAGGCGGGCGATGCCGAAGTCGGTGAGCTTCACCCGCTGGTCGGCGGTGAGCAGGATGTTGGCTGGCTTGATGTCGCGATGCACCACGCCCTTCGAGTGGGCGTACTCCAGGGCCTGGGCCACCTGCCAGATGATGTCGGCGATGGTCGGCAGGTCGAGCACCTCGTCGCGGCGCAGCATCTCCTTCAGGTCCGTGCCGCGGACGTACTCCATGGCGATGAAGGTCAGCCCTTCCTCGCTCTGCTCGACGACGTCGTGGATGGTGACGATGTTGGGGTGCGACAGGATGCCGGCGCTCTGGGCCTCGCGGATGAAGCGCTCGCGGGCCTCCTCCAGCTCGTCGTCCGAGGCCTGCATGCCGCGGAAGGTCTTGAGCGCGACCAGGCGGCCGATCAGGGGATCCTTGGCCAGGTAGACGACCCCCATCGCACCCTTGCCGAGGGCGTCGACGACCTGGTAACGCCCGAGCTTGGGCGGGAGGGGTGTGCTCATGAAGAAGCCTGGGGGTGAAGCCGGGCGAGCATACGCCCGGGGCGGGGGGGAGTCAATTTGAGGCGGCGGATCGTCACCCGCGGCCGAGGCGGCGGACGGCGGCGAGGGCGAGGGCGAACGCCAGCAAGAGCAGGCCCAGCGGTGAAAGAGCCGGGATCTCCAGAGGGCCGGGCTCACCCCCGGGAACGGTGAAGCAGGTCGGGTCGAGTTGGGTGCGGGTCCCGGCGGCGTTCGAGGTGCGCAGGGTCTCGTTCTGCCCGTTGTCGTTGAGGTCGACCTGGACCTCCGCCTGGTTGCAGAAGCGGGTTCCCGGCGCTGTGCCGATGGCAAGCTCGGCGTCGACCTCGATCCTCACCGTCGCCCCCGCCGGCACGGCACCGCTCCAGAAGACGCTACCGGGGGAGAAGGAGATCTCGCCGCTCTCGGCGGCAGCGCTCAACACCAAGAGCCCGCTCGGCAGAAAGTCCCGGAGCTCCGGGCCGTCGTTGTCGCCCTGAGAGACCGGGCCGGCGTTCATCAGCTCGATCTCGAAGTGGACCTGGTTCGAGATCTCGTCGTCGAACGCCACCCGCTTGAGCGCCCCCACGCCGATCACCGGGGCCGAGAGGGCCGAGACGTTGTTGCCGAGGTCCGGGTCTTCGACTCCTGGCGGCAAGCGGACTGTCACTTCGTCGAGGTAGAGGTTGTCGGGCGCCGGGAGGCGCACCGCCCCGAAGGCCGTCAAGGTGACGGCAGAGCCGGGCGTGAGGTCGATCCCCGAGTTGACGCCGCCTTGGGGCTCGGGGCCGCAGGCGGCCCCAGGTCCGGCCGAGCAAGCCGTCTGGATCTCGAGGAAGCCCGCCGGCAGGAGGTGCTCGATCTCGACCCCCGCGACAGCGGCCGGCCCCAGGTTCGTCACCGTCACCTCGTACTCCACGTTGTCGCCGGGAACCAGGTTGGCCGGCGACACTAGGTGC
>JBIOYC010000206.1:0-4109 GCA_044869955.1 Thermoanaerobaculia bacterium | reverse complement strand
CCGAAGGCGTTGCGCGAAGCGACCGTGAGAATTCGCCCACTGCCCTGGGCGATCATCAGGGGCGCCACGGCGCGGCTGACCACGAAGACGCTCTTGGCGTTGGCGTTCATCATGCGGTCCCAGACCTCGAGATCCGTCTCGTGCACCGGCGTGCCGCCGTGGTAGGCGCCGGCGATGTTGGCCAGCACGTCGATACGGCCGAAGCGCTCCACCGCCTGCTCGACGGCCGCCTGGACCGACGCGCCATCCGAGAGGTCGCAGCTCGCGCCGAGCCAGCGCTCCGGAGCGCCGGCCAGCTCCGGCAGGGCCGCCGTGAGCCGCGAAGCGTCGCGGTCGAGCAGCACCAGTCGGGCCTGGGCGCCGAGGAAGGCCCGCGCCACCGTGCTGCCCAGGGCACCCGAGGCGCCCGTCACCATCACCACCTGGTCGCGAAACAACATGGCGGAATCTCCTTGCCGAAAAGGGTGGCTCATCGCTCGATCAGACGGACGGCGTGACCGTCCGGATCGCGCACGAGGAGGGCGCGGGCGAAGCCCAGCTGGCGGCCCGGGAAGCTCACCACGCCGGAGGACACCTGGCGCACCCCTGAAGCTTGCAGCCTCGCGGCCAAGCCGTTCAGGTCCTCGACCACCAGGGTCGTCTGCCAGTGGACGAGGTCGTTGGCGGCAGCGTCCTGGGGCAGGGGCCGGCCGTTCGAGGGTGCGAGGTAGTCGAGAAACTCCACCGCCGGTCCACCACCGCCGGCCAGACCGCTGATGTGGAGGCGAGCGCCGAAGACCTGATTCAGATGCTCCTGCTCGGTGCCCCAATTGTGGCTCTCTCCGGCGACCCGGAAGCCCAGGAGATCGCGCCAGAAGGCGAGGCCGGGGCCGGTCTCGTCGACCACGATGGCGGTGTGGTCGAGGCCCAGGAAGAGCCGGTCCTTGGCCTGCCAGCGAGGCTGGCCCTTGCCGGGCGGGTAGCTGATGATCTCCAGGTTGTGGCCGTCCTCGTCCTGGAAGTAAAAGGCCGAGATGCCGCCGGCAGCGGGATTCCAGTCCGGCAAGCGCTGGGGGGCCGTGGAGACGTGCCGCACGCCGTGAGCCCGCAGGCGTGCATAGGCGGCATCGATGTCTGACACCACGATCGCCACGTGCTGGAACCAGCGGTCGTAGCTCTTGGCGTCGGCAGGGACCGGCCGGCCGCGGGGTGTCAGATACTCGCTCAGCTCGATCGCCTCGCTGCCCAGGGCGAGCCGGGCTACCCGCACCCGGGCGCCGAAGACCCCGGTCAGATGCTCGATCTCGTCGCCCCACAGCTCTTGTTGCGAAACCTTTTCGAAGTCGAGCACCTCGGTGAAGAAAGCCACCGAGCGATCGAGGTCCGAGACGGTGAAGCCGGCGGAGTCCACCACCGGCCCGGCGGCCAGGGCGGGCGCGGCGAGGAAGAAGAGGGCGAGCAGCGCGAAGGCGCCGATCCCCCGACGACGTTGCCCGAAGCCCGGGCGCAACCGGTCCCGATTGTCATCCTGAGCGTCGGCGCAGGATCTGGGGGCTGGGCGAGACCGCACCCTCCCCCCAGATCCTTCGCTTCGCTCAGGATGACAAGGCAATGCATCGGCATGCGCAAACAGACGGGCTGCAGTGCGGGCTGATTCCGGACCCGACGGATCCATCGACAGTCGAAGGCGAAATTCCATGGCTCTCCCCCTCTCCTCAGCTCAGCCGCTCGAGCAAGTGATCGCCCACGCGCAGGGCGTTGGCCATGATGGTGAGCGCCGGGTTCACCGCCGCGCTCGAAGGGAAGAAGCCGCCGTCCACCACGTAGAGGTTGTCCACCTCGTGGGCGCGGCAGAAGGGATCGAGGGCCGACGTCGCCGGGTCGTGACCGAAGCGCACCGTGCCGTTCTGGTGGGCCACGCCGGCGAGCGGGATGCGCTGGCCGACGAAGAGGTCGCGGGGGATCAGGTGCTCGCAGTCGGTGGCCCGCACCAGCTCCTTGAGCTTGGCCGTCAGCCGGCTGTGGGCCTCCAGGTTATTGGGCCGGTAGGAGAGCACGATCTTGCCCTCGCGGTCGAGGGTGATCCGGTTGTCCGGCTCCGGCAGGTCCTCGGAGGTCAGCCAGAAGTCGAGCGAGTGGCGAGCCATCAGCTCGAGGGTGAAGCCCGGGGCGATTTTCGGCGCGCCGGCCGAGAGAGTCACGGCGTCGAGCTTGCCGACGAAGGAAATGTGGCCCATGGGGTGGTCCCAGTCCTCGGCGCCGAAGTAGAAGTCGTTCAGCGCCAGCGTCTTCTGGAACACCGTCGGGTTCGGCTCGCGGGAGATCGCCATCAGCACCGAGTTGACGTGGCCCATGTAGTGGCGGCCTATCACATCCGAGCCGTTGGCCAGGCCGCGCGGATGCCGCTCGCTGGCCGAGCGCAGCAGCAGGGCCGCGGAGTTGATCGCGCCGCAGGAGGAGACCACGATCGAGCCCGTGAAGGTGCGCGGCTCGCCGTCCACCACGGCCTCGACGGCCGTGACCTCGCGCCCCGAGGGGCTGGTCGAGAGGCGGGAGACGTAGGCCTTCGTGACCAGAGTGACGTTGGGATGCGCCAGGGCCGGCTCGATGCACATCACCTCGGCGTCCGACTTGGCGTGGACCAGGCAGGGGTGGCCGTCGCAGGTCGCGCAGCGGATGCACGGGCTCCGGCGTGGATTGGCCTCGTCCAGCCGCACTCCCAGCGGCACCGGGAAGGGCCGATGGCCGAGGCGGGCGAGGTCGTCCGCCAGCTTCTGGATGCGCGGCTCGTGGGAGACCGCGGGGTGCGAGTAAGGCGCGCTCGCCCAGGGCTCGGTGGGGTCGCTGCCGCGCTCGCCGTGGACCTCGTAGAGGTGCTCGGCGCGGGTGTAGTAGGGCTCGAGGTCGGCATAGGAGATCGGCCAGGCCGGCGACACGCCCCCGGCGTGCGCCAGCTCGCCGAAGTCCCGCTCGCGCAGGCGGAAGAGGGCCGCGCCGTAGAACTTGGTGTTGCCGCCCACGGAGTAGTTGGTGTGCGGGTGGAGGGGCTTGCCGTCGCGGTCGCTCCAGGCCTCGCGGGTGTTGTAACGCCCCTCGACGTTGACGGCACGGGTGTCCCAGTTCTCCCGCTCGCGGCGCACGAAGTCACCCCGCTCGAGCAGTAGGACCTTCTTGCCGGAAGGTGCCAGGGCCCAGGCCAGGGTACCGCCGCCGGCGCCGCTGCCGATGATGATCACGTCATAGTGCTCGGCCGACATTTCGAGATTCTCCTCGCCCAATAAAAAGGTTTCTTTCAGCTCGCCGGCAGGTTTTCGTGCCGGCAGTAGCCGCAGCGGAAGTGGCAGCGGTGGTGATCGGTGTGGCAGAGCTTGGCGCAGCGCACGGCGCCGAGACCCCGCGCGCGGCGGTAGACCTCGGCCGCCCCGAGCATGCCGGCGAGCGGCGCCGCCAGGTAGACCCAGAAGGCGGTCCAGATCCCGGACGGCAGGGCCGAGGCGAAGCTGCGGGCGGGGTTCATGCTCATGCCGGAGAGTGGGGCCTCGAAGGTGATGAAGAGGGCCACCAGGCCGCCGGCGAAGAGGCCCGTGTGGCGGGCCAGCCGTTGGTGATTGGAGACCACCAGCACCGTCGCCATCAGCAGGAAGGAGATGAGCAGCTCGGCGAGGAAGGCCGCGCCGGCCCCCTGCGGTCCCGGCACCGTGACCACCGAGGCCACCGGCGGCGCGCTGAAGCCCGAGCCCAGCAGGAGGGTCACCAGCAGCACGCCCGCCAGTCCCCCCAGGGTCTGGGAGAGCACGTAGAAGAGAGCGTCCCGCGGCTCGACCTTGCCCAGGCGCAGGAAGGTGAGGGTCACGGCCGGGTTCATGTGGGCGCCGGAGCGCTGGCCCCAGGGCGAGTAGATCAGGGCGATGGCGGTCAGACCCATGGCCAGTCCCGCCAGCAGGTGCCGGACGAAGGGATCGGGCAGGGCCTGATGGACAGGCGAGGCCGGGGCCTCGAAGAGAGTCCCGAACACGCCCGCCGAGACCATGAACAGCCCCAGGGCCAGGGCCTCGATGCCGTACTCGGGCCAGCGCCAGGCACCGGAGGTGCCACCGGGAGCGTTCATCGCGACCCCTTTCGACTTGCAG
>JBIOYC010000205.1:0-10787 GCA_044869955.1 Thermoanaerobaculia bacterium | reverse complement strand
CCGGACCTCAGAAGGTCAACACCTTGTCGGCCTCTGCCACCCAAGTCGTGAGCTCCTCGAGGGTGCCGCGGCGCGTGCCTTCGAGGAGCTCCGCTTCGGCGATGCCGCGGGCGTCGTTGAGGATCATCAGTGTATGCATGGTTGCTTGCTCCTGCTGCGTCGGGCGAAAGGCCGTCGCAGCGCCCAGGGCAGTGAGTCGGTGGGCTCCCCGGCCGTCTCGGTGAGGCCGAAGTGCATCTGCTCCCCCGCCACCGCCTCGCCGCGATAGGTGCCGAACAGCCGGTCCCACCAGGGCAGACTGAAGCCGAAATTGCTGTCGTGGTCGGTCCGGTCCGTGGAGTGGTGGATGCGATGCATCGCCGGAGTCACCAGCAGCCAGCGCGCCAGGGGCTCGAGCCGTCGGGGCAGCGCCACGTTGCCGTGGTTGAAGAGAGAGCTCAGGTTGAGCAGCAGCTCGAAGGCGAAGACCGCGGAGGCCGACGCACCGAGCGCCAGGATGACGGCGGCCTTCCAGGCGAGGGAGAGGATCGCTTCGCCGGGATGAAAGCGGACGCCGGTGGAGGCATCGAGGTGCTCGTCGGCGTGATGGACTCGGTGGAAGCGCCACAGCCAGGGGACGGCGTGAAAGACGGCATGCTGCGCATAGATCGCCAGGTCAAGGATCAACACGGCCAGAGTGCCCGCCACCCATGCCGGCAGCGGCAGCCGCGGAAACAGCCCCCAACCACGCTGGGCGGCGAACAGAGCGACTCCCACCGCACCGACCGGCAGCACGAGACGGACGGCGACCGCATCCAGCACGGCCAGCCCGAGGTTCGTCCGCCAACGGGGAGCACGGCGAGCCATCGCGCGCCAGGGCGCGACCAGCTCCCAGCCCGCCATGACCACGAAGGCGAGGACGAAGGCGACGAGACGCCAGGCCCCGCCGGCGGTGATCACGCCCTCGCTCATCGCCCTCGTCTCCCTGGCGGCCGGACTCCCAGGTTGTCCCCGCGGACCAGGGCCAGGCCACGGGCCTGCCACTCCCAGACGCCGTCCTCCAGTCGATGAGCGATACGGCCGCCCTGGCGGAGCAGCTCGACCGCCTCGGCGGACATCACGCAGTAGGGTCCGCGACAGTAGGCCACGACCTCGCGATCGGCGGGCAGCTCCGCGAGCCGCTGCGCCAGCTCCGGGAGTGGCAGAGAGACCGCGCCCGGGAGGTGGCCGGCGAGGTATTCCTCGGGCGGCCGCACGTCGATCAGGGTCACTTCACCGCGGCGCACGCGCGCCACCAGGGTCGCGTGGTCGACCTCCTCCAGCGGTCCTCCCCCTACCAGCTCACGGACGGCCCTCTCGACCTCGGCGAGGTGAGTCTCGCCAAGGCGCCGGAGGGCGACCAGGAACAAGCCGACGTCCTCGCCGCCCAATCGGTAGATCGATCTCGTGCCACGGCGCTCCACCTCGACCAGGCGTGCGCCGCGCAGGACCTGCAGGTGGTGAGAGGTATTCGCCATCTCCTGGCCGCTCAGCCGCGCGAGCTCGTCGACGCTGCGTGGGCCCTGAGCCAGCAGGTCCAGGAGCTCGAGCCGCGGGCCGCTGGCCAACGCTTTGGGGACGCGAGCCAGCTCGGCGAACACCAGGCGCTTGGGTTGGGGGGAGGAGGGTGGGGCTGCAACGGTCGCTGCCGATTGTCTCATGTTCAAATGATAATCAGAGTTCTTGGCAAAAGGAAGCCCCGCCTCGACCGGTGGCGATATCATCGGCCCCATGCCACCGACCCCCTCTCCTCCGAGCTCGCGATGACCCTCCTGCACACGGCCCACGTGCCCGCCGGCGATGGCCCCTTCCCCACCGTGATCGCCCTCCACGGCTGGGGAGCCTCGGCCCATGACCTGCTCGGCCTCGCCCCTTACTTCCTGCGCGGCCAGGCTCTGGTGCTCTGCCCCCAGGGCAAGGTCGAGGTGCCGATCGGCCCGGGGATGAGCGGCTATGGCTGGTTCCCTCTGCGCAACGGCATCGAGCCCGCCGCGGCGGAGGTCCTGGCCGCCGCCGTCGAGCTGGCCACTTTCGTCGAGGAGGCTTCCCGCATCTACCCCGTGGATCCCGAGCGGCGGATCCTGCTCGGCTTCTCGCAGGGTGGTGTGATGGCCTACCAGCTGGGCCTGTCGCGGCCGGACCTCTACTCGGGGATCGCCGCTCTCTCGACCTGGCTGCCGCCAGCGCTCGCCGAAGCCTACCCGCCCCGTCCCGCTCACCAGGGGCTGCCGGTGCTGGTGGTCCACGGCACCGAGGATCCCCTGGTGCCGGTCGAGCGCGCCCGGGAGTCCCGCGAAGCCCTGCGGCCGTTCGGCGTCACCCTCACCTACCGGGAGCTTCCGATGGCTCACGAGATCCGGCCGGAGGCCCTGGACCTGGTCGTGCGCTGGCTCGGCGAGCGGGCGTTAGGCTCGTAGGGGCAGGCCCCTACGGCAGCACGAGCCCTGAGCGGTCCCGGCCGTCGCGATCGGCAGGCACGGGGATGCCGGCGAGCTTCGCCACGGTCGGTGCCACGTCGACGGTCGCCACCCTCTCGCTGATCTGGCCCGGCTTGCCTCCCGGTATGAGCACGATCCACGGCACGTGCCGGTCGTAGTCGTGAGGCGTACCGTGGGTCGTGCCCACGGCACGATTGGGCAGATAGCCCGCCCGCAGCTGGAGCAAGAAGTCGGGGCTCCGACCTGGGAAGTAGCTGGCCGCGAAGAGTCGGCCCATCGGGTCCGCGGGACCCTCCCCGGGCTCGAGCTCCGAGCGCGTCCAGACCTTCTCCACCTCCGCGCAGCTCGCCACCAGCTGGGCAACCTCCCGTTCGAAGGCCAGGCGCTCCACCTTGCGGGCTCGTAGCTCCTCTTCGTCGAGGGTCCAGTAGGCGGAGATGCACTCCGGGCAGGAGAGCCGCCGCCCGATCGACTGGAAGCAGAGGAGAGCGCCGTTGTCGAGGCGACGGGCGCTGCCCCCCAGGCGAGCGTCCACTTCCGGCAGCGGCACCACTCCATGGTCTGACGACAGCGAGATCAGCAAGTTGCCGCGACCGACCTCCTGCTCCGCTCTGTCCAGCAAGCGGCCGAGGACTTGGTCGAGGCGCAGCAGAGTGTCGAGGAGCTCGGGGCTGTTCGGTCCGAAGGTGTGGCCGACGGTGTCGGTAGCGGAGAAGGAGACGAACAGCAGGTCGGGATGCTCGTCATGGCCCAGCCTCTCGGCGACCAGCAGGCGCTCCGCGGCCATCCCGGTGAGCTCGTCCAGGAAGGGGGAACCGTAGATCGAGCCGTAGAAGCTCGCGTCGGGAACTGGCGTGAGGTCGCCCCCGAGATGGGGGAAGCGGTTGGGAAAGTCCCCCTCGTCCGCTTCGAGAATGCCGTAGAGAGCCCGAGCCTCTGGATCGGCGAGCACGGCGGCGGTCCGCGGCGAGGGTTGCCACTCGGCGCCGAAAAGGCCACCGGCGTAGCTCTTCAGCTCGCGGTCGTCCAGCCAGGCCGGCCTGCCCCGGCGGTAGTAGGAGCTGGTGGTCATCCGGCCCTTGCGCCGGTCGTACCAGAAGGCTCCATCCGCCCGCTTGCCGCCCATGAGCACGGCCGCGCGGTCCTTGCCCGCCACCGACCACACCCGCGAGAAGGGATCGGCCTGCTTGAGCCAGTCGCCGAGGGTTGAGCCGAGGAGCTTCGCGGGTGACGAGCCGTGGCGCTCGTCGTCCACCGAGTAGACCGTCTCGCCCTTCTGCCGGTCGTACCAGTAGTTCTCGACGATGCCGTGGTGCCGAGGGATCAGACCGGTGGCCAGGGTGGCGTGGCCGGGAGAGGTCTCCGTCAAGGCGTGCTCGTGCCGCGCCTCGGTGAACACGGTGCCTGCCTCGAGCAAACGCTGGAAGCCGCCCGTCCACAGGGGCCGGAAGCGCTCGAGGTAGTCGGCCCTCATCTGGTCCACGGCCAGGAAAAGGACCAGCTTCGGCCCGCCTGGCGCCACGCGGGAGGCGGGCGGGCGACAGGCGGGGAGTAGGAGGACGGCGGCTCCGCCGAGGACCAGGAGCACGGCAGGGACGACGACCCGGCGGGGGTTCTTGGTCATGGGAGTGGGGCGATTCTACGCCCGACCGACCATGCCCAGGGTCTCGAGCAACGCCTCCCCCACCACCCCGCGCCGCCAGCCGTTGAGCAGGGCCAGGGGGGGCTCTTCGGCCGAGGCGCCGTTCCTGGCCCAGGCGAAGAGGGCGTCGATCTCGCCCTTGGGGGCGACGCGATAGCTGGCGAGGCCGAGGCCCTCCGCCGCCTTCTCGACGATCGCGCCGAGCTCCTGGCGCAGCTCCTTGGGGGGTTGTGGGGCCGGGGCCGCCGGCACGGGCCGGGAGCGACCACGGCGAACCAGGGCCAACAGCTCCCGGCCGCGGCGGGCGACCACGCCCTCGGGCAGGTCCGGTACGGCCTTGAGCTCCTCGAGGGTGCCGGGCTGGCGCCTGGCCATCTCGAGGAGGGCACGGTCCTTGACGATCCACGACAGGGGACGGTTCACCACCAGCGCCTGCTCCTCTCGCCACTCGGCGAGGGAGGCGAGCACTCCGAGCTGGCGAGGGGCCAGGCGCTGCCAGATGCCGAAGCGGCGATAGGCCTCGGAGGGCGGATAGCGACGGGCCGCGACGGCGGCCAGCCGGGCCGAGTCCTCGCGCAGCCATTCGAGGCGAGACAGGGCCGTCAGCCGAGCCTCCAGCAGGTCCCAGGCCGCCGGCAGATGGCGTACGTCGTCGAGGGCGTAGCGGAGCTTGTCCTCCGGCAGGGGTCGCTCCCGCCAGTTGGTGAACTGCAGGCCCTTGTCGAGCTCGACGCCGGTCAGCTCGGCGACCAGCCGAGCGTAGCCGAGAGACTCGCCGAGGCCGGCGAAGGCTGCGGCGAGCTGGGTGTCGACCAGGTTCCGCCCCTCGACGCCGTAGAGGGTGGCGAGCAGGGAGAGGTCCCCCTGGGCGGCATGGAGCACCTTCTCGACGGCCGGACTGGCCACCAGCTCGACCAGGGGGACGACGTCGACCGCCAGGGGATCGACCGCCGCCACCTCCGGGTTCGCGGCCGGCCCCCAGGCCACCTGCACCAGGGCCAGATCCGGCACCAAGCGATCCGCCGAGAGGAACTCGAGGTCGAGGGCGAAGCGGCCGGAGCGCTCGAGGCTCTCGGCCAGGCTGGCCACGGCCGCCGCGGAGGTGATCAGGCCCGGCAGGGCAGGAGAGCTCATTCGAAGGCGGACCGGCTACTTCCCGGAGGGCTCACCGCTGTCGAGGTCGACCATCCTGTGGCGAACCGCGTAGCTCACGGCCTCGGCGCGGTTGGCGAGGTGGAGCTTGTCGAGGATGTTGCGGACGTGGAACTTGACCGTGTTCTCGGAGACCCCGAGACGGTGAGCGAGGTTGCGGTTGGAGACCACGCCGCCGACCATCAGCTCGAGCACTTCCTGCTCGCGGGCGGTCATGGCCTCCTGGTCGCTGTTGTTGCGCGAGGCCTTGCCCGGACGCGCCAGCTCCTGGAGCAGGCGACGGGCGAGCATCGGGGTCAGGGCCGGCTCCCCCTGGGCCACTCGCTCGAGCAGGCTGAAGAAGCGATCCGCCTCGAGGTTCTTGAGCAGGTAGCCCTGGGCTCCGGCCTTGATGGCTTCGAAGAGGGTGCTGTCCTGCTCGGAGGCGGTCAGAATCACCACCTTGATCTGCGGCAGCTCGGCGGTGATCGCCCGGGTGGCCGAGAGACCGTCGAGCATCGGCATGGCCAAGTCCATCAGGACCACGTCTGGCTTGTAGATCCGGGCTTTCTCGATCGCCTCGCGACCGTTGGCCGCTTCGCCTACGATCTCGAAGCCCCGAGCGACCAGGAGGCTGGCGAGACTCTCTCGAAACAAGGCATGGTCGTCAGCGATCAGGATGCGCAAAGTCGGTGCTCCGGGTTCTGGCCATAGAGGCACCACCGCGGTCCGGGAACCACAGCACGACGCGAGCTCCCTCTCCGGGGCGGCTAAGGACGTCCATTCTACCTCCTACGCTCACCGCCCTCTCGCGCATCGTGGAGAGCCCGAACTGGGGAAACTCCGAGCGCCGGGGGGCGGCGGGGTCGAATCCCTTGCCGTCATCTTCGACGACCACCCGGATCCCCTGGCCGAAGCGGCGCACCTCGACCTCTACTCGGGACGCTCGCGCATGCTTGCGCACGTTCCCCAGGGCCTCCTGGACCACCCGCAACACCTGGATCTCGAGCGGCTCGGGCACCTCGAGAGGCCGGTCGAGCTCCAGGCGCACTTCGAGGCCGCTGGCGCTGGCCCAGTTGTCGACGTAGACCTGGAGCGTCTCGGCGAAGGGCTGCTGCGGCAGCGAGGTGACCCGCAAGCCGAGGATGGCCTCCCGGACGTCGCCGTAGATGTCCCGCGCCGCGCTCGCCAGCTGGTCGAGCTGCTCGGTGGCCTCCGCGGTCTTCTCCCGCTTGAGGAATTCTTTGACCGCCTGGGCCTTGGTGTTGACGTAGGCGAGCACCTGGGCGAGGCCGTCGTGCATCTCGTGGGCGATGCGCAGGCGCTCCTCGGCCACGGCGAGAGTGCCCACGCGCTGGTGGAGGTAGGCGTTGTCCACGGCGATCGCGGCCTGGGTGGCGAAGCGGACCAGGGTCTCTTCGTCCTCCGCCGTGAAGGCCGAGGAGCCCTGCTTCTCCGACAGGTAGAGGTTGCCGCGGTAGGGGCCATGGCCGGTGACGGGCACGGCCAGCAAGCTCTCCATGGCCGGATGGTTGGGGGGAAAGCCGACGGTGGAGGGATGGCGGTTCATGTGCCCCAGCCTCAGCCGTTCTCCCTGCTCGAGGACGAGGCCCAGGAGCCCCTTGCCCACCGGCGGAGAGCCGATCGCCGCCCGGATCTCAGGAGTCACGCCCGAGGTGATGAACTGGTCGATGCTGCCGTCGTCCCGGTAGACGGCGAGGGCACCGTAACGCGCATCGACGAGGTCGCGGGCGGTGTCGACGACCTTCTGGAGCACGGCCTCGATCGACAGCTCGGAGGTGATGGCCAAACCCGCGTGATGCAGGGCCAGTAGCTCCTGCTGGCGCCTGGCGAGGCTCTCCCGGACCTGCGCCACGATACGGAAGAGGGCGCCCGAGAAGACCACCAGACCGACCAGGGCGGCTCCGTAGAAAACCAGCGAGGTCACGCCCAGGGTGAGGGAGGGGGCGATCAACAGGCGGCCAACCTCCAGGGCCGCCAGGAAGAGGGCACCCGCGGCCACTGCCGCCCAGCGCAGCTGCAGCAAGTCCTGCTTGCTCGTCCGCTGGGGACCGGGCTCGGGGTCTCTAGGGCTCAGATCCACGTCGTCATTCCATCACGCTGGTACGCCGGGCGGAGCTTTCCTCTCAGGCTCGGCGAACGGATCGCCAACCCGGGTGGGGTGGGCCTACCCGGAGGGGTGGGGGCGGAAGGCCAAGTCGAGATCGACCGAGGACGAGGCCCCTGGCCCTGTTAACCTCAGCCCAGTCCCTCCGTTGTCCTCCCCGAAGGCCCCCGGATAGGGCGCCTCTCGTACCAAGGAGACAGCAATGGAGTTCCTCGCACCCATGGTCATCGTGATCACCATGGTCTTGGTGATCGGCGCCACCATCCGCAGCAGCATCGTCAACCGCCGGCTGCGTGAGGGCATTAGGGCCCAGGCCGAGCTGCAGAACCGGCTGATCGACAAGTTCGGTTCCGCCGAGGAGGTCGTGCGCTACCTCGAGAGCACCCAGGGCAAGACCCTGCTCGACGCCCCCACCGAAGGCCAACGGCCCCACTCCCGCATTCTCGACTCCGTCCACCTGGGCGTGCTGATCCTGATGGGTGGGGTCGGGATGATGGCGACCTCCGGAGTGACAGACGTCGACGTCTCCGAGGTCATGCAGACTTTCGGCATGATCGCCATCCTGCTCGGTAGCGGCTTCCTGGTCTCCGCCGCGATCTCGTGGTTCCTGCTGCGCCACTGGGGCTTCCTGCCCAAGTCGCCCGCCAACGATTCGACCTCCGAGCCGGGATGAGCGCCGCCCCCGCCTTCGCCGACACGGTGGCCCGCCCCGCGAGCCAAGCCCGCACGCCCCTCGCCGAGCGCCTCGGCGAGGCGGCGTTCGCGGCCTTCTACTCGCGGGTGGCCCCACGGCTGTGGGCGTACCTCTTCCAGCACATCCGGGACCGCGCCGTGGCCGACGACCTGACCCAGGAGGCCTTCACCCGCGTGCTCGCCTCCCGCTTCGAGCCGGAGAGTGACGAGCACCTCACCCGCTACCTGTTCAAGGCGGCCATCCACCTCGTCCACGACCGCGGCCGAGCCGCCGCGCGCGCGACCCTGGTGCCGATCGAGGACCACGAGGCGGCAGTCGGGCCCGGGCCGCTCGGGCTGCGCCGGGACCTCGCCCGCGCCCTCGACGGCCTGAAGCCCGGCGACCGCCAGATCCTCTGGCTGGCCCACGTCGAGGAGATGGACCACCGGGAGATCGGCGAGGCCCTGGGCAAGAGGGCCACCAGCGTCCGCGTGCTGCTCTTCCGCGCCCGGCGCCGCCTCGCCGCCCTGCTCGACCGTGAGCCCGAAAGGAGCCCGAACTGATGGCCCCCCACGACTGCCCCACCGAGAACGAGCTCCTCGCCGCGGCGCGCTCCGGCACCCTCCCCGAGGCGTACGCCCGACACCTCGAAGCCTGCCCGGACTGCGCCGCCCTGGTCGCCGTAGACCAGGCTTTCAAGGACACCGCCCGAGCCCTCGCCCGGCAGGCGGAGCTACCCTCCCCCCACATCGTGCTGCTGCGCGCCCGGCTCGCGGCCCGTCGCACCGAGGCCGAGCGCGGGCTGCGGCCTCTCGAATGGTGGCCGCGGGTGGCCGGCGTGGCGGCAGCCGTAATCCTCGCCGCCGTCCTGCGCCAGGTGATCGTCGACCTGGCCCAGCCGGGCGCCAACGCCCTCGGATCCCCCTCCCCGATACAGATGGCCTTCGGCCTCGGCCTGCTGGCCGTGGCCGCCCTGCCCCTGCTCACCACCTGGCGGCGCTCGGCGGTCTGAGGGAGGGCGCACGGCCGTACGCTCTCCTGTCGATTGGGAGTCGGCCCGTTCGTCGATAGGCTGAACCCAACGACAAAGGAGATCGGGCGATGCGTTACCTCTTGATGATCTACGAGCGGGAAGCCGAGTGGGCCGGGATGAGCGAGGCCCAACAGGGCGAGATCTTCGGCGAGTACATGGCCTTCACCGCGAAGCTCAAGGCCGGCGGGAGCTACCTGGGCGGCAACCCCCTCCAGCCCAGCTCGACCGCCACGGTGGTGCGGGTGGAAGCCGGCAAGACGCTGACCACCGATGGCCCCTACGCCGAGACCCGCGAGCAGCTGGGCGGCTACTACCTGGTGGAAGCGGCGGATCTCGATCAGGCGCTCTCCTTCGCCGCCGAAATCCCCTCCGCCCGACACGGCGTGGCGGTGATCGAGGTGAGGCCGATCCTCGAGATCCCGGGATGACCCCGGATCCCCTCGAGCGGATCTTCCGCGACGAGAGGCCCAAGGCCCTGGCCACCCTGATCCGCCTCCTCGGCGACTTCGACCTCGCCGAGGAGGCGCTGCAAGAGGCCTTTCTGACCGCTGTCGAGCGCTGGGGCGCCGCCGGCCTACCGGACAACCCCTCCGCCTGGCTGGTGGCCACGGGTCGCAACCGGGCCCTCGACCGGCTGCGCCGGCGGACCTGGTGGGACGAGCACGAGGGACGCATCGCCGCCGAGCATCGCCAGGTCGAGCTACCGGCAGAGCCCGCGGACCGGCCGCCGATCGAGGACGATCGCCTGCGCCTGATCTTCACCTGCTGCCACCCGGCCCTCGCCGCCGAGGCCCAGGTGGCCTTGACCCTGCGCACCCTTTGCGGCCTGGGCACCGAGGAGATCGCCCGCGCCTTCCTGGTGCCCGTCCCGACCCTCGCCCAGCGGCTGGTGCGGGCCAAGAAGAAGATCCGCGACGCCGGAATCCCCTACCGCCTGCCGGGCGAGGCCGAGCTGCCCGAACGGCTCGGCGCGGTGCTCGCCGTCATCTACCTGATCTTCAACGAGGGCTACGCCGCCACCGCCGGGCCGAGCTACCTGCGCGCCGATCTGGTCGAGGAGGCGATCCGTCTCACCCGCCTGCTCTCCGAGCTGCTGCCCGGGCACCCGGACGTCGAGGCCCTGCTCGCCCTGATGTTGCTCCACGACGCCCGGCGCCCGGCCCGGCTGGGACCGGACGGCGGCCTGGTGCGCCTCGACGAGCAGGACCGCGCCCGCTGGCACCGCGGGCGGATCGAAGAGGGACTGGCCCGGGTGGGCCGTGCCCTGCCCCGGGCCGGGGCCAGCCGCTTCGGCCTCGAGGCTGCCATTGCCGCCCTCCACGCCGAGGCCGCCACGGCCGCCGAAACCGACTGGCCGCAGATCCTCGCCCTCTACGACCTGCTGCGGGAACGTCACCCCTCACCGGTCGTGGAGCTGAACCGGGCCGTGGCGGTGGCGATGGTCGAGGGACCGGCAGCCGCGCTCGCAATCCTCGACGACCTCACCACCTCGGGCCAGCTCGCCGGCTACCACCTCCTCCCCGCCGCCCGGGCCGACCTCCTCGCCCGGCTCGGGCGAGCGGAGGAAGCCCGCGCTGCCTACCGCGAGGCCCTGGAGCTGGCGACACACGAGACGGAGCGGACGTTCCTGGAGCGGCAGCTGGGGCGGGTCGCGAGGGATTGAAATCCCTCGCGCGAGCGGAGCCTGGTGAGCTACCGGTACTGCTCCAGAGCCGCCAGCAGGG
>JBIOYC010000204.1:0-4171 GCA_044869955.1 Thermoanaerobaculia bacterium | reverse complement strand
AAGGTGGACGGCTACGAGGTCGCACGGCGGCTGAAGAGTGATCCGGCGTTGCGGCGGCTGCCGCTGATCGCCGTCTCGGCTCTCGCCATGGTGGGGGATCGGGAACGGGGCCTCGCGGCGGGCTTCGACGGCTACATCGCGAAGCCGATCGATCCGGAGGCCTTCGTCTCCGAGGTGGAGCTCTACCTGCAAGCCGAGCAGCGAGGCGAGGCGCCGGAGCAGCGAACCGGCGCGAGCGGGAGCGGCGCCGGCCGGCCCTCGCCCTGGCTCGGCACGATCCTGGTGGTCGATGACTCACTGGTCAACCGGGAGCTGATTCGCGACACCCTGGAGCCCTGCGGCTACCGGGTGGTGCTGGCGAGGAGCGTGGGAGAAGCCATGGCGCTGGCCAGCCAGTCCGTGCCCGACTTGATCCTGTCCGACCTGCGCATGCCCGGGGAGGATGGTTTCCACCTGGTCCGTCGGGTCAAGGCGCATCCGCGGCTCGCCGTCATCCCGGTCCTTTTCATCAGCTCGTCGGTGTGGGGAGAGATGGAACGGGAGAAGGCTCTATCCCTGGGCGTCTCGCGCTTCCTGCTGCGGCCGATCGAGCCGCAGCGGCTGCTGGCGGAGATCGCCAGCTGCCTGATGGATCACGGAGAGAGTCACCATGGCGGCGATCCTGATCGTCGATGACCGGGCGATCAACCGGGACTTCCTCGCCACCCTGCTCGCCTACGCCGGGTATTCGGTGCTGCAGGCGGCCAACGGCGCCGAGGCCTTGGCGGCAGCACGGTCGCAGCGCCCCGATCTGGTCATCTCGGACGTGCTGATGCCGGTCATGGACGGCGTGGAGCTGGTCAACCGGATGCGCGACGATCCAGAGCTCGCCACGGTGCCGACCTTGTTCTACACCGCCACCTACTGGCTGGGGGAGGCGCGGGTGCTGGCGCAGTCCTGCGGCGTTTCGACGGTTCTCGCCAAGCCCGCCGAGCCGCAGGCCATCCTCGATGCCGTGGCGGCGCAGCTCGGCGCGAGCGCCAACACGGAGCTACCCGTCAGGGACGCGGCCGGCCACCTGGGCCTCGTCGGCGGTGAGCTCCCCGCCAGTCTCCGCGAGCTCGCGGAGCTACAACATCGGTTGCGCAGGGCCCTCGACGAGGGTCTCCTGCCGGCCGGCGAGAGCGGGCTGGGGCAGCAGGGCTCGAAGGGGCCGGCGCCGCCTTCCACCATCGTCGAGGGGCTCAGCCTCCGGCTCGCCGCCCTGGTCGAGCTTGGGCTCCTCCTGCCCTCCGAGCGCGAGTCCGGGAGGCTCCTCCAGCTCTTCGTCCGGGCCGCCCAGGACATCATGAGAGCGAGGTATGCGGTGGTCGGGGTCGACGGCGCGCAGGGGATGCACTGGTGCTTCGCCGCGCACGGCATGACCGGCGAGGAGGAGGCGGCCGTCCTCGCCAGCCTCGATCCGACCGCGGGGGTCCTCGGGGAGGTCCTGGCCGAGGTCAGGCCCGAGCGCCGTCGTGACCTTCCCGCGGACCCCACCGTCCTGGGCTTGCCCGCGGGCCACCCGCCGATCCGCAGCCTCCTCGCCGTGCCGGTGACGTCGAGCCGGCGGCCGTGCGGCTGGCTCTACGTCGCGGACAAGCGGGGCGCCGACGAGTTCAGCGACGACGACGTCCAGTTCGCCATGACCCTCGCGGCCCAGCTGGCACCGATCTGGGAGAGCCTCGTCCTCATCGAGGAGGCGCGGCGACAGTCCGCAGCGCTCGCCGAGAGCGAGGAGCGCTACCGCTTGCTCTGGCAAACCACCACCGACGCGGTCATCCTGATGGACGCGAAGAGCCGGATCCAGTACGCCAATCCGGCGGTGGCGGACGTTTTCGGCTACCTGCCCGCCGATCTGATCGGGCAGGACCTGTCGATTCTCCAGGCGGAGGAGCTGCGGGGAGCGCACCGCTTCGGGGTCTCGCGCTTTGTCGAGAGCGGTGTGAAGACCCTCGACTGGCGCGGCTTCGAGACCGTCGGCCGCCATCGCGACGGTCGCGAGCTGCCGGTCGAGGTCGCTTTCAGCCACGTTGTGCTCGCGGGTGAGCCCGTCTTCGCCGGCTTCATCCGGGACATCTCGGAGCGCAAGGAGCAGCAGGATCGGATCGCCCGCCTGACCCGCCTCTACGCCGTGCTCTCGGGCATCAACATGGCCATCGTGCGGGCGCGCGACCGCCAGGCCCTCTTCGAGGAGGCCTGTCGGACCGCGGTCAGCGAGGGTGCGTTCCAGATGGCCTGGATCGGCGTGCTCGACCCCGAGGCCCGGCAGGGCCAGGTGGTCGCCTGGGCTGGCGACGCCACGGGTTACGTCGAACGGGTCCGCTTCTCGGCCGAGGAGGATGCGCCGGAGCGCGATCGGCCGGCCTCGCGCGCGGTGCGGGAGTGCTCTCCTGTGGTGCTCAGCGACCTCGCCTCCGAGCCAGCCTTGACCGGCCAGAGGGACGATCTGCTGGCCAAGGGCTACCGCTCCCTGGCGGCCTTTCCCTTGTTGGTCGAGGGCCGGTCCGTGGGCGTGCTGGTGCTCTACTCCAACCAGGTCGGCTTCTTCGACGGGGAGGAGCTCAAGCTGCTCGCCGAGCTGGCCGGGGACATCTCGTTCGGTCTCCAGTACCTGAGCAAAGAGGAGGAGCTGGCCTACCGCTCTCTCTACGACCCGGTGACCGGCTTGCCCAACGCCACCCTCTTCCACGACCGGCTGACCCAGTTCCTCCATGGTGCCCTGCCTGGCACCGGCATCGTGGCGGTGATCCTGGTCGATCTCGACCGCTTCACCCAGATCAACGACACTCTCGGCCGGCACGTCGGCGACGCCGTGCTGAGCGCCGTCGGCCAGGCCTTCGCGGCCGCCCTGCGCGAGCCCTACAGCCTGGCGCGGATCGGCGCCGACACCTTCGCCGTGGCGGTGCCCCACCTGCGCCAGCCGACCTATGCCGCCACGGTCCTCCACAAGAGGCTCTTCGCTGCCCTCGAAGTGCCCTTTCTGGTGCAGGGCCACGAGATCTCGATTTCGGCTCGGGCGGGCATCGCCCTCCACCCCGCAGACGGCGAGGACGCCGAATGCCTGCTCAAGAACGCCGAGGCCTCGCTGAAGAAGGCGCAGACCACCGGCGAGCGCTTCGTCTTCTACGAGCGCGAGATCACGGCTCGCGCCGCCCAGCGGCTCACCCTGGAGAGCAAGCTGCGGCGAGCGGCGGCGCAGGAGCAGTTCCTCTTCCACTACCAACCCAAGCTGGACACCCAGAGCGGCCGGCTCGCGGGTCTGGAAGCCCTGATGCGCTGGAACGATCCCGAGCGGGGGCTGGTGGCGCCCGTGGAGTTCATCCCGATGCTCGAGGAGACCGGGCTGATCCTCGAGGTGGGCCAGTGGGGACTGGCGAAGGCCCTCGCCGACACCCGCGGGTGGCAGGCCGAGGGTCTCCGGCCGCCGCCGGTGGCGGTCAACGTCTCCGCCCTCCAGCTGCAGAGGCCGGACTTCCTGGACCGGCTGAGGCGCGTGGTCTCGGCCAGCGGTGCGGCGGCCGGGGCCCTCGAGCTCGAGATCACCGAGAGCCTGATCATGAGCGACTTCGAGCGCGGCAGTGAAACCCTGCGGCGGATCCGCGACATGGGCATCTCGATCGCGATCGACGACTTCGGCACCGGCTACTCCTCGCTGCGCTACCTCGCCAAGCTGCCGATCGACACCCTGAAGATCCACCGCTCCTTCATCGTCGCCATGGTGGACGACCCCGACAGCATGGCCATCGTGCAGACGGTGATCTCGCTGGGCCATGCCCTCGGCCTCGGCATCGTGGGAGAAGGCGTGGACTCGGAGGAGCAGGCGAAGCTGCTGCGCCTGATGCGCTGCGACACCGTCCAGGGCTTCCTCTACAGCAAGCCGGTGGGCCTCGAGGCAATGACCGGGTTGCTCCGCCGGCACCTCGAGGCCGGGCGCTTCGAGCGGCAGGAGAATTGAGGCGACCGGGCCCCGCGGGGGGACCCGGCCGTGCGAGCACTACTCGGGGAGGGCCTGGGTGTCGGCCACGATGCCGGTCGGGCAGGCTGCGTCGGCGCCGGTGATCGAGCCGAGCAAGCCGATACCGGCTCCATTGGGCCACTTGTTGGTGAGCCGCACCCGCAAGCAGTTCTGGCCAGGCCGGAAATGCTGGGT
>JBIOYC010000203.1:0-6300 GCA_044869955.1 Thermoanaerobaculia bacterium | reverse complement strand
CCCCCCCCCCCCCCCCCCACTCCAAAGGGCTCAGAAGTCATCGATCACTTTAACTCGATCTGTCTTGATACCCCGCAAGGTCTTCACGAAGCTGAGCGGCGCCTGCTCCACGAACCAGGCCGCCGAGCACCAGGGATAGTCCGTGGCTTTGCGGACGAGACCGTGCTTCACCGGGTTGGCGTGGACGTAGGCCAGCCTCGCGAAGTAGGAGCGCTGGTAGGTCAGCTGGCTTTCCCAGTACTGAAACCACACCTTGCGGCCAGGGGTTCGGTCGAGGCGATTGAGAGCCTTCGCTGTCGTCATGTGGAGCTTCGCAATCAGGCGGCGAAGGGTCTCGGGATCCTCGGGCGAGCGAGCCACGAAGTGATAGTGGTTCGCCAGGATCGCCCAGGCTTCGAGCTGCCAGCCGAATTCGTTCGCCAACTCGAAGAGCCGGTCCCGCATGAGATCGAGGTGTTCCGGGGTGGAGAGGAGGGGGAGCTTGCGGTAGGTGGCAGCCGTCACTATGTAGATCCCCGGCTCGAAGAGCCAGTGCGGGGGAGCGTGGGGCCATGGGGTCGGCATGGTCGCCTGGGCCGGTTTCCTGAAAAAGCGGCGACACGTCGCCGCACTCCAAAGTCCGAGGTTCTGCAAATGTAGCAGAGCCTGCCTTCGCGTCGCCCCTTCATCTCACCGCGGCCGCAGCTCGACCGCCACGCGCTGGTTGCCGTCGGCGGCCTTGGTCACGGGGGCGACGACGAAGCCCTCTCGCAAGGCGCGCTCGCGCGGCGGAGCCCGTCGTGAGCCGCCCACGACCTGAGAGCCGACTGGCGCCCTGCGTCTTCCACCTGTATCATTGCCACCTATGGTCCCAGAACCCGACCGGATGCGCCAGATCCAGAAGGGCAGCGCCGAGATGCTGGTGCTGGCCCTCTTGGAGGAGCGGGAGCGCCACGGCTACGAGATCGCCACCCTGATCTCCGAGCGCTCCCAGGGCCTGATCCAGATCCACACCGCCTCGCTCTACCCACTGCTCTATCGTCTCGAGCGCCGCGGCCTGGTCGAGGGCCGTTGGGTGGAGAAGGCGGGAGAGCGTCGTCGCCGCTTCTATCGGCTCGAGCCGGCCGGCCGCGAGGCGCTCGCCGCCCAGCGCAGGAGCTGGCGGGAGCTGTTCCGCGCCCTCGATCTCGTGGCCCAGATCCGCCATGCGTAGGAGGAAGTGACATGCGTCAGAGCCTCGACACCCCTGGTGCCGCCCCCGCTCCGGACTGGTCCCGCTTCGTCCGCGAGCACCTGCCGCCCCTCGGTCTGGCGCCCGAGCGCGAGCTGGAGATCGCCGAAGAGCTGGCCCTCCAGCTCGAGCAGACCTGGCGCGCCGCTCTGGCCGCCGGGGCCTCCGAGCCCGAGGCCCTGGTGGCCGCCGAGCGCGAGGTGGGTGACTGGCAGGCTCTGGCCGCAGAGATCCGCCGCGCGGAGCGCCCCGTGGCGAGCTGCCTGCCGGCCCCGCCCGAGCCCTTTCGCGGCGCCCCGGTGCCTGGCTCCTCGCGCGGCACCTGGGGGGCGGACCTGCTCCAGGACGCTCGCTACGCCCTGCGCATGCTGGGCAAGAAGCCCGGGCTGGCCGCGGTGATGCTCGCCACCCTGGCGCTTGGCATCGGCGCCACCACGGCGATCTTCTCCGTGGTCCACGCCCTGCTGCTGGCCCCGCTGCCCTTCCACGACGCCGACCGCCTGGTGCTGATGCGCGAGCTCAGCCCCAGCGGAAACAGTATGTCGGTGGCCTGGCCGAACTACCAGGATTGGCAGCGGCGCACTCGCTCCTTCAGCCAGATGGCGGCCTACCGCCAGGTGCGCTTCAACGCCACGGGCGGCGAGGTGGCGGAGCGTCTGGAAGGCCGCGCGGTGGGTGGCACGTTCTTCGAGCTGCTCGGCACACGGCCCCAGCTGGGCCGCCTGCTGACCGCCGCGGACGACGTCGAGGGCGGCGCCCCCGTGGCGGTGATCGGCGACGCCCTCTGGCACCGGCGCTTCGGCGGCGACGAGGCCGCCGTGGGCAAGACCCTGATGCTCGACGGCCGTCCGTTCACCGTGGTCGGCGTGCTGCCGCCGAGCTTTCGCTACCCGGGGCCGAGCGAGCTGATGGTGCCTTTGGCCCTGACCCGGTCACCGGGTGATCTGGACCGCGGCAACCACCGGGGCCTGGTGGCGATGGCCAGGCTGGGCGACGGCGTGACGCTCGACCAGGCCCGGGTCGAAGTGGTGGCCCTGGCCTCCACCCTCAGCCAGGAGCATCCGGACACCAACAGCGGTAACGGCGCCCAGGTGCTCGGGCTCCGCGAATCCCTGGTGGCGGACGTGCGCACCGCCCTGGTGGTGCTGATGGGAGCCGTGGCCTGTGTGCTGCTGATCGCCTGCGTCAACCTGGCCAATCTACTTCTGGCCCGGGGCGCGACGCGCGGCGCCGAGGTGGCCGTGCGCGTGGCCCTGGGCGCCAGCCGCCGACGGGTGGCCCGCCAGCTGCTCACCGAGAGCCTGCTGCTGGCCCTCGCCGGGGGCGCCCTGGGAGCGCTCTTGGCCCGCCAGGTCCTGCCCCTGCTGGTCGATGCCCTGCCGGGTAACACTCCCCTTCTCGCCAACGCCCACCTCCATCCGCAGGTGCTGCTCTTCGCCCTCGCGGTGACGGTGGGCACGGGGTTGCTGTTCGGCCTGCTGCCAGCCCTCCAGACCTCGCGGTCCGGGCTGGCCGGCACCGCGCGCGCCACGGCGCGCTCGACCGGCAACCAGGCCGGCTCGCGGAGCCGGTCGCGCCGGATCCTGCTGGTCGGGGAGGTCGCGCTCGCCATCGTGCTGCTAACCACCGCCGGCCTGATGATGCGCACGGTGATGCAGCTGGTGCGGGTGGACCCCGGCGTGTCCACCGACCGCCTCCTGACCCTGAGCTTCGAGCTGGTGGGAGAGCGCTACGAGGGCGAAAGCCGAGTCGTGGCCTACCGCGAGCTCATCGAGCGGGTAGAGGCTCTGCCCGAGGTGGAGTCCGCCGGGCTCACTTTGTCCCTCCCTCTCGACGGCTCCAACTGGGGCTCGGTCTTCGTCATCGAAGGCCAGCCTTTGCCCGCCCGGGCCGATCTGCCCAGCTCCGCCTTCACGCCCGCCTCCCCGGGCTACTTCGAGACCTTGGACGTCCGCCTGCTCGAGGGCCGGCTGCTCACCGAGAGCGACAACCGGGCCGCGAACCGAGTGGCCCTGGTCAACGAGACCCTGGCCAAGCTCTACTGGCCCGGCGAGAAGTCCATCGGCCAGCGGCTGAAGCAGGGCTGGCCGGAGTGGACGACGCCCTGGTGGGAGGTGGTCGGCGTGGTGGCGGACGCCAAGCTCGAGGGGGTCGAGGCCCCGACGCCCCCGCAGGTCTATCTGCCGCTCGCCCAGAATCCGGTGACCGGGCTCTTCCTGGTGGCTCGCACACGCCAGGGGCCCGCCCACGCCCTCGCCGCCGTGGAAGGGGCCATCCGCGGCTTCGACCGCGACCTGCCGATCTACCGGCCGCGGACCATGGAGCAGGTCCTCGCCGAGTCGATCGCCCCCCACCGCTTCCCTACCGTGCTGCTGGGCAGCTTCTCCCTGGCCGCGCTGGTGCTGGCGGCGCTCGGCATCTTCGGGCTGATGTCCTACGCCGTGGCCCAGCGCACCCACGAGGTGGGCCTGCGCATGGCGCTCGGCGCCAGCGGCGGCAAAGTAGTGCGGCAGGTCGTCGGCGAGGCCATGGCCCTGGTGGCCGGCGGCGTGGTGCTGGGCGTGGCGGGAGCGCTGCTGGCCACCCGCTCCCTGCGCTCGCTGCTCTTCGAGGTCAGCCCCACCGATCCACTGGCTTTCAGCGCTGCGGTGCTCCTGCTCGCCGCCGTGGCCCTCGGCGCCGCCTACCTCCCCGCCCGCCGCGCCGCGCGTGTCGACCCGATGGTGGCGCTGCGATGTGAGTGAGGAGGTAGGCTTCGCGGCGAGGATGAGCCTGACGATCACGCAGCTCGAGGAGCTGAGCGCCACGGAGCTCGTTGCCCTGCTCGAAGCCTCCGAGGCCGAGGGCTTCCGCTTCGTCCGTCGGGTGGCCGACGAGTGGGCGAGCGGTGCCAACCGTTTCGCCGGTCCCGGGGAGGCCCTGTTCGGCGCCGCCCTCGAGGGTCGCCTCGTGGGCATCTGCGGCCTGATGCGCGACCCGTACACGGACCGGCCCGGCATCGGCCGCCTGCGCAACCTCTACGTCCTTCCCGAATCCCGTGGCCACGGCATCGGCGCCCGGCTCACGAGGGCGGTGATCTCCGCCGCCGCGGGCTCCTTCGATCTTCTCCGCCTGCGCACCAGCGGGCCGCAGGCGTCGCGGCTCTACGAGCGGCTCGGCTTCCAGCCGGTGAGCGGAGAAGACGGCTGCACCCACCGCCTCGTGCCCGTAGGCCAGTCGGTAACGAGCCCGACCCCGGCGCGCCAGTAGGTCAGGAGGCACCTCATGCCAGATCCCAATGCCATCGTGGCCCTCGTCGCCCGGATCGAACCGCCGCTCGAGAAGGTGAGCGCCGCCGAGCTGCTGCGGCAGAGCCCGGACGGCGTCGCCATCGAGCTCGAGGGGGAGCGGGCCGCTCGACTCTTCCCCGGCGAGGGCGCGGCCGGCCGGCTGGAGATCCTCGAAGGCTTGCGCCGCCTGCGCACCCCGGTCTACCTGGAGGTTCAGCCGGAGACGCGAGGGATCACCCGCCTGCTGATCCCGCTGGTGACCCGGGTGACCAGGCTGGTGGAGACCGGCGAGCATGGCGTCAACCTCGAGCTCGAGGCCTCCCACGCCCGCCATCGCCTGCCGCCCGACCGGGGGGATTTCCGCGAGCTGCTCGCGGTCCTGCGCACCGCGGTCGAGAAGCGCTCCTGGCTGGCGGTGACCGAGACGGACACCCACGACCTCCTCGACGTCCGCCCCTGGCCGCACGAGCCCTTTCGCCCCGGGCAAGTCCAGGAGGAGCTGAAGCCGCGCTGGTGGCGCCGGCTGTGGTGCTGGATCCTCTGTCTCTTTCGGCGCTGCTGTGTGTCCCCCAGCCGGGCGCAGCAGCTTTTCGACCTGGCGAGCGCGCAGACCTGCGACCCGCTGACCGTGCCACCGCCGTGCATCCCCTTTCTCTACCCGGATGACGGCTGCTGGGCCCGGGCGCACGAGATGTGCCGCCTGATGCAGGCCGATGGCGCCTGGCCGAAGAAGGTGTGGATCGACGGCAACCTGCACACTCCCACCCGCAACCACCCCGGCTGCTTCGTGAGCTGGGGCTGGCACGTGGCGCCCACGCTGTGCGTCCGCCGGGGCTTCTGGCGCAAGGAGGAGATGGTGATCGACCCCTCCCTGTTCATCACCCCGGTCTCGCAGGCCACCTGGAAGGGTGCCCAAGGCGACCCCCACGCCACCCTCACTCCGTCGGAGGCGTCCCTCTACTGGCGCTACGTCATGCCCACGGACCCGGGCTACGTGGACACCGGCTACCGCCTCGGCTACTACCGCCTCCAGCTCCAGAACCGCTCCCTCGGGCCCAACGGCCCGCCGCCCTACGCCTTCTGTCCGTAGGGGGCGAGCACCTCCGCCACTCCTCGGCGAGGTGAGGCCGGGATCTCGCCGGTGGGGTAGCCGAGGCGCAGGAGTAGCTGCGGGAAGCAATCCGAGCCGAGCAAACCCTGGAGCCGCGGGCGCAGGTCCGCCACCTGGATCGGCTGGTTGAGGAAGGAAGCCTGCAAGCCCTCCCGGCAGGCCGTGAGCAGCAGGCGCTCGAGGGCCTGGCCGGCGGCGAGCCAGTCGCGCGGCTTGTCCCCGTCGGTGCCCAGCACGGCGAGCAGGGGTGACTCCTCGGCCGCCTTCTGATCCTTCGCACCCACCCCGTCCCCCATGTCGAACGTCCGGACTACCCAGCGGGCCACCGGCGCCACCAAGCCAGGCACCGTCAGCCCATCACCCCGCCGGCGAGGGTGCATCCACGCCGCGAGCTCGCGGCGCCAGCCAGGCTGGCTCCACTGCCGCCGGTCCCCCTCCGCCACCAGGGCGGCCGCCGCGCCACGAGCCTCTGCCGTGGAGAGGGGGGCGAGCCAGGCGCCCTCCTCGGCGGCGGCAGCGCGGAGCTTCTCGGCCACGGTGTGCGGGACCGCCTGCGGGGCGAAGCGCTTGCGCCAGGTACGGCGCCGCTCCAGGAATGGGAACAGCGCCGCTTCGGGTCCTCCCTCGACGACCGAGCCCTCGATCGTGAGGCGCGCCAGCAGCTTAGGGTCCTGCGCGTCCGGCAGCACCTGCAGGCTCGTGCTCAAGCC
>JBIOYC010000202.1:0-8679 GCA_044869955.1 Thermoanaerobaculia bacterium | reverse complement strand
CTGTTCGGCGGTTCGCCCGCCTCCCTGCTCGCCCGTGGCTTCTCGGGGAGCAGCTCCGGGACTCATTTGATCTTCGGCGAGGAGCCCGTGCCGCGCGCCTGAATCGTGATGGCGGCGAGGCCTGCGGCCAGCGCCAGCATCACCAGCGCCGCTGCGGTTACGAAGCCCCGGTGCTGGCGGACCAGCCGGCCGAGCCGAGCGAGCGCGCTTTCCCGCCCGGGCCGCGGCACTCGGACCTCGACCTCGGTGCCCGAGCCGGGGGCCGAGGCAATCCGGACCTGGCCGCCGAGGAGCCGTGCGCGCTCGTCGATGCTCGCGAGACCCAGGCCCGCTCCCCGCAGCGCCAGCTCGACGTCGAAGCCGCCGCCGTCGTCTGCGATGGTCAGCCGGGCCTCTCCGGCCGCGCTCCGCAACGTCACCTGGGCTCGCCGCGCGCCGGCGTGGCGCACCACGTTCGCCAGGGCTTCCTGCGCCACTCGGTAGAGGCCGAGGGCGATCTCCGGCGGCCAGGGGCCGTCGGCGTCGTGGAGGCTGAGCCCGACCACCAGCCCGGAACGCCGCTCGACCTCGGCGCAATGATCCCGCAGCGCTTCGACCAGGCCGCTGCGCTCCAGGGCGGCGAGATGGAGGTCGTGGCTGAGGCGGCGCAGATCCTCGCCCAGCTCCGCCACTCCGCCAGCGATGGCGTCGAGCTCGAGGCGGTTGGGGTCGTCGTCCGGCAGCCTCTTGCGCACCACCCGCAGGGCGAGGGCGAGCCCCGCCAGGCGCTGGCTGAAGTCGTCGTGGATCTCGCGGGCGATCCAGCGGCGCGCCGCCTCGGCCGCCCCGACCCGGCGGGCTGCCCCCCAACTCGGTTCCGAGTGGCCTGCTGTGGGCTCCCGCTGCGCCTTCACGCGTCGGCGCCGGCGGGCTGCGCGGCGAAGAGCGCCAGCTGCACCCGGCTGGCCATCCCCAGCTTTTCGTAGACGTTGTGGAGGTGGGTCCGCACCGTGGTCACCGAGACCCCGAGCCGACGGGCGATCTCCTTGTTGCACAGTCCATTGGCCAACAGATGGACGGTGGCGCACTCACGAGGAGTCAGGGCCTCGGCCTGGAGCGAGGGCCTCTCGGAGGGCTTGCGGTCTTCACTCCGAGCCTGTGCCAGAGGGGCGAGAGCCGCTCGGGTCACCGCCGGGCAAACGTAGAAGCGGCCCGCCAGCACGGCCCGGACGGCGAGCTCGATCTCGTCGGGAGCGGAGGACTTCGTCAGGTATCCCCAAGCGCCGGCCTCGAACGTCGCCCGCACCCAGGACGGCTCGGTGTGGACGCTCAAGACCAGGACACGGACCTCGGGAGCCACCTGCCGGAGCCGCCGGGCCGCCTCGATGCCGTCGATCCCGGGCATCGAAAGGTCGGTGATCACCAAGTCGGGTCGACAACGCTCGGCGGCCTCGACCAGAGCGCAACCGTCCTGGACCGCTGCGATCACCAGGAAATCCGGCTCGAGAAGCTTGCGCAGCCCCTCGAGGATCAGGGGATGGTCGTCCGCAACGAGTATGGTTTGCATGTATAAATAGACCAAAGAGTAGTTATCATTGTAGGAACTATGAAAGATGGCCCTTACGGTACGCATTACGGCGTGTCCTCGCTGCCCTGGAGCAGAACCGGACGCTCGAGGACACCATCGCCGACCGTCGTCGGGGCGGTCTGGCTGAAGTACGTCCGTTTCCCCCCAAGACCGCTCAAAGCCAAGCCGGGGCTCCCTCATGGGAGCCCCGGCGAGTGGTGCGCCGTGCGCGGCTGGCGGATCAGAGGGGCAGGGAGTCGTTGGGCAGGGGGTTCGAGAAGTGGCCGTGGAGGATCTTCCACTGGCCGCCTTCCTTGCGCAGCACCAGGGTCAGGCGGAAGGCCAGGTCGCCGTTGTTGAAGCGCCAGAGGGCTTCGTCCGCCGCCAGCACCACGCCCCCGGCGCGGTTCACCTGGATCAGGCTGCCGTCCGAGACGACCTCCAGCCCGGTATAGCCGTAGCCGGCGAAGAAGGCGAAGAGGTCCGCCCACCACTGCACGATGGCGTCGTGGCCGATGAAGATCTCGGTGGCGTCCGAGCCCATGAAGAAGACGTCGTCCGAGCTCGAGATGAAGCTCTCGATGGCGTCGATGTCGCCTGCCGTCGAAGCCGCGTGGAAGGCCTCGACCACGGCGGTGACCTGAGCCTCGAGCTGGGCCTGGCCCTTGGCAGCCAGGGCCGCGGCCTCGGGCGAGGCCGCCTGGGCGGAGGTGGACAGGGTGAGGCCGAGGGCGAGCAGGGCGGTGGTGGCGAAGGTCGCGGTGCGGTTCATGATCGATCTCCTGTTGCTTGGGTTGGTGGTTGGGATCGCGCTTTCGACGGGAGACAGAGTAGCGATCGCACCGGGGCCTCCAAAAGCGCATGGACATGCGTTTTTTTCGGTGATTCCGCGGGCTTTGATCTAGCATCCTGGCCAACCCAGCACCTGCGTGCCGTTCGCCGTGACTCTCCTACCCCCACCTCGACCGCTCCTGGTGAGCTCGCTCGTCACCATGGCCTTGCTCGGCCCGGCCGTGCGCGCGGAGCGTCTGCCTCTGCGCTTCTACGGCTCGGCGGAGGGCCTCGCCGGCGATCTGGTCCAGGCGGTGATCGAGGATCCCGAGGGCTTTCTCTGGGTCGGCACCGCCACCGGCCTTTCCCGTTTCGACGGCGCCAGGTTCACCCGCTACGGCACCCTGGACGGTCTGCCGCATCCTTCGGTCAACGCCCTCCTGATCACCCGCGACGGCACGCTGTGGGCCGGGACCAGCCGCGGGCTGGCCCGCTGGCGCCGGGCTCCGCTGCCGCGGGAAGCACAGTTCGAGGCCCTCCGCCTGGGCACGCCGACCGAGGACGGCGTCCGAGCCCTGGCCGAAGGGCCCGGAGGCCGGGTCTGGGTCGGCACCAACGCCGGCCTCCTGGCCGTCGACCGGCGGGGCCAGGAGTGGCAGATCACGCGGCCCGACCTCGGCCCCGTTCGAGAGCCCGAGGCCGTGGACGCTCTCCTGGCCGGTCCGGAGGGACGCCTGTGGCTCGGTACGGGGCGGGGGCTGGTGGAACGGCGCTCCGACGGCAGCGTCAGCCGCCACGCGGTGCTGCCAGATGCGCAGGGCTTCGACGTGGTCCGTGGCCTCGGCCTCGACGAGGCCGGCCGGCTCTGGCTCGCCCACGACCGGGGCGTGCTCGCGGTGCGTCTGCCGCTGCCTCGGGGGGCCGCTCCCCTGGCCCAGCTCGCCGGCCCAGGATGGCGCCTGCCCGAGGGATCCGGGGAAGTGTCCTTTCAACCTTCGCTGCTCGCCGGAGCGGTGAGGAGCCGGATGGTCGCCATCAGCTGCGGTCCCCGGCGAGGGGTCTGGGCCCTCTCCGAGAGCGCCCTGCTCTACCTCGGTGAAGGGGGTTGGCGGAGGGCCGGGACGGCGAACGGTCTGGCCGATGGCGAGCTCACGGCCCTGTTCGAGGACTCCGCAGGCAACCTCTGGACGGGCACCGAGACCCACGGCATCCAGCGCCTGGCGGCGAGCGGCTTCCTCACCTTCGGCCCCACCGACGGGTTGCGGGCGCAGCGAGTCGTCTCCCTGCTGGTGGACCGCGACGGAGACCTGGTGGTCGTCGCCAGGGACGACGAAGGCCAACACCTCTACGTGGCCCGCGGGCGGGGCTTCGAGGAGGTCACCCCGCCCGCCCTGGCGAAGGCCCCGAAGCTGAGCTGGGGGTGGAACCAGCTGGTGCTGCAAGACCGTTCGGGGCGATGGTGGGTGCCCACGGCCGCGGGGCTGATGCGCTTTCCTTCCGGTCCCGCCCGCGAGCTGGGCCGAGCCGTCCCAGAGCTCGTCATCGGTGAGGAGCGAGGCTTGCCCGGGGCGAACCTGTTCCGTCTCTTCGAGGACTCCCGAGGGGATCTCTGGGCCAGCCTGCTCGAGACCCAACACACCCTGGCTCGCCTCCGCCAGGGCGGCGAGCGCTTCGAGACCCTGCCGGTGCCGGTGCCGCCCACCGCCCCGAGCTCCTTCGAGGAGGACGAGGCCGGCAACGTCTGGGTCGGCTTCTACAACGGCGGCCTCGGCCGTCACAGCCCGGGCGGCGAGGTGCGGTACTTCCCGCCCGGCGAGGATGGGCTGCCGGCGGGCTTCGTGCACGACCTGCTGCGAGATCGGCGAGGTGGGATCTGGGTGGCGGCCAGCAACGGGGCCGTGCTGATCGAGGATCCGGCCGGCCCGGCGCCGCGTTTCCGGCCCTACGAGGCGCCGGAGGGCTTGGCCCGAGACAGTCTGCGCGCCCTGGGAGAGGACGCAGAAGGTCACATCTACCTGGGCAGCGCCCGTGGCCTCGACCGCCTGGACCCGGAGACCGGTCGCATCCAGAGCTTCACCACCAGCGACGGCCTGGCCAACAACAACGTCGACGTGATCCTGCGCGATCGCCAGGGCCAGATGTGGGTGGGTACCCTGTGGGGCTTGTCTCGGCTGGAGGTCGGAGCGTCCCGCCGCCCACGGGCGCCGTCGGTGTTCCTGACCGGTGTCACCGTGGCGGGGGTTCCCCGGCACGGCGGCTCCGTCCCGCGGCTCGAGGATCTCGAGGTCGCGCCCGGCAGCAACCGTCTGCAGATCGACTTCACGGGGGTCAGCCTGGCGCCCGGGGCGAGCCTGCGCTACCAGACCCGGTTGTTGCCGGGGGCGCCGGAGTGGTCGAGCCCGGGTCCCGGCCAGAGCGTGCTGCTCGCCGGCCTGCCGCCGGGAGGGCATCGCTTCGAGGTAAGGGCGGTTGCCGGCTCCGGCGAGATCAGCACCGAGCCGGCCACCGTGAGCTTCACGGTGCTGGCGCCGTTCTGGCGACGTGATGGGTTCCTGGCCGTGGCCGGGCTCGCCCTGGCGGGTGTCACCTGGGCGGTTCGGCGCCAGCGCCAGCGCCGCCGAGCGGCTGTCGAGCGGCTTCGCGGTCGCATCGCCGCGGACCTCCACGACGAGGTCGGTGGCAGCCTGTCCCGCATCGGCATCCTCACCGAGGTCGCCCGCTTGCGGCTGGCTGGCGAAGGTGGCGAGGAGGCCCGCAACCTGCTCACCGAGATCGGTGGCACCTCGCGGGAGCTTTCGGAGGTGATGAGCGACATCGTCTGGTCCCTCGACCCCCGGCGGGACGACCTGCCCAGCCTGGTGGCCCGACTGCGTCGCTTCGCCTCCGACACCCTCGAGTCTCGGGGCGTGGCCTTGGACTTCGACGTGCCCGCGGCCGGTCGCGACCTCCAGGTCTCTTCCGCCGAGCGCCGAGAGCTCTTTCTCCTGGTCAAGGAGGCACTGCACAATGCCGCCCGTCACTCTCAGGCGTCGCGGGTGGCGGTCTCGTTCCACAGTGGAGGGGGCCGGCTGGTCGTCGAGATCAGGGACGACGGCGTCGGCCTCCCCCGGGCCCTGCTGCGGCCGGACGCTACTCAGAGCGGCGGCCTGGGCCTGCGTAGCATGGGCCTGCGCGCGCAGCTGCTGGGCGGCAGCCTGACCTTCGAGTCGGCGCCGAAGGCGGGGACCACGGTGCGCCTGGAGATGCCCTTGGCGACGAAACGCATGTCCATGCGCTGGGTCGGCCGGCTGGCTGGTGATAGACCTCGGGGTCGGAGGAGCACGACGCCATGAGACCCGAAGCCGACAACCCCGCCGAGATCAAGGTCGCCCTGGTGGAGGACGATCGCCGCTTCCGGGAGGGGCTCGGGATGTTGATCGACGGCTCCCTCGGCTTCCGCCTGGTGGGCTCGTTCGGCTCGGTGGAGGAGGCGCTCGAGGCCCGCCGCGCCGAGGCTCCGGACGTCCTGCTGCTCGACATCCACCTGCCCGGGGCCCTCGGCTCGGAGGGAGTGCGTTCGCTCATCGAGCGTTGGCCCGGGGCGATCCCCCTGATGCTCACGGTCTTCGAGGAGGAGGACCACATCTTCACCGCCCTCACCAACGGCGCCGTCGGCTACCTATTGAAGCGAACGCCACCGGCCCGTCTGCTCGAGGCGATCCGCGAGGCCCATGGCGGCGGCTCGCCGATGTCTCCGGAGATCGCCCGTAAGGTGATCACACTGTTTCGCCGGACGCCGCCGCCGGTGCGCCAGGAGAGCACGCTCACTTCCCAGGAGACCCGCCTCCTCACCCTGATCGCCGACGGCGCCAGCTACCAGGCCGCCGGCGACCGCCTCTTCATCAGCATCAACACGGTGCGCCAACACATCCGCAGCGTCTACGAGAAGCTCCAGGTTCACACCAAGTCCGAGGCGGTGAAGAAGGCTCTGGAGGCGGGGTGGATCTGAGCCGCGACCCATGGAAGCAGCTTTCTGGTACGGTGGCTCGCGTGAAAGCCACTCTCGAGCTACCCGACGACCTCATGCGCGCGGTCAAGATCCGCGCCGTGGAACAGAACCGGCGACTCAAGGACTCCATCGCCGACCTTCTGAGGATTGGCCTGCTCCAGGAGACCAGCGCGCCGGTGCCAATGGGCAGGCGGGTCCAGCTACCCCTCGTCGAGTGCGCTCGCGAAGCGCAGCCGGGCCAGGAGCTGACTGCCGAAAGGGTGGCGGAGATCCTGACTGCGTAGGAGGCCGGAGCCAAGTGACAGTGGTACCCTCCCCGGGTGAAACCCACCGAGACCCTGGCCCGGGCGAAGGCTCCTGACGGCTGCTCGTTGGTGCTGTCGCGGCGGGATGGGGAGTACCTCCTGAGCCTCGACGGCCTGACCCTGATGGCCAGCCGCCAGCGCGGCTCCGAGCAGGTGCTGGCGCGCCGGGCCGCATCGGCGCTCGCGGGGCGCTCGTCGCCGCGCGTGCTGGTGGGCGGGCTGGGCTTCGGCTACACCTTGCGCGCGGCCCTCGATGCGCTGCCGGCCGGTGCCAGCCTGGTCCTCTGCGAGCTCTTCGCCTTCTTGCTCGAGGCCCACCGCGGCGAGGTCGGAGAGCTCGCCGGCCGGCCCCTCGAGGATCCCCGGGTGACCGCCGTGAACGCCGACGTCGCCAGCCTCCTCGGCGGGCCGGAGCGCTTCGACGCCATCTTGCTGGACGTCGACAATGGTCCGTGGGCCTTCACCATGCCGGCCAACGAGCAGCTCTACTCCCCAGCGGGCCTGGCCCGGATCGAACGCAGCCTCTCTCCTGGCGGGCTGCTCGGCGTGTGGTCGGCCGAGCCCTCACCGGAGTTCGAGAAGCGGCTGCGCAAGGCCGGCTTCAAGGTGCGCAGCGAGCGAGTCGAGTCGCGCTCCGGCGCCCCGGGCGGCCGCCACACGCTGTTTTTCGCGACGCCCTCGCGCGCCCCGAGCGTGTAGACTCCCCCAACTCGGGGACCCTCTCCAGCTGATGAAACGGGCGCTCGTCGGCTTGACCCTCTTCCTGCTGGGCTGCCTCATCGGCTGTGTGCCGGCGCCGACCGGCCAGACCCCGGCGCCGGCCGGCCCCGAGCCCATCACACCTGCTCCGCCACCTCCCCTCTCCGACCAGGCCCGCGGCTGGGTCGAGGCCACCCTGGCCGGCATGACTCTCGAGCAGAAGGCGGCCCAGATGGTGATGGTGCGGGCCTCGGGCAGCTTCGAGAACCGCCGTTCGGCCGAGGTCCAGCGGGTGCTTTCCTGGGTGCGGGACCTGGGTGTAGGTGGCGTGGTGCTCTTCGCCTCGGAGGTCGAGACGCTGCCGCGCTGGACCAACGACCTCCAGGCCGCCGCCGTCGTGCCCCTGCTGGTGGCCGCGGACCTCGAGCGCAGCCTGGCCTTCCGCATCGAGAGGGGCACCGTGCCCCTGCCCTACGCCATGGCCGTGGGGGCGACCCGCTCCGACGAGGCTGCCCGCACGAGCGGTGAGATCACCGCCCGCGAGGCCCGCGCCCTGGGCATCCGCTGGGCGTTGGCGCCGGTGGCGGACGTCAACTCCAACCCCGACAATCCGGTGATCAACATCCGCTCCTACGGCGAGGACGCCGAACTGGTGGCGCGGATGAATGCCGCGTTCATCGCCGGTGCGCGCCAGGGTGGAGTGCTCACCACGGCCAAGCACTTCCCCGGCCACGGCGACACCGCGACCGACAGCCACCTCGCCCTGCCGGTGCTCGCGGCCGGGAGGGAGCGGCTGATCGCGGTGGATTGGGTGCCCTTTCGCCGGGCCATCGGGGTGGGGGTGGACGCGGTCATGCTCGGTCACATCGCCGTGCCGGCCCTCGAACCGGCGGGCACGCCGGCCACCCTGTCGCCGGCGCTGGCCGGACGGCTGCTGCGCGAGGAGATGGGCTTCACCGGGCTGATCGTCACCGACGCTCTGGAGATGGCCGGCATGCGCCCGGCCTGGACCGGCGAGGCCACCGTGGGCGCCGTGCTCGCCGGGGCGGACGTGCTGCTGCTGCCCCAGGACCCCCGGGTGGCGGTGCAGTCCCTGGTGCGGGCCGTGCGCGAGGGCAAGCTCACGGAAGCCCGGCTGGACGAGTCCGTGCGCCGCTTGCTCGAAGCCAAGGCTCGCCTCGGCTTGCCCGAGCAGCGCTTCGTAGATCGCGCCGCGGCGCCCTCCCTGGTGGGCCGCCCGGAGGACCTGGAGAGGGCCGCGGCGATCGCCCGGTCGGCCATCACCGTGGTCAAGAACGAGGGCGCGGTGCTGCCGCTCGCCGCGGAGCAACCGTTGAACCTGCTGCATCTGGTGCTCTCGAGCGATCCCA
>JBIOYC010000201.1:0-15757 GCA_044869955.1 Thermoanaerobaculia bacterium | reverse complement strand
GGGGAGCCGGCGGACGCCCTCGTCTTCCATCTCCAGGCGAGCCTGCTCGCCCAGGCTCTGTCGCGGCCGGGAGCTGCCCTCGCCGAGGCCTTTCGCGCCAGCCGACTCGCCCGGCCCGAGCTGGAGCTTCACCCCGCCTTGCGCCACGCCGTGATCGCCTGGGGGGCGACCGTCGCCCTCAACACCGGCCAGCCGGGCGTGGTGACCGACCTGCGGGAGATCCTGGCCGCGGAGGGGGAGGTCCACGAGGCCGCAGCGCCATTCCGCCTCTGGCTCGAGGCTCGGCTCGCCATCGACCGAGGGGAGGACGCCTTCGCCCGCCAGGCCCTGGCGGAGGTCGTTCGGCACTTCGAGGAGAGGGGAGCGGGGGTCGAGCATCGTTTGGCGAGCCTCGACCTCGCGAGCTTGCTGGCCAGCTTCGGCAGCCGGCAGGATGCCTTGGCCCTGGCTGCGCGGGTGATGCCCGAGATGGCCGGAGTGACCGTGGCCGAGGTGCGGGGCGCCAGCCTCGAGAGGGCGATCGGCGACAGCCCCTTCGCCCAGGCCCTACTTCGTCGGGACCTTGCGCCCCCCGGCGGCGTCTCCTGAGCCTTTCTTTCGGCCCAGGGTCCGGCGTACGTAGCGCACCATCGCCTGGCCCAGCTCGGCCATCTCCTCGGGGGTGAGGCTCTCCGCCCGCGCGGCCAGCTCCTCGAGCCGCGGGTCGAGGCCGGCCTGGAGTGCAGGCTGCCGAGCTTCCGCCAGGCGTAGCCGGGCCGCCCTCACGACCAGCTCGGCATCGATTCCGAGAACCTCGGCGGTGGCCAGGAAGACCTCCATCCGCAGGCTGATGGGCTCCCGGGTCTTGGGCTCCTGGAAGAGGTTGGCGAAGAAGGTGCGGCCGAAGCCGAGCTGGGTCGCGACCTCGGCCTCGGCGCGGCCGGAGGCGCGAATCCTGCTGCGAAGCTCGCGTTTCACCTCTCGGGCGAGGTCGCAGCCCCAGGCCCACTCCGGGGCCGGCGGGGTGCGCGAAGGGCTCTTGGCTCGTGGCATGTCTCGACACTCCTCGTGGTCCCCTGCCCGTTACTGGTTCCAGCGACAGCCGTGCTTGACAATCACAATCCAGGAACTTATTCTCACATCTCGTATGACATCTGATCCTACCAGAAGCCGCGGTGATGCGCACGCCGGGACCCATGCCCAGGAAGGACGGCGATCCGTGGCTTGTGCAGGGTCCTCGTCGGAAGGGCTATGTTCCCGAAAGGCGATACCTGGAGCCCCGACCCACCCTCAGGCAACTCCCGAGCCGCCCCCTCCCGGCTTGACCCGGGACCGGCTCCTGACCCACGCCGAGGTCCTCTCCCTCCTTCGTGTGAGCCGCCCAACCCTCTGGCGCTGGCGCTCGACGGGCGCCTTTCCCGCTGGCTTCGCGCTCAGCGGCCGGAAGTGTCTCCGCTGGTACGCGGGCGCGGTCCTCGACTGGCTGGAAGCCCGGACCGGCAAACAGGGCCAGGGCACTGTGCCGCCCGAGGCCGGCCGATGAGCGGGCAGCCACGAACCCCGAAAGGCCGGGCTGCCCGGCACCTCGAGCCCGTCTTCCTGTCACCCGACGAGGTCTGTGCCCTCGTGGGCCTCTCGATCTCGACCATCCGTCGCCTCGAAGCGAGCGGCGGATTTCCTCTGCGCCGCCGGCTGTCCATCGGCCGGATCGGCTGGGTCGCCGCCGAGGTGGCCCGCTGGGTGGCTCTGCGTCCCGCCATCCTGGAGGATGGTCAGGAGGCGCTGCTCCCAGCGCAGCAGGGCATCCTTCCGCTCGGCGTCGAAGCGGTAGAGGTTGTAGGTGCGACGCAGCTTCGGCGGCCGATGCCCAAGGATGGCCTCGCGCACCTCGTCGGTGACGCCCAGCTCGGCGAGATTGGTCTCGACCGTGCGGCGCAGGTCATGAGGAGTGAAGTGAGCCAGCCTGCGGCGAGCCCGAAGCCGCGAAAGCGCACGGCTCGGCGCCGTCGTCAGCATCGGCTCGCCGGTCAGCGGCGACGGGAACATCCAGCCGTTGCGGGGTTCGGCCTTGGCCACCAGGTTGAGGGCGGTTGGGCTCAGGTAGACCCGGTGGTCGGCCTTCTTCATCTTGGTGAAGACCCGCGGGATCGTCCACCACTCGCCGGAGAGATCCTCCAGGCGCATGTGCAGAATCTCCCCGCCGCGCTGACCGGTCAGCAGCTCGAGGGCAAGGCAAAGGGAGGTCGGAGGCTCGAGGTCGGCCAGGGCGGTCCAGAGGAGAGCGATCTCCCCCGGGCTGAGAACTCGACCGCGAGTGTGCTCCTCGGTGGGCCGCGGGACACCCATCACCGGGTTACGCTCCACCAGGTCACGAGCCATGCCCCAGTTGTAGACTCTGAGCAAGATAGCCCGAAGCCGGTTGGCCCACACCGGCGCCCCGCGAGCCACCAAGCCGTCCAGCAGAAGTGCCACCTGCCCCTTGCGAAGCGCCTCGGCGGGAAAGCTCCCCAGCACCGGGATCACGTCCCGTCGAAGCGTGCGCTCCTGCTCGAGGACCCAGCGAGTTCCGGCCTTGGGGTGACCAGCGAGGTAGGCCTCGATCAGCGCCGACACCGTAAGCGCTCCCGACGGGGGACTCCGTTTCTTCTCGAGCTCCTCCGAGGGGTCCAGCCCACGAGCGATCAGAACCTGATGCTCTCGCGCGAGGTTGCGGGCTTCGGCGAGGCTCACCGCGGGGTAGGAGCCGAGGGTCAGCCGACGCTGGCGGGCCCCCCGTCCGCCCGCCCGGTAAAGCAGACTCCAGGTCGCCTTGCCGGAGCTCCGGATCCTGAGCTCGAGCCCGGGCGTGCGTTCGTCTCGGAAGTCCTCCCCCCGACGCTGGAGGAGGGAGCGGAGCAGACGATCCGTGAGCTCAAGGACCGGCACGGTGTTACCCCCGTGTTACCCCGAGCCGAGATTGGCCGGGATGGAGCGGTAGCACCGAGTCTAGTATGTCCAGGAAAACAAGGAGGTTAAGATGGTGCGCCCTAGAGGATTCGAACCTCTGACCTACAGCTCCGGAGGCTGTCGCTCTATCCAGCTGAGCTAAGGGCGCGATCGGGATCGCGCGGAGGAGGCCGCGTGGCGCGTTGGCCTGCCTGGAGGGATTCGAACCCCCGACCCGCGGCTTAGAAGGCCGCCGCTCTATCCAACTGAGCTACAGGCAGCGGCTACGCGAATCCTCGTGTCGGGGCGCCCAGATTTGAACTGGGGACCCCCTGCGCCCAAGGCAGGTGCGCTACCAGGCTGCGCCACGCCCCGTCGGAAGACGCTCGCGGGAGTGTAAGGCGTGCGAGGACGGAGTGTCAACGTGGCTCAGAACGCCCAGGCCGCCGAGAGCTGGCCCCTTCGCTCGAGGAGGTCGCCGCCGAAGACCTCGACGTAGCGGCGGTCGAGAAGGTCGATGACCTCCAGCCTCAGCCTCGCCCTCGGGGTCAGGCGGACCGAGAGCCCGGCGTCGAGGGTGTACCAGGTCGGTACGGTGCCGCGGAAGGGCCCACGGACGGAGCGGTAGCCGTCCACCCACCTCCCCACGAGGCTGCCAGCCAGCCGGTCGCCCTGCCAGAGCAGGGCGGCGCTCGCCTGATGTTGGGGCGAACCGGGCAGCGAGTCCACCGCCAGGGTGCCCGCCGACTCCGGAAGCTCGAAGTCGGCGAAGGAGTACCGGCCGAGCAGGCGCAGGCGTGGCGTCCAGCGCAGCTCGAGGCCGAGGTCGAGCCCGACGGTGTCGACCTCGGCCACCACTCCCCAGGTCAGCACCACGAAGACCGGTCGTCCGGCTTCGTCCAGGGTCAGGAAGGGGGCGAGGCTCGACGGCACCTCGCGGGCGACTCCGACTAGCAGGGCGCCGGCCGCGGCTGCGGGGAGGGCGGACGGGGGGCGGTAGGGGCCGAAGTCGGGGCTGACGCGGCCCAGCTCCGTGCCGAGCGCCGGCAGGAGGTCGGAGAGCACCTCTTCCCGGCCCCGCCAGGCCGAGAGGCTGAGGGAGAGACGGCCAAATTTGGCTTGCCAGCCCAGGTCGAGGGAGCGGCTTTCGACCGGCTCGAGGCCGGGGTTGCCGGCCGCGAGGACGGGGATCGGCTCCCCGGCGAAGCCACAGTCCACCCCGCTCGGGGCGCAGAAGCGTTCGAGATGGCTGAGATCGACCGGGTCGGCGACGGGGAGGGTCAGATGCCGCTCGAGCAAGGTCGCTCGGGTGAGCCCCTGCCCGGCAGAGAGCGTCAACTGGCCGGCCCGGCCGAGGGAGGCCGCGAGGGCCACCCGACCGGCGCCCCGCCCGGAGGAGTCTTCGTCCTGCCAGCGGACGGCGAGGGAGGCGGAGAGCCAGGCGAAGAGAGGAGCGTCCAACCGCATCGCCAGGCCGGCCACCTGCTCGGCGTTGGCTCCCTGTAGCAGGGACACACCCCGAGCGACGTCGAGCAGGTCTGCCTCCTCGTGCCGAAACGACAGCTCCACCCGGGCCTGAGCGCGGTCCCGCGCCAAGGAGAAACGCCGTGTGAGGGTCAGGTCCAGATCCTGCTGGTCGAGATTCAGGGTCCGTCCCGAGCCCATGAGCCGATTGCCTCGCTCCTCGAGCAGGCCGAAGGTGCCCCGGGCCTCCCAGGCGGCCCGTTCGAAGCGGCCGCGAAGGCCCAGGCGGCGGGCTCGACCCCGCTCGAGGCGACCGAGGTCGGTGGTGAGAACCGAGCCTGTCTCCTCCGAGCCGTCGAGGAAGAGGGCGAAGGAACCGAGGTCGCCCAAGGGCCGCTCCCAGCCTGCGCCGAGACTCACCACCCGTCGCTCGCTGCCGCCGAGCGGGGAGGCCTCGAGGGGCAGACAGTCGGTCTCGCGGCCGGAGATCCCGAAGCACGGCCGGCTGTACTCGACGCCGTCGACGCGCGACCGAGAGAGGCGCTCGTTTCGCCGGAACGAGCCCGCGGCCGAGAGGCGGCCTCCTCCGTCGAGGCCTCGGCGCCACCCGGCCTCCAGGTTCAAGGTCGAGAGGTTGCCCAGGCCGAGGCGCAGCTCCCCGCCAGGGCCCGGGTCCCCACGGCGGGTCAGGGCGATCCGACCTCCCCCCGCGTCCGGGCCGGCTAGGGCGGTCATCGGCCCCCGCGAGAGCTCGGACTGGCCGAGCAGCGGAACGGTGGCGGGGAGGTCAGTGCCGCTCAGGAGATGCGAGAAGACCGGGTGGCCGTCGACTTCGACCGCCAGCCTCCGGGCCCCGGGGCGGGCATAGCCACGCACGCTGCCCACCCATTCGTCGCTCGCCCCCTCCCACAGCTCGAGCCCGTTCAGGAGGGCGAAGGCCCGCGGCGAGCCACCGGGAAGGAGGGCGAGGTCGGGCTCGTCCAGGGTGGCGCTGGGCGCCGGAGCTCCGACCGGAGGCGCCGGCGCGATGGGCTCCTCGGCAGAAGCGGCGAGAGCGCCGAGCAGGCAGCAGAGGGTGGCGGTGGCTCGCTTCGGCATGGACGCCGCGATGTCGACGACCTTCAGACGACGCGCAGCACGACCAGGGTCACGTCGTCGCCACGGCGGTGGTCGCCCTTGTAGTTCGCGAGATCGGCGAGCAGGTGGTTGCGCACGTCGAGCGCGGTCCTCTGGCTCGCAGCTCGGCTGAAGACGGTCAGCAGGCGAGAGGAGCCGTAGGGCTCGCCGTGGCCGTTGAGCGTCTCGATCAGGCCGTCGCTATAGAAGAGCAGGACGTCGCCGAGCGTGAGGGCGACGGAGTCCTGATGGTAGGTGGCCCCGAGGCGGGTTCCAAGGGGCAGAGCGGGCTGGTCGAGCTCGCGCGTTCGACGTTCCCCGGCAGAGAAGTGCAGAGGGGCCGGGTGTCCGGCGTTGGCGAACACCAACTGCCGGCCCTCGGGCTCGAAGGTGGCGGCCTGGAGGGTGACCAGCATCCGGCGGCCGGTGGTGTTGCGGACCATGTCGTCCAGCCGGGCGAGCACTGCGGCCGGGCTGGCCAGCTCCCCGCGGAGCAGATAGAGGCAGCTGCGCAGGCCGGAGAGCAGGAGGCCACTCGGCAGGCCGTGGCCTGCGACGTCGCCGATCACCAGGGCCAGACGGTCCTCGCCCAGGAGGAAGTAGTCGTAGTAGTCGCCGCCGACCTCGTGCGCGGGCATCGAGACTCCGGCGATGTCGAGCCAGCCGAGCTGGGGCGTGACCCGCGGCAGCATCGAGAGCTGCACCTGACGGGCGCTCTCGATTTCCTCACGCATCCTCTCGCGCTCGCGATCGAGGGAGGAGACCCGCCGCCAGCCCTCCGTGAAGCGTTGCCGGCGGTAGCGGTTGAGGTTGGTGGCCCCGGCGGCGATCGCCGCCAGCGCAGCGGTGGGCCAGATCAGGCCGCCGAACCCTTGGGGCGCCCGCCACAGGCCAGAGAGCTCGGTGCTCCAGATCCAGCAGGTGGCGGCCCAGAGTGGCACCAGGAGAAAGGCGAGATCGGTGCTGCGCAGGCGAAACAGGTAGAGGGAGAGAGGCAGCAGCAGGCCGGAGAAGCCGAGCCGGACATAGGGCGGCAGATCCCACAGCAGCAGGAGGAGGACCGTCGACTCGATCGCGAGCATGGCGAGGGCCACCGTGCGGGGGTGGCGCAAGAGCGGCTCCGTGGAGCTGCGGGCGAGCAGCAGGACCAGCAGGATCAGGTTGACCAGGGCCACCAGGGCCTTGGTGCCCTCGCCGAAGGCGTAGAGGGAGAGGGCGCCCACGGCTGACGCCAGCGCCGCAACCCCGCAGAGCCTCCGCAGGGCCGTGGCGTTGCGTTCCAGCTCGTGCTCGGCGCTGGCCTGGCGCTCGAGCTGGTGCAGGCTCTCGGTCAAGGTGTCCATGTGGATGGGGGCCGGCGAACACCCACAGTCGTCTCGAGCTCGACGGGCGAGCGAGACGTTATCAACTTCGCGGGGGTGCCGTCAGGCGCGGTGGGCCTGATGCGACTGGCCCATCTGGGAGAGGATCGAGCGCAAGGCAGTCCGGACCCGTTCCTCGAGGGCCGGATCGGCCGCCGGTGGCGCGGCGCCGGTCGGCGCGGCAGCCAGGGAGCCGCGGTGCTGCTCCTCCGGGCTCTCCACCCGGCTGGCGAGCAACTCGAGCACGCCGCTGCCGCCGGTGGTGGCGCTCGCGGCGAGGGCGCTGAAGAACCGTCGGGGCTCCAGCTCCAGGGCCTCGAGGGCACGCAACAGGTCGATGAGCTTGAGGTCCACTCGCCGCTGGAAGACGTGGGAAAGGTACCCCTTGCGGCGACCGATGCGCTGATCGATTTCGGTCTGGGTCTGGCCCGATGCGCGGATCGCGCCCTGGAGGAGAGCGAGACAGCGGTTGAGCAGATAGTCGGCGTTCACGGTGGACCTATTTTACCTGCAGAAGGTGGTCGCCGGCGCCCAGGGAAAGCCCAAGCTCCTCGGCCAGGGCGCGGGCCACCAGCCGCCGGAAGTCATCGTCGGCAGGACTGTCGGGCTCGACGGGAGTGGGTGCAGGCCGCAGAGGTGTCGCCGCGGCGAGCGGCAGGGTGTCTCCCGCGGTCTGGGGGCGGGAGCGGTCGACCGGGAAGGCGAGGTTGAAGAAGCCGGCTGGGTCGACCTGAATCGCCTCTAGAGCTCGCAGCAGGTGCTTGGCTTTCAGGTCGAGGCGACCGATCATCACCTGAGAGAGGTAACCCGGCTGGACGCCGATCTTTCGATCAACCTCCTTCTGGCTGAGCCCCGAGCTGCGGATAGCCCGCTTGAGGAGAGCCAGAACCCTCTGGACATCGTCTTCAGATGGCATGGGCGAAGCATACACCCGAGGGGCCAGTTTCGGCGAGGTCTGTCATCGTCCCACGGAACCCTGTTCTCTTATAGGAACAAGTGCAAGGGCTCGCGACGCGCAACGCCCGCGATCTCAGTTCACCCCCGCCGATTCGGAGTCGCCCTCGCCAGGCGCAAAGTTCAGCCGCTGGGCAACGGTCCAGATCACCGCGATGACGCCGTTTCGGACCTGGGACACGCGCTGGAGGAAGCGATCCTGGGTCAGTCCATCGAGATAGATGCGCTGGCCGAGGACGATGCGGAGCAGGGGCTCCTGGATGCCGCTGCACTCGACGCCGAGATGCAGGATCCGGAACCGCATGTCCCACATCAAAGCCTGGCGCTCCTCGTGCGAGAGCCGTTCGAAGCGCTCGCGATGGGGATCGGACAGGGCCACGGCCGCTTCCAGGAGGACCTGGTCGGTGCGGCCCTTCTTCTGGCCGACTACCAGGTGGCGGCCGCCGGCATCTTGGGCTTCGACCAGCCAGACGGCGTCGTCGTGGGTCTTCTCGGCCAGGCGCCAGCCTTCGCCGAGGAGCCAGTTCTGGACTTTGGCGCGAACCAGGCTGGGAGGAGCCTGTTCCGCGGAATCGGGGGTGAGCGGGTCGGCGATCATGGGCGGTTCCGGTCTCAGAGCCCTAGATTAGCAGGATGGCTGCTAGGCGAAGAGTCGGGGCGGCTCGGGAGCAGCGGGGGCGTCCGGATCGATCAGCACCTCGCCGCGGGCAGTGCGGAAGCGTCCTCGGCCGAGGTGCAGCAAGGTCAGGTTGCGGCCGCGGCGTTTGGCCTCGTAGAGGGCCCGGTCGGCGAGATCGACCAGCTCCTCGGGCCCGGCGGCGAAGACCTCGGGAAAGCCCGCCACACCGATCGAAATGGTCAGCCGCACCGGCTCTCCCTCGGCTTCCAAGGCGAGCCGCTCCACGGCGCGGCGGATCCTGTCGGCGGCGGCGAGGGCCTCGATGCTGCCGCAGTCGTCCAGCAGGAGCAGGAACTCCTCTCCGCCCCAGCGACCGGCGAGCGCCTGAGCCCCCGCTTCGGTGAGCAGCACCCGCGCCGTCTCGGCCAGGGCCTGATCGCCCACCCCGTGGCCCCAGGTGTCGTTGATGTTCTTGAAGTGATCGAGGTCGCAGAGCGCGACGGCCATGGCCGCCCCGCCCTCCACGGCTCGCTGGTAGCTCTCGGCCAGGCGGGCGTCGAGGAAGCGGCGGGTGGCGAGGCCGGTCAGCGGATCGAGCCGGGCCTCGCGATCCAGACGGGCGCGGTCGAGGGTGGCGGCGAGCTGGGGAGCCAGGGCCGACAAGAGCTCCGCCTGGCCCGGCTCGAGGCGGCGGGGATCGCACCACAGGCGCAAACGGCCGAGGGGGCGGTCCGTGCTCAAGGCGAAGTCGAGCTCCTGCCAGTCCTTGCGGAGATGGAACCCGGGCAGGGCGGGAGGGAAGGGGTCGGGCTCGGCAGGACGTGGCAAGAGCAGCCGCTCCGGCCCCGTGCTCCAGACCTGCGGCACTCCGCGGGGGGAGAAGCCCTCGATCTGCAGCTCCAAGAAGGAGTACGGCACCACCCGCTCGATCTCGGTGGCGATGTCCACCAGCAGGCTGGCCAGCTCACCGCTCGCGCCGCGGATCCTGCTGCCCGCCCGGCTCACCGCCTCGAGGTCGGTGGCCCAGCGGCGTGAGGAGGCGGTCTGACGTGCGTTGCGGTAGGCCTCGAAGGCCAGCAGCGAGAAGGCGATCAGCAGGGCCGCCGCCAGCTCTCGGCCGGAAGTCGCTGCCACCGCCGCCAGGACCGCCCCCACTCCCCACCCCACGAGGTCGAGCGACAGAGGCACGAACAGCGCCGCCGCCACCCCCCGGCGTGCGATCGCCCGCACCTTGAGCGACAACCACGGCAGCAGGGAGGCCACGGCCAGGTAAACCATGGCTCCGGCTCCCGCAGCGAGGGCGAAGGCTTCGTCCTCGCCGCCCGCGGGAGCCAGCAGGCGGACGGCGCAGCCTGCCGCGAACGCCGCGAGCGCCAGCTGGGCAGCGCTCTCGGCGATACGCGCCGTGCTCCGCCGCTCGGGTGGAGGCTCGGGAGCGTTCTTCGACCACCGTCGCTCGAGAGCCTGGCCGAGCAAAGAGCCGAGCCCCACCGCGGTGGCTGCGGCCGGCACACCGATCCAGCCGAAAGCGAGGGCGAGGGGCAGGGTGCCCAGGCCGAGGCCGCTGCCGCCGAGCGGGCGATGGAGGCTCGAGGCCGCCACCAGGAGCACCAGGCCGACAGCCGCCTCCGGGTGGCCGAGCAGCCCATCCGGGGCGAGCCGGACGGACTGCGCGCTTGCCGCCACGGCGGCCAGGAGCAGGGCCAGCGGGAGGGTGATCGCCGCGAGGTGGCGACGTTGCGGCGCGGTGTTCATGGCGGCGGGCGTCGAGGGGGATGCTACCAGCAGGCGTCGGTCGCGCCGCCGCTTGCCGCCGCTTCCCCCGTTGGTCGACAATCGGCGCATGAAGAGAGTTCGGCCCCTCCACGCGGTCTCGTTGTTCGTGCTCTTCGGTCTGGCGGTGCTCGGCGCCAACTACCTCCTGGAGGGTGGCTCCGCGCAGGGTGCTTTCGAGCAGGTGGCCCCCGACCGGCAGGGGCAGGTGCGCATCGGCATCGCCGACCTGGGCAAGTCCCAGGCCCGGTTTTTCCGCTTCCTGAACCCCGGTAACCAGGAGGTGCGCTTCTTCGTCGGCCGCGACCGCCACGGAGTCGTCCAGGTCGCCTTCGACGGCAACGAGCTCTGCGCTCGCTGGAAGCGGGGCTACCGTCATCAGGGAGACTGGCTGGTCTGCAACAAGTGCGACCGGTCCTTCCACCTCGAGGAGGTCAACGCCGGGGGCGGCGGATGCAAGCCAGTGCCGCTCAAGCACCGCCTGGAAGGCGACGAGCTGGTGCTGACCGAGGGGCAGATCCTCGAAGGTTGGCGGCTCTTCCGCTGAGAGGCCCGCCGCCCGTCGCCTTTTCGCTTAGAATGTGCCACCACCGCCGCTGAACCCAGCGAGGCCGCGGGGCGGATGATCCGCTCTCCGGGGCGAGTTGGCACTGAGAAACGGTCTGAGGATGCACTGTGGCTTTCGGTAACTTCATTCTCCACGAGGAGGACGCGCACCTCCTCAGCGAGGCACTCGGGCGCTTGCGCCAAGACTCCAACAGCCGCGCCGTCTTCCTCGTCGACAAGAATGGACAGCAGCTGGCGAGCGCGGGAGACGTCGAGCAGTTCGACACCACCTCCCTGGCCTCCCTGACCGCGGGCAACGTGGCGGCTACCGACGGTCTCGCGAAGCTGATCGGCGAGCGCGAGTTCTCGGTGCTGTTTCACGAGGGGCAGCAGGACCACATCCACATCTCGATCGTCGCCAAGCGGGCCATCCTGGTCGTCATCTTCGACGAGCGCAGCTCCCTCGGGCTGGTCCGCCTGCGGGTCAAGCGGGCGGCGAACGAGCTCGAGCAGATCTTCGAGAACATGCTCCACCGCACCGAAGCTGCGGTCAGCGGCAGTGGCAGCGGCGTGGTGAGCCCTTTCTCCGAGATCACCGACGAGGACATCGACGCCCTTTTCAGCGAGTAGAGGAGAAAGGCGAGCAAGCGCCGACTGAGTCAGGCTGCAGTCGCGCCGGGTGGATTCCAGGTCATGACGTTCATCAACTACGCCACGAAAGAGATCAACTGCAAGATCGTCTACTACGGCCCGGGCCTCTGCGGGAAGACGACCAACCTCCAGTACATCTACGCCAAGACCTCGCCCGAAGCCCGCGGCAAGATGATCTCCTTGGCCACGGAAGCCGACCGCACCCTCTTCTTCGACTTCCTGCCCCTCGATCTGGGCACCATCCGCGGCTTCACGACTCGCTTCCACCTCTACACGGTCCCCGGGCAGGTCTTCTACGATGCCAGCCGGAAGCTGATCTTGAAGGGCGTGGACGGGGTGGTCTTCGTCGCCGACAGCCAGGGGGCGCGCATGGAGGCGAACGTCGAGTCGATCCGCAACCTCGAGCTGAACTTGAAGGAGCACGGCCTCGACCTCTCGTCCATCCCCTACGCCCTGCAGTTCAACAAGCGGGACGTGCCGGAGGTGGTGGCGGTCGATGAGATGTACCGCGTGCTCAACTACAAGCGCGAGCCAACCTTCGAAGCCGTGGCCACCACCGGCGTCGGGGTCTTCGACACCTTGAAGGCGGTCGCCAAGCAGATCCTGATCGAGCTGCGCAAGAAGTGACACCCTGGCAGGGAACCCTGACGGCGATCGGTGGAGGCAGCGGCCTCGCCGTTCTGCTGCGCGGCCTGAAGAGGGTCGTGACGCCGGAGCGCCTGCGCGCGGTGGTGACGGTCACCGACGACGGTGGCTCCTCGGGCCGCCTGCGCAAGGAGTTCGGCGTGCTGCCGCCGGGGGACATCCGCAACTGCCTGGTGGCTCTCGCCGACGACGAGGACCTGCTCGCGCGCCTGTTCCAGTACCGCTTCGCCAACGGCGAAGGCCTCTCCGGCCATTCTTTCGGCAACCTCTTCCTGACCGCGCTCACCGGCATTACCGGCGACTTCTACCAGGCGATCCTGACCGCCGAGTCGATCCTCTCGGTGCGCGGCAAGATCCTGCCCGCCACCTTGACCGACGTGCGGCTCTCGGCGCGGGGACGGTCGGGCCGGCGCTACGAAGGAGAGTCGGCCGTCGGCCGAGCCGGTGAGGCGATCGCCGCCCTCGAGCTCGAGCCCCGCCGCCCACCGGCCTTCCCGCAGGCGGTGGAGGCCCTGCTGGGCGCCGACCTGGTGGTGCTCGGGCCGGGCTCCCTCTACACCTCGATCCTGCCCAATCTCCTGATCCCGGCCATCGGCAGCGCCCTCGCTACGACCCGTGCGCGTGTGGTGCTCGCCCTCAACCTGATGACCCAGCCGGGGGAGACGGACGGCATGAGCGGCATCCAGCACCTCCAGGCCATCGAGGACTTCGTGGGTCCGGGAGTGGTCGACGCCGTGCTCGCCAACTCCACGGCCCTGCCCCCCGATCGACTGTCCCTCTACGGCGCGACCGGCTCCCAGCCGGTGGTCGTCGACCGCTCGGCGTTCGCTGCCCGGGGGGTGGAGCTGGTCGAGACCGACCTGCTGGCGGATGGAGACCTGCTGCGCCACGACCCGGCTCGCCTGGCGCCGGCGGTGCTGTCCCTGGCGGGCGCCGAGGTCAGCCGGTGAGCCATCGCCCGCGCGCCGCCGTGGTGCTCGCCGCGGGCAAGGGCACCCGCATGCGCTCCGAGCTACCCAAGGTGCTGCACGTGGTGGCCGGCCGGCCCCTGCTCGCCTGGGTGATCGACGCCGCCCGAGCCGCCGGCTGCGACCCGATCGTGGTGGTGGTGGGGCATGGCGCGGAGGCCGTGCGCGCCAGCTTCGCGGGCGCGGGCGTGGTCTGGGCCGAGCAGCGGGAGCAGAAGGGCACCGGCCACGCCCTCGCCCAGGCCCGGGGGCTGGTGCCGGAGCCTTCCCTGGTGCTGGTGCTCTCGGGGGACGTGCCGCTGGTCCGGGCCGAGACCCTGGAAGCCCTCGCCGCCGCCGCGAGCGGAGCCTGGGGGGCGATGGCGATCGCCGACCTCCCCGCGCCCGGTTCCCTGGGGCGGGTGCTCTCCGGCCCGAACGGGCGCCTGGGGCGGATCGTCGAGGCGGTGGACGCCACGCCGGCCGAGCTCGAGGTGCGCACCGTCAACGCCGGGCTCTACGCCCTGCCCGCACCGGAGGTCTTCGGCTACCTCGACCGCCTGCGCCCGGACAACGCCAAGGGCGAGCTCTACCTGACCGATGCGCTGACCGAGGCCGCCCGCGAAGGCGTGGCCCTTTTGCCCCTGGCCGACCCCGACGAGGCTCTCGGCGTCAACACGCCCGAGGACCTCGCCCACGTCGACCGCCTCCTCTCCCAGAAAATCGCCAGCCGGCACCGGCTTTGCTAACCTCCCCGTAACCCCATCTTGGGGTGGGAGGATCCCAAACGTGTGTGGAATCGTTGGCTACGTCGGGGAGCGCGAGGTCGTTCCCCTGCTGATCGAAGGTCTGCGTCGTCTCGAATATCGCGGTTATGACTCGGCCGGCGTGGTGGTGCGGATCAATGGCCACCTGGACACCCGCAAGGCCGAGGGCAAGCTCGACCGCCTGGTCGACAAGCTCTCCCGCCAGCCCCTGGCCGGCCGACACGGCCTGGGCCACACCCGCTGGGCCACCCATGGTCCGCCGTCGGAGCGCAACGCCCACCCGATGGTCGACGCCCGCCGCCGCCTGGCGGTGATCCACAACGGCATCATCGAGAACTTCCTGCCGATCAAGCGGCGCCTGGCCGCCGAGGGCTGGGCCTTCGAGTCCGACACCGACACCGAGGTGATCGCTAACCTGGTTTCGTCCTACCTGGGGGAGCTCTCCCTGCGGGACGCCGTGGCCCGGGCCCGTGCCGAGCTGACCGGTCTTTACGCCTTCGCGGTGCTGTCCACCACCGAGGAGGGCATCGTGGTCTCACGCTCGGGGCCGCCTCTGGTGATCGGCCTCGGCCAGGAGGAGCAGTTCCTCGCTTCGGACCCCGCGGCGATCCTGCCCTACACCAAGGACGTGATCTTCCTCGAGAACGGCGACCTCGCCCGCCTCACTCCCCACGGCATCGAGCTGTGGGACGCCCACGGCCAGCCGATCGAGCGCCCCGTGCACCGCCTCAACTGGGATCCCATCCAGATCGAGAAGGGCGGCTACAAGCACTTCATGGCCAAGGAGATCCACGAGCAGCCGCAGGCGCTGCAGGACACCTTCGGCGGGCGGGTGGACTTCGCCACCGGCCGGGTCGAGATCGAGGACATGGTCGTGAGCGCCGAGGAGCTGGCCCGGGTCGAGCGCATTCATCTGCTCGCCTGCGGCACCTCCCTCCACGCCGCTCTGGTGGGCAAGTTCCTGATCGAGGAGCTGGCGCGGGTGCCGGTCGAGTGCGACTATGGCTCGGAGTACCGCTACCGCGACCCGATCGTCGACTCGCGAGTGCTCGCCGTCGGCATCTCCCAATCCGGCGAGACGGCGGACACCCTCTCCGCCATGGAGGCCGCCCGCGAGCGTGGTGGCCGCCTGGTCGCCATTTCGAACGTCCCCGGCAGCCAGGCCACTCGCATCGCAGAGGGGGTGATCTACACCCACGCCGGTCCGGAGATCGGCGTCGCCTCCACCAAAGCCTTCACCACCCAGCTGGTGGCCCTCTACCTGCTCGCCCTCTACCTGCGCCAGGCGCGGGGCGGGGCGCCCGACCCGGCCCTGGTGGCCCCGCTCGCCCACCTGCCCCAGGCGGTGGACGAGGCCCTGCGCCACGCCGAGGCGATCGACGAGCTGGCCCGCCGCTACCATCGCGCCGAGAACTTCCTCTACTTGGGCCGTGGGGTGAACTACCCGATCGCCCTCGAAGGGGCCCTGAAGCTCAAGGAGATCTCCTACATCCACGCCGAGGGCTACACCGCCGGCGAGATGAAGCACGGGCCGATCGCCCTGATCGACGAGGACATGCCGGTGGTTGCCATCGCCACCGGCGAGCGGGTTTTCGACAAGGTCGCGAGCAACATGCAGGAGGTCAAGGCCCGCGATGGCCGCGTGCTGGTGGTCACCGACCGCGATCCGGCGGAGCTCGCCGGCCTGGCCGACGAGGTGCTCTCCGTACCGCGAGTCCCTGAGCTGCTGGCGCCGATCGTCAACGTCATCCCCCTCCAGCTGCTCGCCTACTCGATCGGAGTCCGCCGCGGCGCCGACGTCGACCAGCCCCGCAACCTGGCGAAGAGCGTGACGGTGGAGTAGAGCCCGCGTCCCCCCGATCGGTTCGGGTGCGCTCGGCGCCGGCAGAGTGTGGCGCGCCCGCATGATGTGGGATGGGAGCGGCCGGATGAGGGACACACGGGCCGCCCCGACCCGACGCACCGCGGAACAACAACTCCGCTGCGACGCATTTCCAGGTTAGAACTCTC
>JBIOYC010000200.1:0-8145 GCA_044869955.1 Thermoanaerobaculia bacterium | reverse complement strand
TGTGGCTGCGGCGAGCAGGAGGCAGCGGCTGGCGAAATGGCCTGCCCCAGGTCCTTCGCTTCGCTCAGGACGACAGGCGGCACGGTGGAACCGCAGCCGGTGCAAGGTGGTGGCCGTCGTGATCACTGTAGCCATCGGTCAAGGGTGCCCCCCTTGTCATCCTGAGCGCAGCGAGGGATCTGGCAGAGGTTCCTCTGCTAGGTCCAACCAGCCAGCGTTCGTCGCTTCGATGAGCGCAACCTTGCGTTGTCTCGTCCAGCCCTTCAACTGCTTCTCCCGAACAATGGCATCGTTGATGTACCGGTAGCCCTCGGCATACACCAACCGGTCGACGTGGTATTTCCTGGTGAACGAGCTGCCTTGCCCTTCGCGATGTTCAGTGAGCCGCCTCACCAGATCGTTGGTAACGCCTATGTAGAGTACTCGACTCCGGCTGGCGAGGATGTAGACCTGAAAGGTCGGATGCGTCATGGCTCACGTCTCGGCGGGGCGAGGAGACCCCCGCCCAGGTCCTTCGCTGCGCTCAGGATGACAACCGGGAGGACCGATGCCCTCGACAGTGCGGGCGCCGTGCTTCACTCCCGCCCGGGAAAACGCTCCAGCACTCCCAGGACGAAACTGATGTCGGCCGGGAGGTGATCGGCGCAGACCTGGAAGCGGATGCTCTCGTCGCCTTTGGGCACCACCGGGTAGTTGAGGCCGGTGGCGAGCACGCCGTGCTCCTTCAGATGACGCACCAGGGCAGCGGTCTTCGCCGTGTCCCGCACCATCAGCGGCACCACCGGGTGGGCGCCGGGCAGGGTCTCGTAACCCAGGGCGACCAAGCCCTGCTCGAAGCGGGTGGTCATGGCTCGCAGGTGGTCGAGCAGGGCGAGGCCCCGGGAGCTCTCGAGGATCTCCAGGGCTCGCTTCGCCGCCGCGGCCTCGGCCGGGGTGATCGGGTTGGAGTAGATGTACGTCGGCGAGCTCTCGCGCAGGAAGCCGATGACCGTGCGGCTGGCGGCGACGTAGCCGCCGTTGACCCCCAGGGCCTTGCCGAGGGTGGCGATCAGCACGTCGACGCCCGTGGCGCCGGTGGCCTCCTCGGTGCCGCGGCCGGTCGGGCCGTAGGCCCCGACGCCGTGGGAGTCGTCCATCACCAGCACGACGTTTTCGGGGAAGTGGCCGTCGTAGCGCCGCGCCAGCTCCGCCAGCTCGGCCATGGGCGCGGCCACGCCGCGCATACTGAAGATGCCGTCCGTGACCAGGACCACCCGCCGGCAGCCGGCCTCGGCTGCCGCCTGGAGGCGGGCCTCGCACTCGCCGAGGTCGAGGTGGCGATAGACGTACTTCTCCTTCGGCCGCGACAGGCGGATGGCGTTGATGATGCAGTTGTGGTTGAGCTCGTCCGAGACCAGGGCCGTCTCCGCGGTGACCAGGGGCACCAGGGTGCCGATCACCGCGGCATAGGCGGAGGAGAAGATCATCGCCGCCTCGCGGCCGTGGAAGGCGGCCAGGCTGGCTTCCAGCTCGACGTGCGGGGCATAGGTGCCGCTGATGAAGCGCACCGCCCCCGGCCCGGCTCCGAAGCGGCGGCAGGCTTCCTCCTCGGCCTGGATCACCTCTTCCCGCAGGGACATGCCGAGGTAGTTGTTGGAGCTCATCTTGAGGAAGGGGCGCTCGCCGTGGCCGGCGAGTTGGTAGCGGGGGCCGCGGTCTCCCTGGCCGGGGAGCACCGCCACGATCACCGACTCCTCTCCCTTCAGGATGCCGCGGGCCCCGCGGTCGGCGAGGTCGGCGGCGAGGGCGCTTTCGAGACGGTCACTGGGCATGGTCTGGGCTCCTCGGGGGATCAGGCGAGCTTCTGCTGCAGGTTCTCGAGCATGTCCGCGGTCATCGCGGCGAGATCGTAGCGGGGCTGCCAGCCCCACTCGCGACGCGCGGCGCTGTCGTCGAGGGAGGCTGGCCAGGAGTTGGCGATCGCCTGGCGCACCGGATCGACGCGGTAGTCGATGGTGAACCCTGGGAGGTGCTTGCGGATCTCCGACGCGAGCTCCTCGGGGGTGAAGCTCATCGCCGTGACGTTGAAGGCGTTGCGGTGCTCGAGCCGCGACGGGTCCGCGGCCATCAGCTCGAGCACGGCGGAGAGGGCGTCCGGCATGTACATCATGTCCAGGCGGCTCTCGGGCTCGAGGAAGCAGATGTAGCGCCCGTGGCGGATGGCGTCGTAGAAGATCGCCACCGCCCAGTCGGTGGTGCCGCCGCCCGGCGGCGCGGTGTGGGAGACCAGGCCCGGGAAGCGCAGGCCCCGGGTGTCGACGCCGAAGCGGTGGTGGTAGTAGTCGCAGAGCAGCTCGCCCGCCACTTTGGTGACACCGTACATGGTGTTGGGGCGCTGGATGGTGTCCTGGGGAGTGCCGAAGCGGGGGGTGCCGGGCCCGAAGGCGCCGATCGAGCTGGGGAAGAACACCGCGCAGCCGTTCTGCCGGGCCACTTCCAGCACGCGGTAGAGCCCGCCCATGTTGACGTCCCAGGCGACCTGGGGCTTCTCCTCCGAGGTCGCCGAGAGGAGGGCCGCCAGGTGGTAGATGGTGCGGATGCCGTGACGCTGGATGACGTCCTGCACCTGCTGCTGCTGGGTGCAGTTGACGTACTCGAAGGGGCCGTTGCCGATCCGCCGATCGGTGGCCGGCGGCACCCGGACGTCGGAGGCCACCACCGCCTCGGCGCCGTGGCGCTCGCGCAGGGCCACGACGAGCTCGGTGCCGATCTGGCCGAGGGCGCCGGTGACCAGGATCTTCTCCGCCATGGCCTCCCTCACCAACCCATCCGCTGGCGCAGGCCGGTGACGTGAGCCGTGTGGTGGCGACCGTGCCAGGAGTACATGCCGAGCAAGCCCTTGAGCACCAGCCGGCCGATGGCGGGGTGCACCAGGGTGCGCTCGTAAGACTCGTTGGGCAGAGCCTGCAGCAGGTCCGTCCAGCGCTGGTGGAGGGCCCGGAGCAGCTCGAGGGAGGTCTCGACGGGAGTGGCCCAGGTATCCGGCAGCTTGGCCCAGAGCCCCTCGTCGTAGGACTTGATGCTGGGCTCCTCCTCGGTCAGGGCGAGCTTGAAGCGGACGTAGGCGTTGACGTGGCTGTCGGCGACGTGGTGCACCAGCTGGCGCACCGTCCAGCCGTCCGGCCGGTAGGGGGTGTCGAGCTGTTCCGGAGTGAGGCCCGCGATGGCGGCGGCGAGCTCTGAGGGCAGGCTGGCGATGTGCTCGATCCAGCTCCGGATCTCCTCGGCGGTGGCGTCCGGCCGGGGTTGCCAGCGGCCGATGGGGTAGCGCAGGTCGTCCGTCTCGCTCATGGTGGCGGGATTGTATCCGCGCCCAGCGCCCCCAGCTCGTCAGGCCGGTGCAATCCTCGGTTGCCGAGGCTGCCGCCGTAACGAGGCCCCCGCGCCTGCCCTACCTGGTTCAGGGGATGAGCGCCGGCCGCGTGCCCAGCCCCGGCCCGAACACCACGGCGTTGGCGAGCAGCCGGGCGGTGGCGGGCACCTGCGCGCGGAACACCGGCGAGGCCGCGAAGAGCACGATCTGGCCGTTGCCGCAGCGCTCCCGGGTCAGGTAGGCGGCGTTGGCGAGGCGCTGGGCGGCCTCGGGCCAGAGCAGGCCGGCCATGCGCAGGGTGAAGGGGCGGCTGCCGGGGATCACACCCCAGCCCAGGGTCATGAAGCCGTCGGCCTCGGAGACGGGGGGGCGCGTGTAGCCGAGCCGGATCACCACCTCGGCGTCCTGCGGCCGGCTCATCAGGATGGGATCTTTGGCGAAGAGCACCGGCAGCGGAGAGGAAACCCCGAAGGCCAGCCAGTGCTCGACGTCCACCCGGGCGGCGAGCAGGGCGCCCTGGGGCATGAAGCGGGCCTGCCACTCGTCGCGGCGTTGCCAGTCGGCCTTCTCGTCCGCGCCGGGCAGGGGGATCTCGTCCCAGGGATCGGCCCAGCCCACGGCCGGTGTCCGTGACCAGACCTCCTCGGGCGAGGGGCGTCCACCCTCGGAGAGCCACTCCTGGAGCAGCCCCAAGCGGTAGCCACCGATCTCTCCCAAGACCTCGGGCAGGGTGCGCACCTTGCTCGGTCCTCTCTCGCCGGCGAGGGCCGCTGCCGACTGGCGCAGGGCGATCAGCGTGCCGCCCGCCTTGACCCACTCGGCGAGCCTCTCGGCGAGTCCGGCCGGCAGCTCGGCCTGGCTGCGGTCGGGCAGGACCAGCACGTTGTAGCGACGCAGATCGCTCTGGGACAGGGTGAGCTCGTCGAGGTGGCTGTGGGTCAGCCCGAGGTCGCGATCGAGCAGGTGCCAGACGGCGCCGAAGTCGGTGGAGTCGGTGTCGCCGCGGGTGACCACGGCCACGCGGGGCCGCTCGAGCAGCGGGAAGTGCTGCCCTCCCAGGTCCGGCAGCTCGCCCTCGCCGAGACCGGTGGCGATCGGCTGGACGGCGAGGCCGAGGGCTGCGGCGGACTCGGCGGCGAGGGTGAAGGGCTGCGCGAGGCCGGTGGCGGCCTGGTCGTTGCTGGTCAGCACCAGGGAGCCGCGCTCGAAGTGGCTGCCGGAAAGCTCGAAGGCACGGTCGGAGACGCGCACCTCGAGACCCTGGTCGAGCCAGCGCACGGCCAGCGCCGGCACCCGGTCGTCACCGCCCGAGACCACCAGGGCCACGCCTTCGAGGCGGGTCTCCGGCGCCGGGGTGGCGGGGCTCCGATACGGCACCACCTTGGCCGGCAGCTCGATCGGCAGCCGCCACAGCTCGAGGCCGTAGAACAGGGCCTGGCTCCAGGCGCTGACGTCGTAGAGCAGACTGCGGTCCCAGCGCAGCACTTCGCGGCGCTCGCGAGCCAGCAGGGCGTCCTCCAGGCGGATGTCGAAGTCCAGCATGGCGCCCAGCAGATGAGCCTCGGGCTGGCGAGCCGGGATCAGCAGGGAGCCGGCCGGCAGGCTGAGCGACGGCTTGAGCTCGCCCAGGCCGTTGGTGGCGTCCGCGACGGTGATCGGCTGCGGGCTCTGGTAGACCTCGATGCCTTGCAGGCGGAGGCTGTCGACGAAGCGCTCGAGCCGTCCCGGGTTGTTGCCTGGCGGTATCGCCCAGGTGCGCTCGGCAAAGGGGCCCTCGGCAGCCACGGCCCGTTGGCGGGTGGCGAGGAAGTCGCGGGCGACCTTCTTGCGGTTGCGCCACAGGCTGTCGAGGTTGGCGAGAGCGCTGGTCATCTGGCGCCGCACCGAGTCGCCATAGGTCGCCGGCCCCTCGGGGCGCATCAGCTCGCCGTGGCCGAAGCTGATGCCGGCCTGCTCGTAGAGGATGCCGATGGCGCCGCGGTAGCTCGCCCAGGAGTTGGTGTAGCCGGGGAACCACTCCTCGCTCCACTCGCCGGCGTAGTAGAGCCAGCCGTGACGGTCGAAGGCCCTGGCCTGGTCGCGGCCGAAGACGTCCCACCAGCGGCGCACGGCGTCCGGCACGTAGGGGTTGATCGGCGGCCGGGGCGGATAGAAGAGGTAGGTCTCCTGCGGTCCCATCTCATGAGCGTCAATCAGCAGCAGGGGGTTCCAGCGCCGCACAGCCTCGATGCGGGCGCGCACTTCCGGTTGGGTGGCGGCGAGCCAGTCGCGGTTGAGGTCGAAGAGGTAGTGGTTGCCGCGGCCCCAGGGGTAGTAGCCGGCATGGCTCAGAGATTGGTCGTCGCGGTCGGGCCGAGCGCCCTTGCCCTGGGCGAGCTGGGCGAGGAAGCGGTCGCGGCCGTCGGGGTTGAGCATCGGGTCGATCACCACGACCACTTCCTCGAGCAGGGCCGCCGTCTCCGCGTCGGCCGCGGCGATCAGGTGGTGGGCGAGCATCAGGGCGGCGTCCGAGCCGGAGGTCTCGTCGCCGTGGATGGAGAAGGCCAGGTAGGCGACGGCGGGCAGGGAGCCGGCCAGGGAGTCGAGCTCCGAGCCACCCACCTTGCGGGGGTCGGCGATGCGCGCCCAACCCTCCTGGATCTTCTTCAGGCGCTCGACGTTGGCCGGCGAGGTCACCACCAGGTTCCACAGGGAGCGGCCCTCGTGGCTCTTGCCGATCTCGGACAGCAGGGCCCGCGGCGACAGCTGGGCCCAGCGGCCCAGGCAGCCCTCGATCTCGCCGCTGGTGGCGGCGCGGCTGCCGGGCTCGAATCCCAGGCACACGGCGGGAGCCGGGATCCTCTCTTCGTAGCGCGCGTCCGCCACGAACGCCGGGGCGGCGCCTTCGGCCGCGGCGATGCCCGAGAGCCCGAGGACCAACAGGCCCGACCCAACCCACACTCTGAGCTGCATGCAGAAGCTCCCTCTGGCGACCGATTCCTCGAAAGACCCTCGAGTCCCTGCGTCAAGGCCGGGGCGGCGTGACGTTCTTCATCTTGCCCTTCCAGGAGGCGAACAAGGCCGTCGCCAGGCCCAGCAGAAGCTCGTCGATGAAGGGGACGAGGTCCGGGAAGATCAGGTCGAAGGCGAAGAGAACGGCGAATACCACGAACAGCTGCGGGAAGCGCAGCCGCGAGAGAAACCGCTGGAAGAGACCCTGGCGAAGCTCGGGATCAGCTGGGTTCATCGCGGCCGATCATAACGGACTTTCGCCCCAGTTGTGCGGCGCCGGGGTGTAACATCTGCCGACTTCGAAGAATCGACCCACACACACCTAGAGGAGAGCTCCGATGCGCACCCATCTGCAGCGGCTCTGGCCCTGGCTCGCCGCCGGGATCCTGCTCGCCCTGGCCGCTTCCCCGCTCGCCGCCCAGGCCGCGGCGGACGCCGCCTCCGCCGCCTTCGAGGCCGAGGACTGGCCCAAGGCCGAGGCGGCCTACCAGGCCCTGACGGCGGCCGAGCCGGGCAACGGCGACGCCTGGTTCCGGCTGGGCTTCAGCCGTTTCCGTCAGGGCAAGTACCGCGAGGCCCTCGAGGCCTACGACCAGGCCCGCGCGGCCGGCACCAAGAGCCTGCGGCTGCTCGCCACGAGCGCCGGCTGCCACGCCCAGCTGGGTGAGACGGAGCGTGCCTTCCCCCTGCTCGAAGAGGCGGTGGCGGGCGGCCTGCCGCCGTCGGCCCTGGATAGCAACCGCGCCCTCGATCCCCTGCGCAAGGACCCGCGCTTCGCGGCCCTGGTCACCAAGGCGGACCTCGCCAACTTCCCCTGCAAGGGGCAGCCGCAGACCCGGGAATTCGACTTCTGGGTCGGCGAGTGGGAGGTCTTCGCCAACGGCACCCTCACCGGATCGAGCCGCATCGAGGCCCTGCCGGGTGGCTGCCTGATCGTCGAGAACTACGTCAACACCGCGGGCTACGCCGGCCGCAGCCTCAACTTCTGGGATCCTCAGCTCGGCAAGTGGCGGCAGATCTGGGTCGACAACAGCGGCACCATCATGTGGTTCGAGGGCGGTCTCCAGGGCGGCGACATGGTGTTCGAGGGCGACCAGTTCGCCAGGAACGGCGACAAGCAGCGCACCCGCATGCGCTTCACGCCCCAGCCCGACGGCGCGGTGCGGCAGTTCATCGAGGGCTCGACCGATGGCGGCAAGACCTGGAAGGTCGACTTCGACGGCCGCTACGTGCGCAAGAAGTAGGGGCGCACAGCCGACGGCCGAGCTCGGGATCCCATGCACGGTGGTGGTGCCCTGCTTCACCGTGACGTGATCCGGTGCGTAGCGGCGGTCGTGGGTGCGGGCTCGGTCAGGCCGTTGGCGTAGGCCAGGCCCGCGCAGCGGGCCGAAGGGCTTGTAGAGGCCGTTGGTAGCGATCACCTGATCAGCCGTGTCCGGCCGCTGGACCGTGAGGCTCAGCGGCCGGTCGGCGAAGTCGTACTCGTAAACGGCAGTCACCTGGCCAGGATACACGATCGTCAGTCGATTGCCATTCGCGTCCCAGCTGTAGAACAGATCCCCATCCTGCGTCGTACGCCCGAAGCGGTCGTAGCCGTAGTCCACGCTGTCGCTCCCCTGACCGATCCCGCACGCCAGCAGGGAAACTGACCGCATCCGCATGATCAAACTCGCCCTGCCATCACTGGATGGTCATGGACATCACCATCGCACGATCCGCGCACACAACCACACTCTTCTGATCGAGATAGACAAAGAGGGACTCTCGCCAGCTACGCTCTCGCCGATAGATGAGCACATTGG
>JBIOYC010000199.1:0-16893 GCA_044869955.1 Thermoanaerobaculia bacterium | reverse complement strand
CTCGGCGATCTCCAGGGAGCGCTGGTAGGCCTCCCGCGCCCGCTCCCCCTGACCCAGAGCTCGATACAGGTCCCCCACTTTGTTGTAGCTGACCGAGAGGTCGCGCTGGTAGTCGGCGCGATCCGGCTCCGAGGCGGCGCGCTGCTCGAGCAAGTGGGCCAACTGTTGCCATCGTGCCAAGGCGCGATCCGCGAATCCAAGAGCCATATGCGCATCAGCTTCCGCGTTAGTCACGGCACCGAAGTTGCCGTGCTCAACCGGCAGAGTCTCGAGCACCTCCCCGGCCAGCGCCGCAATTTGGGCCGACTGGCGAATGCGCGTCAGCACCGTGAAGCACGCGAGGGCAACCCCGCTCGCCGTGTCAAAGTCCCGCCCCGCCAGGTGATTGCGCACCGCCTCCACGGCATCCCCTAGCTCATGCGTCTCGTTCTCCACGCGCCACCAGCGATAGCGCCCGGCGCGGTTGCAGCGCTCGCGGTAGGCGTGCTCCTCGCTCAGCCCCCGCAACCCCTCGGCCGTCCACCGGTGCACCCAGGCTTCCCCGCCGGGGAAGCGAAACACCAAGGACAGGGCTTCGAGCCGCTCCAGGGCCCCCTCCGCCGGCGCCGGATCCGCCGGGCCGCCGGCCAGCATGTGGGCAAGGCCGGCGGGGGAGACGAGGAGGTTGGACACCGCGGCCTGGAGCAGCACTTCCTCGATGCCCTCCCCCCGGGCGATGGCCAGCAACTCGGTGAGCAGCACGTCCCGCGCGCCCAGCAGCAGGGCCTGCTGGAGGGCGTCTCCCAGCTCGGCCACCGGCCCGTCCAATGTGAGGCCTTCCTTCCCCAGCACCTCGCGCAGCTTCTCCGTCACCTTGGGCAGGCGGCCCTCGCCCCCGCGCAGCACTCCGTCGAGAAACTCCAACATCCGCGGGTGGCCGCCGATCACCTGGAGCACCTGGGCCAGCTCCTTCGGCGCTCGTTTGGCCAGGGCCGGCAGGCGCAGCAGGAGCTTGCGACTCTCCGCCAGGCTGAGCGGCCCGATCGGGATGTGCTTGAGCTTCGGCTCCATTCCCGGCACAGGGTGGCGGCAGGTGAGGAGCAGCCGGCCCGTGCGGGCGTTCTCGGCCAGGTGGCCCAGGTAGACGGGCACGTCCGCGTCCCGGAAGGCGCCGCCGCCCGGGACCAGGTTCTGCTCGAAGTCATCCAGCACCAGCACCACGGGCTCCTCGGCCAGCACTTTGGCCAGCAGCGGGAGGCGCAAGCGATCCTCGAGCTGGTGATGGAGCAGCAACGCCACCTGGCCCAGGGCCTCCTCCCCACGAGCCTCGAGCAGCGCCGTGCCGAGGGCGAGGGCGATCTGCTGGAGGTCGAAGCGCCCGACCACCGGCGCCACCAGGAAGCCCCTTTCCACCAGCCGCCGCATGGCCCGGCCGGCCACCGCGCTCTTGCCCACGCCGCCGATGCCGGTGAGCACCACCCCGGCGGAGGGACGATGCGGGTCCCGCAGGGTGCCGAGCACCTGGCGCAGCTCCTTCCTCCGGCCGATCAGGTCGTCTAGCGACAGCTGCGGCACCGGCCCGGAGAGGTCGTGCACCGGCCGCTCGCGCAGGGGCACCTGCTCCGCCCCCAGGTTCGCCAGCACCGGCTCCTCCCCGGCCACGTAGAGGGCCGCCGTGGCCTGCTCCGGCTGCACCTCGGCAAGCGGCGCCCCCTGGCGCACCCGCTCCTGGCGCTCGGCCTCCAGCTGGCGGCGGGCCGCGGCCAGGGCCCGGCCGGCGAGCACAGGCTCCCGGCGGGACAGCTCACCGTAGAAGGCCCGGGCCAGGGCCGTGGCGTAGTGGTCGGACACCGAGGTCTGCATCGCCACCACCGCCGGCACCCCGGCGGCCAGCAGAGCCTGGGCGAAGCTCGCCGTCTGCCCCGGGGCCAGCTCGGCCTCCACCGCGCCGTGGCAGCTGTTGAGGAACACCAGCGGAAGGGGCCGGCCCGTGCCCTCGAGAGGCTCGAGCAGGTCCCCCGGCGCCACCGGCAGGGCGTGGCCGTCCTCATCCTCCAGCTCGAGCCGGCCCGGGCTGCCGTGGCAGGAGAGGTGGAGGACGTGGTAGGCGTCCCGCTGGATGGCTTGGGCGATCTCCCCGGGGCTGCCCACCTCCAGGATGCGCACCTCGGCGTTGTCCCGCCGCTGCTCCTCCTCCACAGCATCCAAGATGCTCTGAAGCTCCCGCTCGTGGTCGAGCACGGAGGACTCGCTCTGCCCCTCGTCCGGGGCGCCCACGGCCACCAGCACCTTGAGCGGCCCGGCCAGGGCCTCGAAGGGCGGGGCCTTCAAGCCCGCCGGCCGGCGCAGCATCACCACCTTGCTTACCAGCGCCAGCAGCCGGTCATCCGGCAGGCGCAGGGCCTCGAAGGGCAGGCCCAGCAGCTCCGGATCCTTCGCCTCGAAGAGCACTTCGACGGTCGTACCGAGCGCGCTGCCGTCGATCAGGCCGGCCAGGGCCTCCCCGGCAGCACCGGGCAGGCAGAGGGCGGCGAGCTCCCGGCCCAGCTCGGCCAGGTCCCGCTCCAGGACCACCCGCTCGGCCGCCGCGTGGTCCCGCCGCAGGCCGGTGCGGAAGCCGCGCAGGAACTGCTGGCGCAGGGCGAGCAGCCGGTGGGGGAGGGCAGCGACGCTCAGGGCCCCGTGCTCCTCCCCGCCGACTGTCACCGCCACCCTCACTCCCGCCACCCCCTCCCGCGCGAGGTGCACCACCACCCGTTCCACCCTCCCCTCATCCGGCGCTGGCCCGGCCGGCCGCTGCGGCGGCCGAGAGGTGAGAGCGGCCACGATCCTCTCCACCTGCGCAATCCCCACCCGGGCCAGGGGCCGCAGCAGCGGCGGCACCCAAGCCCCCTCCTGCGCCAGCACCGGGATCAGCACCTTCCCCTCCTGGATGCGGGCCCAGGTCAGATAGCCCACCTCCGCCTCCACCCACCGGCTGTCCTTCGAGGCCGCGGAGAAGACGATCACCCCCGCCTCCGCCGCCTCCAACCCGGCGTTGATCCTCTCGATGATCGAGTCCCCGGGCTGGATCTCCCAAGCGTCATACCAGGGCGTGATCCCCGCTTCCGCCAAAGCCAGGGCCAGCCGTGCCACCGCCGGCTTGTCCGCTGATGAGTGGCTGATGAAGACCCGCACCCGAGCCCGACCCCCCCGAGAAGAGGTGAGTGTGAAGGGAACGCAGGAAGTATAGCCGCGCTTGCGCGATCGTTGGGGAGCTGAGGTCCGCAGCTGCCCCTTGCGACCCATCAGCTCGGGTAAGCCTCCCCGCTCGAGGCACCGGAAAGGCCGCGCCAGCTCCAGTCGCGGCTCTACTTGCTGGTCTGGGTCTCCACCCCATCCCACTCCGCCGGTGGCGGGCTCTCCCGGAAACGCCGGCAGCGCTCGAGGTAGAGGCGGGTTGGGCCGTCGCTGGGACTGTCCGCGTCCAGGCTCTCGAAGAGGGCGAGGGCGCCGGCAAAGTCGCGGGCGCGGTAGTGGGCCAGGCCGGCGGCGAAGCGCTCCAGCCGGGCGCATTCCTCCGCCGTGCCGGGGGCCTCCCCCACCAGCTCGAAGAGGCTGACCGCCACCTTCTTGCCCTTCACCCGCACGCGGTCCACCTCGCGGCAGAGGAAGCCCTCCCCCGCCGCCCGTACGGTCGACTCGGCGAGCAGGATCGAGGTGCCGTAGAGCTTGTTCAGCCCCTCGATGCGCGAGCCCAGGTTCACGCTGTCGCCGATCACGGTGTAGTCGAAGACGTCCTCCGAGCCCATGTTGCCCACCGACATCTCGCCGGTAGCCAGGCCGATGCCCACTCCCAGCCCCTGAGCCTTGGCGAAGGCGCCGCTCTGGTGCCAGCTCTCTTTCAGGCGCTCGAGCTCGGCGCGCATGCCGAGGGCGGCCCGGCAGGCCCGGGCGGCGTGGTCCGGCTGGGCCACCGGCGCGCCGAAGAAGGCCATCAGGGCGTCGCCCATGTACTTGTCGAGGGTGCCCCCGGCGGCCAGCACGACCCTCGTCATGGGGGTGAAGAAGGCGTTCAACAAGCGGGTGACCTCGGTGGGGTCGAGCTCCTCGGAGAGGTCGGTGAAGCCGCGGATGTCCGAGAACAGCACCGTCATCACCCGCCGCTCGCCGCCCAGCCGCACGCTCTCGGGGTCCTGGAGCAGCTCCTCGACTACCGGCGGCGCCACGTAGCGCTCGAACAGGCGCCGCACCTGCCGGCCACGGCGGTCCACCCAGCCGATCTGGTAGGGCAGGGTGAGCACCAGGGCGGCGAGGCCGGCCAGGGCCGGGCCGGCGGTCTGGAGATGCCAGCTCGCGAGCTGGAACGCGGCGAAGGCCACCAGCGGCCAGGCGGCCACCAGGCCGAGGGCGAGGAAGGCCCCCCGCCGGTAGGGCTTGGCCCGGGCCACCACCAGGGCCACGGCCGGCCCGAGGGCGAAGAGGGCGAGCAACGACAAGGCGTTCTGCGGCCCCCGATCGGAGACCGCGTCGCCGTTCAAGAGGTTGTCCGCCGCGTGGGCGTGGATCTCGACGCCGGGGATCTCCGAGCCGAAGGGGGAGGTCTGGAAGTCGCCGATTCCCGGCTCGCTGGCACCCACGAAGACCAGGCTGCCGGTGAGGGCGCCGGCGGGCAAGCGACCTTCGAGCACCTCCGCCACGCCGTAGCTGGGGTAGCTCCCGGCCGGGCCGCGATAGTTGAGGCGCAGCGCCAGGGAGTCGTTGGCCGCCACCGGCGCGCCGGCCAGCAGCACCTGGGCGACCCGGCCCTCCCGCGGCTCGATGCGCAGGCCCTGGCCGCCCAGGAAGCGCTCGACGGCGCGCAGGGCGAGGGCCGGGTAGTAGCGACCCGAGTGACGGACGACGAGGTCGTAGTCGCGTAGCACCCCGGTCGAGCTGCGCCCTTTGGAGAAGAAGCCCTGCGAGGAGGCGGCCTGGGCGAAGAGGTCGAGGTTGGGCTCGACCGCCGGCCGGCCGGGCACTTCGAAGCCCTCGGGGGGATCCCCCAGCACCTGCTCGATGGCCGAGGGCTCGACGTTGGCGGGATCCCCGCCCATCGCCCCGCGCCGCTCCAGCGCATTGGGCCGGAAGTAGTAGCCGGCCACCACCTTGCCGGCTCGGGCCAGGGCCGTCGCCAGCTCACCGTCCTCCGCCGAGAGGTCCACCTTCTCATCCCGGCGGGAGGGCTCGGAGAAGACCAGGTCGAGGGCGATGACCTTGGCCCCTGCCGAGGAGAGCCGGTCGATCAGCTCGGCGATGCGGGTTCGGGGCCAGGGAAACTGGCCGTAGGCGTCCACGCTCTCGGCGTCGATGGCCACGATGGCGATACGAGGATCGACCAGCTGCCGGCCACGCCACGCCATCATCTGATCCACCCACACCGCTTCAAAGCGGGTCAGCCAACCCTCGTCCTGCAGCCCCAGCGCCAGCAAAGACGCCCCGAGGCCGAGGACGAAGGGGAGGCGGGAGGGGCGGGGGGCGGACATCAGTCCATCCAGAGCGCGCGTCGCTCCAGATAGCGTCGAGCAGCTGCCGCGAGCCGTGGGCGAGGCCGCTCCGGGTCCTCCAAGGCCTCGAGGAAGGCTTGCCAATCGCGCGAGGTGAGTGTCAGCGTTTCCAGATCAGGAAGGGCTCGGGGGTCCGTCAGCTCATCAGGTGGGCATGTGGCGGTCGGCACTGGTGCACCTCGATCCAGCAGGATACCAAGCAGCTGGGGCGGCAAGTGCTCGGCCGCCGGTCTCGCTAAGGGTGACCACCGCGAACTTGGCGTAAGTGGGGCATAATACGCCCTTGGCAAGACCGCACTCCCGAAAGCAAACAGCCTGGAGGTCTGCGGTAGACTCCCCTACACTCTGTACACAAGACCGGCGCTTGGCCGGGACCAGCCACGAGGGCGACGACGTTGCTCTACTACCTGCGCACCGACCTCTTCACCTCCCCAGCCCAGACCCTGGTCAACACCGTCAACACCGAGGGTGTCATGGGCAAGGGGATCGCCAAGACGTTCAAGGAGCGCTTCCCGGAGATGTACCGCGAGTACCGTGCGGTCAGCGAGAGTGGCCAACTGACCATCGGCACTCTCATGCTCTGGCGCGGGTTGGAGAAATGGGTCCTCAACTTCCCCACCAAGACCACATGGAGGCAGCCATCCCGCCTCGAGTACCTCGAGGCCGGCCTCGAGAAATTCCTCGACACCTACACTGATCTGGCGATCACCTCGGTCTCATTCCCGCCCCTTGGCTGCGGTAACGGCACTCTCGATTGGAGCGAAGTCAAGCCGCTGATGGAGAAGTACTTGAAGCGGGCGAGGATTCCGGTCTACGTCCATGATCGCCACGTACCAGCCGACTTCGTGCCTGAGCACCTGGAGGGAGTCTCCCTGACGAGGCCGGGGACCGCCGAGAAGTTCCTTTCGGACATCCGTCTCGCCACCCAAAGTCGCCAGTGTTTCCGTACCCTGAGTGACAGTGGGACCTTCGGTGCTACTACCAGTGCGGAAGGTGACCTCGACATCATCACCGTCCGCAAGAGGGACCGCATTCCTGCCGAGGAGATCGAGATCGCTTGGTCCACGCTCCAGTCAGGCCTTCTCACAGCCGACCAGTATGGCAGCGAGCGAGCGCGGCGGTACAAGAGTTACCTGTTCGCCATCTTGGCGACCCTGCCCTACGTTGTCTGTGCAGAAATCCAGCAGGTCCGTGACGGGAACCCGATGACCGGCCACGCCCTCTACTTCAAACCCGACACCGGAGGTGCGATTACGCGGCTTGAGCGGCCAGTGCCGCACCAGCAGCAGCTCTCTCTATGGGGCTGAGCCCAGAGGTCATCCACCAGCACGTCGAATTCTGGCAGGCGAACCTGCGCTCGGGCGACCTCCGGGCCGCGTGGCCTGCCCATCTATTCCACGCTGCACACGTATCGACGGCGGCCGACATCCTCCGCCGCGGAGAGCTGATCTGCCGCCACGATCTCAGACAGGTCGAGCACGATGTCGCCAACCAGGGCGCTCTGTACAATAACCCTGACGCGCATGCTTTCGTGAGGCTCTACTTCCGGCCCCGTACCAGCTTTCACCTGCGCACCGAAGGCATCAAGCTAAGAGGCGATCCTCACCGCCTCGACCGCCAGATGTCGATTCCCATCATGTTCGCCTTGGACTGCGGATCGGTGTTGAGCCTGCCGGACGTCGCCTTCACGGGAGGGATGTTCTCAAGAAAGCGGCCGATCTGCACAAGCGATGCTGAGTTTGCCTCCTTGGATTTCTCCGCCATCTACCACGATGCCCCCGTCCCGGAGAGGTCCCAGTGGAAGGAAATCGAGGACGCCCGGATGGCCGAGGTGCTCGTGCCAGTTCACCTCCCGCTGTCGGGGCACCTACGTCGCATCATCTGTAGAACCAAGGCCGAGGAAGCAACCCTCCTGCATCTTCTCGGAGCTGCAGCCGAGCCTTACCGGCGCAACATCACCCTGGAGAATCGCTTCCGCTCAGTCTTTCTCCACAAGTACCTTTACTTGAAAGACATCTCGCTCCGCTCCGGCGAGCTCACACTGCACCTGCACCAGCCTTACCCAAGCTCACCCGCGAGTCACCATCTCGTCCAGATCGAACAGCTGATCGACGGCGTGGCGGTCACTCATTGGGAGGATCTTGTCCCAGCAGAATGGCCCAGGGTCACCATCTCGCCTTGGGATCCGGTCCCTGGCTGCGTTTGGCGAATCTACCTCGAAGGAGAGCTCGCTTTTGAAGCGCCACTCTCCACCGAGACGACAGTCCTTCGCTGAGCCTACCTCCCCACCGCCTCCGCCACCCCCGCCAGCAACCCCCGGAAGCGCTCGCGGTCGAAGGCTTCGGGGTCTTTGTCGAGGTCGTCGTAGAGGCGGTCGAGGCGGGCGCTGAGCTCGCCGCCGGCGCGCAGGGGGTCGCCCCCAACCAGGAAACCGACCAGGGTGCGGGTGGCGAAGTAGGCCTGTTCAGCGGAGTGCACGTCAGCCCCCAGCCAGCCGTCCCGGTCGGCTGCGAGGGCAGCGAGGGCGGTGCGCACTCGCGGGGCGTCCCAGGCCAGGGCGGCCACCGTCCCCTCCACCCGGCCGAGCATCGCGGCGGCCTCCTCGGCCTTCGCCGCCACCTCGGCCGGCCCCTTCAGCCTCTCGACCGCCGCCGCCAGCTCGCGGACCTTGGCGTCCAGGGCGTTGCGCTCACCGGGTGCCGCCAGCTCCACCAGCTCGCGCAGCACGGCCCAGCGGGCCGGGCTCCAGGGCGGCAGACCGATGCGCTCCCGGCCGCGGAAGGCGTCCGCCTTGCGCCAGCGCTCGTCCTTGAGCGAGTGGTGACACGAGTAACAGGAGAAGTCCACGAAGTCCGGCCAGCGTTCGCTCTGCGCCCGCCGCGCCAGTTCCTCCAGGCCACGCCGGAAGCTCGCCGCCTGGCCCACGGCCCAGGTGGCCGCCCCGGTCCCGGGGCGCGGCTTCCAGTGCGGCGTCGTGGCGAGGCCCCAGGTCTCGAGCTCGAAGGTGAGGGCCGGGTGGCCGGCGGCGATCAGCTCGTGGTCCACCGTCCTCGCGCCCTGCCCCAGGTGGCAGCCCAGGCAGGTACGCGCTCGCACGGCCGGGCTGGGCAGGTCCACCAGGCCCTTCGCCAGCGAGTCGGCGTGCGTCCACGAGGGGTCGGTGTGGCCGTCCCGCCAGCCGGAGGCGGGGCCGTGGCAGCCCTCGCACGAGATGCCGTCCTCGAGCGCCAGGCTGCCGCGAAGCTTCTCCGCCGGCACGGCGAGGGCGTGGCAGTCCAGGCAGCGCTGGGCGGTGTGCGCCGCGCCCAGCCTCAGGTTGGCGGCGATGCGCTGGGAGCGACCGTCGAAGAGCACGTTGTAGGCGCGCTGGTGGGGGTCCTGGCGCAGCCAGGTGAAGTACTCGTTGCCCAGCACCGTGTCCCCGGCCCGGGCCCGGGGGCTGCCGTGGCAGCCGCTCGCCAGGCAGGTGCCCATCCCCAGGTAGAAGCCCGGCTGGCCGCCGGCGATGGGCGGCGCCACCGCCGCCGGAGCGGGTGGCTCCGCGGGAGGGGCCTGACCGGAGGTGAGGATCGCCAGGCCGGCGAGGGCGACGAGGGCCGAGGTGGGGGAAAGCCGGTGGGGTCTCATGGCGCCTCCTCGGCCGCCCGCGAGGGCGGCACGTTGGGGACGGTGAAGGGCTTGCCGTCGTAGAGGTAGAGCCGCTGCATCTCCTCGAGGGTGAAGGGCCGGGCGCCGATGCGGTTGAACACCGCCACCTGGTGGCCGCTCTCGTCCACCGCGCGGTCCCGCTCGAGCCCTCGGGACAGGGCCAGCGCCGGGCCGTGGGTGTGGCGCCTCGCGATCAGCCGGGGGGAGGGGCGGGGCGAGAAGCCGAGGTAGCCCGGCACGGTCTCGGGCGAGGTGAGCTGGAGCACGGCGAGGCCGTTCTCGCCGTCCGCCACGTAGGCGAAGAGGCTGGCGTTGGTGGCGCCGACCTTGACGTCACGGGTGTCCGAGAGGGCTCCACCGGCGTCGAAGACCTGGTCCACGAACGGCGCCTCGGGCTTCTCCACGTCGACGATCACCACGCCCTTCTTGCCGGCCGCCAGGTAGGCGTAGGTGCGGGCCAGGTAGACGCTCGAGACCGGCCCGGCCTCGGGCAGCCGGACGGCCACCCGGGGGCGCTCGGGGTGTGTGACGTCGAGCACGGTCAGGCCGTCCTCCCCGGCCACGAAGGCATAGCGGAACTGCACCGCTACGGCCTTCGGGCCGCGCAGGTCCGGCACCGTGGCCACCAGCCGGGGAGATACCGGATCGTCCAGGTCCACTACCGCCAGGCCGAAGGCCCCCACCAGGTAGGCCCAGTGGCCGGCCACGGTGAGGTTCTCCGCTCCCCGCAGCACTCCCTGGGGATTGAACGTCACGGCCCGCTCGAGGAAGTTGTTGGTCGGGTCGCGGTCGGTGAGGGTGGTCACGTCGACCAGGATCAGGCCCTCCTCGCGGTCGCTGAGCAGGGCGTAGCGGTAGAGCGGGTGCATGGGCCGCTCGCCGTTGGCCGGGTCCGGATTGGGGTCGCGCTGGGGGGCGACCGGCTGGTTGGTCGGCAGGGCCACGGCGGTGGCGAAGCGGCTGCGCACGAAGGTGCGCTGCCCCAGGGGCGACACCGGCGCCGTGACGATGCGCTCCGAGAAGTCCTTGTTGTCGACGTTGGCGACGTCGAAGACCTCGAAGCCCCCGGCTCCCTTGGCAGCAAACAGGTACTCCCCGCGCAGCTGGAGGGAGCGCACCTCCACCTTGCCCCGGCCGCCATCGTGATGGTGGGCGACGGCCAGCTCGAGGTCCCGCTCCTGGTGCCGCCGGAAGAAGTCCGGGTAGGCCAGGCGGTGGAGGTAGGAGCCGAGGACCGCCTGGGGCTCGTCCCATTCGGTCACGGCCACGGCCTCGAAGCCGTCCCTGCCCTCCCCCACCCAGGCGAAGCGGCCGATGAAGTTGACGAAGCCGGTGCCTTGGAGAAGGAGCTGGGCCAGCCAGGCGTTGTTGTCCCCGGCCTCGGAGAGGTGGCAGTCGCTGCAAGCCTTGGTCTCCCGCGTGCGCACGGTGTGGGGCACGTGGGGGTTGAAGGCCTGGCTGGAGTAGCCGGGGGTCGAGATCGGTGGCTGCTGGAGGTAGAAGCGCTGGCGGTTCAGGTTGGTCGAGGAGAGCACCAGGGCCGAGGACGAGCGCACCGGCGCCACCTTCGCCCCTTTGTTGGGGCTGTTCTTACCCAGCATGAACACGTCCGCGCGCACCACCTGGGGGTTGTAGGAGGCGTAGTTTCGGCTCTCGCCCCCCTCGTAGCGCAGCACCGCGCTCTTGACGTTGGCTTCTTGCGGCAGGTGGCAGCCGAAGCAGGAGGTGATCCACGAGGAGTGGCAGGAGTAACAGGTCATCTGCGACTCCTGGTGGGCGTAGGCGGGAGCGGCCGTCGCCGCCTTCTCGATCGCCCCCCAGGCGAGGCCGTCGCCGTCCCGGCGCACCGTCTTGGCCCAGGCCGAGCGCGGGTTGTAGCGCGGGTGGCCGGCGGTTACCGAGTCCTTGACCTGCGGCACCACCCACTCCCGCTCGGGCTCGAGCATCGAACGCTGGACCAGCTGCACCCGCCCGGCGTCGTCGTGCCGCCAGGAAAAGCGGCGGGCACCGAAGGGAGTGGTGCCCCCCAAGAGGTCCGTGCCCCCCGGCGGTGCAGCCGGCCCGGAGGTGCGCAGCTTGGTGTAGCCACCCACGCCGCCGTGGCAGTCCTGGCACTCGATCTCGATGGTGTTGCCGTATTCGCCGTGGAGCAGACCCTCGCCGTGCACGTCTTGCGAGAAGTGGCAGTCCGCGCAGTGCATGCCCCGCTCGAGGTGGACGTCCGCCAGGTGCACGGCCTTGCCGAGGCGGTCGGGGTCGTCGAAGGGCACGATGCGGCCCTGCCCATCGAGCAGGTTGCCCTTGCGGTCGCGGCTCAAGACGGCGCGGAACACCCAGCCGTGGCCGTGGTAGTCGGCGAAGCGGGTGTGCTGCGTACGGTCGTTGAGCTCGGACACGCGGGCGAGGAAGGCCGGATCCCCCCACAGCCCGCGCACCGCTGCCCCCTCGGGGTTGGCGTCGAGGCGCGACCGCGCCTCTGCCGCTCCCGGGTAGCTCTGCTCCCGGGGCCACAGCAGCTCGCCGTCCGTCTCGTAGTCCCACATGGTGTAGCCCAGGTAGGTGTTGACGAAAGAGTTGGGCTGGTGCATGTGGCAGGACATGCACTGGGCCGTGGGCACGGCCCGGGTGAGCTGGTGGCGGATCGGGTGGCCGGGCTCGCTCTTCGCCAGCGTCGGGTCCCTGCTCTGGGTGGTGCCGCCGTGGCCGGCCGCGGCCCACGGCCCCGAGTGCCGGGGCTCGCGGTCGTTGGCGTAGACCAGGTGGCAGCCCGAGCAGCCGCTCGAGCGGAAGTCCCCGGCGTGGTCGTTGGTGCCCAGGAAGGAGAGGTGCGGGTCGTTCAGCCGAGTCTTGTGGAGGTTGATCAGGGCCGGGCTGATGCGCAGGCCGGTGCCCAGGCCGCGGTTCGAGAGGCGGATGTCCGGCTTGCCGGCCTCGTCCAGGGCGGCCGGGTTGGCGATCTCCGGGAAGGCCGAGGGCTGGAGGATGCCACCCCGCTCGAAGGCCCGGAAGTACTCGCCCGGCTGGGTGGTCTGCCAGCGGGGCAGGGGCAGCAGGGCGGCGAGCGCCCCCCGACCCAGCTCCTCGGGCGTGGGAGGCCGCAGCGGCCGCACGGCCTGGCCCGCGCCGGTCGCGGCGTAGCTCTCGCCCAGGATCGCCCGCTTGGTCGAGAGGATGCCGTTGGCGTAGCCCGCGGCGGCCCAGAAGACCGCCGTCGTGGTCATCGGGCTCTTCGCCACGGCGTTGACCTGTCTCTGGTGACAGGGACCGCAGGTCTGCTGCGCCACTCGCAGGTCCCCGGGGTTGACGAAGCGGATCCACTCCGGCGACTCACGGTTGAGCAGGGTGTAGCTGCGCACCGGGTTGGCCGCGCTCGGTCTGCCGTCAGGGCCGGCCCAGGCCTCGGGGAAGCGCGGCTTCGGGTGGGCGGCTTCCTTGGTCCGGGCCTCGCCGTCGCCGCCGTGGCAGTCCACGCAGGTCAGCCGCACCGCCGCCGAGGCGTGGATGGGCTCGATCCCCGCGTGGCAGGTGAGGCAACCGACGCTCCCCGCCTCGGCCTGGACGGTGGTCAGGTCTGGCGTGGCGGGAGGCCCAGCAAGGGGGGCACCCAGCGGCGGGGCGCTGGCCGCGAAGGCGAGCCACGAAACCCCGAGAACGAGCAGTCCGACCGCCATTCTCCACGGTCCCGTTGTCATCCTGAGCGCAGCGAAGGATCTGGGGGCCGGGGAAGCACCGCCACCGCCCAGATCCTTCGCTGCGCTCAGGATGACAAGGCGGCTGAACAGGCCAGAGATCAGCAAGTAGGCTGGGTTAGGCGCCAGCCGTAACCCAGCTCCCACACCGGCACCGAGAGCTGGGTTACGCCGCAGACAGCTAACCCAGCCTACGCCCTTGGAGATGAGATCAACCTTTCTCGCCATGACCCCCTCCTAGAACGTCAAGATCAGGTTCGCGAAGCCCGCGAAGAGCACCGAGCCATCCTCGTAGATGTCCTCGAACCCGGCACCCGGCACCAGAGCCGCCACTCCCCCCACCACGATCAGGTTCTGGTTCAAGAACGGCCGCCAGCGCGCCCCCAGCGACAGATCGAGGCCGATCTCCTCGCGCACCTCGCGCTGGAAGAGCACCGCCTCGATCGGCGCCGTCTCGACGAAGCGCAGGTAGTTGGCCGTGGCGACCGCCTTGAGCTTGGGCGTCAGCTCCAGGTCCAGCCCCAGGCTCAACAGGGCGAGGCCCGGGTTGACGAAGTTCGGCTGCCCTTCCTCCTTGCTGCTGCGCAGTGACGGCAGCAGGCTCCCCCGGTTGACCAGGGCGACGCCGGTGCCGGCGAGGCGGATGCCCAGCCGGTTCCAGAACGAGAAGCCGCCGCCGGCGAAGCTGGGGTTGTCGAAGATGGCGTCGAAGCCCTCGGCGTCGCGGTCGGCGGGGTCGTCGTCCCCCGAGGCGTAGAAGACAGCCACCTTCGGCCGGTACCAGTTGCGGTCGATCGACATCTCGAGGGCGGCCATGAACGCCGAGATATCCACCGCGTCGTCGCCCTCGAAGTCCGGGTCCGGCCCGGCGATCGGGTTCAGGCTGTCCTCGCCGGTCACGTAGTAGAGGGCGGAGTCGACGTTCACCCGGCCGACGTGGCCGAAGTTGGTCCAGCCCAGGTACAAGGCCTCGATTTCGTGGGGGGTGAACGAGCCGATCGGGTCCGGCCGGGCGAGGAAGCCGTTGCGATCGAAGACGAACGTCGGCTCGTCCTTGAGGTAGTGCAGGCTCCATTGGGAGGTGTAGCCCTTGGTCAGGAAATCCTGGCGGTACCAGTTGGCCACCGCCACCTGCTGATCGCGGAATTCCGGCCGGTTGAGGCCGCTGTTGGTGTCCTTCTCCAGGCGCTCGAAATAGGCCAGGTTGAATTGATCACGATTCGAGCGCAGGTTGCCGAACAGCCGCACGCCGAGGTTGGTGTCGGTGAAGATGAAGCCGCGAAAATCGCTCGAAAAGGGCTGCACGCCGGCGCGGACCGAAAGGAAATCGTAGTTGGCGGAAAGGGTCGCCAGCTTGGCCTCGAAGAAGACCTCCTGGAGCGAGCCCCGGCCGTCCGTGCGAGTGGTGCCGCGGCGCACGTCGGGTTTGACGATGGCGTTCTCGCGGGTGTCCAGGTAGTTGACGTTGCCGGCGAGGGTGGCCTTGACCCGCCAGGTAAACGGCTTGAAGGCGGTGTCCCCCTTGAACAGGTCGGCCGAAAGGAAGACGTTCTCCACCGCCAGCAGCTGGGCGTCGTCACCGAAGAAAGAGACGCTCCCTGGTCGAGCGGCGGACACCCCGGAAGGCGTGGGGATGGTGAAGACGTCCAGCAGGGTGTCCGAGGTGGCGGTGAGCACCAGAAACACGTCCTGACCGAGGATCGGGTAGTCCCCCTTGAGCACGTTCTGGTTGTAGGGGTCCCAGCGCCGGCCGCGAGCGTTGATCTCGTAAGGGGGCGGGGCGATGCGCCAGCGGTCGGTGGTCTCCGTGAAGTCGCCGGTGGCGGGGTCCTCGGGGTCCTCCCAGGCGACCGGCGGGGCGAGCAGGGGCGGCCGGGGCAGCCGGCCGCGGGTCTCGACCAGCAGGCCCTGGCGGGCACTGCCGCTCTCGCCGTCGAGGCCGGTGACGACGACCTCCAGCGTGTAGGTGCCCCGTTCCAGCCGCCACGGGCAGTCCAGGGCGAAGCGCCCCCTCTCCTCCACCCGGCCGGCGCAGGTCTGCTCCCCCACTGCGGCCACCACCGCCGAGCCGTAGGGAGCGTCCGTCACCCCCACCACCAGCACCCCCTCGCCGGTCGAGACGATCGGCCGGCCCTCGTTGATTTCGAGGCGGAGGGGGGGGTCCTGGGCGGAGAGGGTGAAGGCGAGGAGGAAGACGAGGAAGAAGACAAGGGACACGGCAAGAGGGCGGACACGACGGGGAGGGCGGACACATGGGTCCGCCCCTACACCGAAGGTGCCCGCGCGATTCCCGTAGGGGCGGACCAACGTGTCCGCCCTCCCCGTCTTCTCCTCCCTCTTCGTTTGCGATCCCATGGTCATCGCTCCGGGTTGCGCGGCACCTTCAGGAACGGCAGGCGCACGCCGCCGATCTTGATGCGGTCGGCGCGGATCGACTCCGGCGGCAGGAAACCCTGGGCGCCGAAGAAGGAGACGTAGTCGTCCTGTTCCACCCCGTCCCCCGAGACTCCCAACCCGCCGATCAGCAGGGGCGGGTCCGTGCCCGCCCGGTACAGGGGCACCGAGCCGGCGAAGAACACGATGCCGTTGACGTTGGGCGCCGTGCCCCCCAGCGCACAGGGGTTGGCGAGGTCCTGGAGGAAGAGGTTGTAGAACGGCCCGGGCGAGGTGCCGTCGATCCCCGGTGGGAACAGGGGCTGGGCGCCGAAGCCGATCGTCCGGTTGGTCACCGCCGTGCCGGCGGGTACTCCCGGCAGGCCGTTGGCCGAGTAGAAGGCGACGTTCCGTGCCTTGGCCACCGCCACGTCGATCGAAAAGACCGTGGCGTCCGCCATGCGGTAGAGGGCGAGGACGTTGCCGTTGGCGTCTCCCACGGCGATCACCATCCTCGCTCTGCTGCCCAGGGGCAGGCGGATCACGCCGCGAGCCCGGTTGGCGGCGGCGATCGACTGCTGGACGATCTGGTCCACCTCGGCCGCCGAGAGCTGGGCCGAGGCCAAGGGCCCCACCAGGTAGCCCTCGGGCACGCAGCCCGGGCTGGCCACGGGCACCACGGCGAAGCTGCCGCCCAGGGCAGGGTCCGCTACCGTGCCGGCGGGGCGCTTGACCTGCTGGACGAAGGGCAGGCGAATGCCGTCGATGAACACCGCCCCCGGTGGCGGCAGAGGTCCAGGAGTGATGCCGAAGCCGCCGCCGGCCACGCCCGAAATGGCAGCGAACTCGGCCTCCGGAGCCGGCGGCCCGGCTACCCCCAGCCCTCCCACCAGCGATCTACCGCGGTAGACCGGGATGCCTCCCGGGTCTACGGCCACGGCGCCCGGTTTGTGCGCCGGAGGACCGGGGAGGTGGCTGTCGGACGCATCCGGCTTGCCGGTCACAGGCCCGGTGCCCGGTCCCCCGGCCAGGGCCGTGGCGGGTGGGACGCTCTGGCCGCCCAGAAAGCTCACGTTCAGCGGGCAGCCGCGGTTGGTGTTCTCGATGCCGTAGAGGGCGGCGTTGGCGGTGCGCGCGACGCCCGCCGGGAAGTGCACTCCGGAGAGGAAGCGCACCGTGCGCGAGGAGAGCGGCGCCTGGTCGTGGCTGAAGAAGGCCGCGGTGCGGGCCAGGCCCACGGCGCGTTCGTTGCCGGCCGCGGCGGCCGGGCTCTTGTCGTAAACGCCGAGAACCTCACCCCCGCGGTCCACCACCGCCACGGCGTAGTCGCGGTCCAGGGCCTGGGCGGCGGCGAAGAGCAGGGACTGGACCTCCGGGGCCGTGAGCGGCGCCGCCCCCGGCGGGCAGGCTACGGCCGGGGAGGGAGAGGGGCCGGGTGGGAGATCGCCGGGGGCCGGATCGGGAGCGGGCGGAGGCGCCGGTGATGGCGGCGACACCCCCACCGGGTCGCGGTCCCGGCCGGGGCAGTCGTCCGGGGGGAGGGCGTGGAGGGGGAGGGTGAAAGCGAGGAGAAGAAGCAGGAGGCCCTCACCCCTGCCCCTCTCCCGAGCCACCCTTGCCTCCCGCCCGGGAGAGGGGTCCCGGAGGAGTGGTGTGGGCGGATGCTCCGGTCCCCTCGC
>JBIOYC010000198.1:0-11226 GCA_044869955.1 Thermoanaerobaculia bacterium | reverse complement strand
TGCGCCCTTCCCTCCGGCGGTTCGCAGCGGTGAAAGGAGGGCGCAGCATGCTGCGCCCCTACCTCACCGAGATCCCCGCAAACAACGGCTCGCGCTCGATCAAGGGGCGAGTCACCTCGTCCGCCCCCTGCCGGGCTCTGCGGACCCGCTCCGCCTGGTCCGGCTCGTCGAGCAGCACGGCGACCTGGGCCCGCTTGAACAGGGCCATGGCGAAGCCGGGGTGCTCGGGGGCCACGCGGTCCAGGCTGTCCCGGGCCTCGGCGAGGCGGCGGTCGGCGAGGTAGCAGACGCCCAGCTCGAGCCAGCGGGGGAAGCTCTCCACGTCGAGCTCCCGGGCGCGCTCGAAGGCGGCGAGGGCGGCGGCCGTCTCGCCTCTCTCCATGGCCAGATCCCCCAGCTTCACCAGGCTCGCCGCCGGGTTCCGGTCCAGGGCCACGGCCCGCTCGAGCAAGGCCGAGGCCTCGGCGAGGCGCCCTTCTTTCTCGCGGATCCGTGCCAGGCCCTCGAGGGCTGGCAGGCGCTCCGGCTGGGCGGCGAGGACCTCCTCGAGGAGGGGCGCCGCCTGCCGCCACTCACCGAAGCGGAAGTGGTGCATGGCTCGGTAGTGCTTCGAGTCCAGGGAGCCGGAGTCGAGGGCCTCCGCCCGCTCGAACCAGGCGACGGCCAGCTCCCGGGCTCCGAGCAGCGAGTGGGCCACCGCCAGCCGCAGAGCCACTGAGAGGTTGCCCGGGTCCTTGGCGATCACGCGGTCGAAGACTGGGACGGCTTCGGCGTAGCGCTCGTGGGAGAAGAGGAAGGAGCCGCGATCGAGGTCATGGAAGAGATGGGCCTGGTCCCGGGGCCGGGGAGCCGCGGGATCGAGGCGTGGCGGCGTTCCCGAGGAGACGTAGCCGAGGCTCGCGAGCTGGGCCCGATCCTCCTCGGAGAGCGGCACCTCGCCGGCCGTGGCGGCCCCCTGCCCCGGGACCGGGTAGTCGCGCAGAGCTTCGGCCTGGAGGCGGGGCAGTGGTCGCCGGCCGGCGAGGTCGGTGACCTCCGCGGGATCGGCGACCACGTCGTAGATCTCGAGCTCGCCCGAACGGATGGCCTTCAGTCGCTCGGCCACCGCCATCACCTGGGGCTGCCAGCCATAGAGCAGGAAAGGCTTCATGGCCTCGCCGAGGACCGTCTCGGACGAGGGAGCGAGCAGGCCGGGGGCGGTCTCGCCCGCGGCCCAGCCGGCGACGGTGGCGAAGACGCGGCGGGTGCTCACCGGATCGCCGCGCAGGCCGGCGGCGATGCCGCCTCCCGCGATCACCAGCGGCACCCGCATCACTCCCTGGTAGAGCAGGTTGCCGTGGTAGGCCTCGCCGTGCTCGCCCAGGCCCTCACCGTGGTCGCCGACGACCAGCACCCGCGTGCCGCGCGCGGCGAAGCGGCTTTCGAAGGCGGCGAGCAGCCGGCCCACCTCGTGGTCCATGGCCGCCACCTCGCCGAGGTAGGGTCGGCCGGGGTAGCGGGAGCGGAAGGGCTCGGGCGGCGCGTAGGGCTCGTGAGGGTCGAAGAAGTGCACCCAGAGGAAGAGGGGAGCGTCGCCGCTCGCGGCCAGGTGGGCGAGGGCGCGATCCGTGGTGGCCGCCGCGCTGCGCTCCGAGGCGCCGGGACCGAAGTCGTCGTCGTAAAGGTCGAAGCCACGGGCGAGGCCGAACTGGCGATCGAGGGGCAGGCCGGAGACGAAGGCCGTCGTGCGGTAACCGGCCGCCTTCAGCCGCTCGGCCAGCCGCGGGTGTCGGTCGGCGAGGTAGCGGGCGTTGTCGTGCACGCCATGTCCGGCGGGGTAGAGGCCGGTCATCATCGAGGAGTGGGCCGGCAGGGTCATCGGCGCCGTGGTGTAGGCCTGGGTGAAGCGCACGCCGCGCGCGGCAAGCCCGGCCAGGGTCGGCGTGTCCGCCGCACCGGTCTCCGGCGCCACGGCGTCCGCCCGGGTGGTGTCGAGGGTGACCAGCAGGATGGCCGGCGGGGGAGAGGCCGAGGTGCCAGCCTCTTTGGGAGGCGACCCGCAGGCGACGAGCAGGAGGGCGAGGGCAGTGATGATTCGTAGGGGCAGGCCCCCGTGCCTGCCCTTCCCGTTGTCATCCTGAGCGAAGCGAAGGATCTGGGCGGGAGTCGGAGCCAGGCCGCCCATCTGCCCCGCTTTCGTGCCAGCCGGCCCCCAGGTCCCTCGCTCTCGCTCGGGACGACAACGGAGAGAAGGCCCCGTCACCGCCCCTTGCACCGCAGGTCCTCCCCGATCTCCCCGCAATCCTCCGGGAACAAGAAGTTCTCGTCCAGCTTCAGCCGTCCCACCCTCCCGTCCTCCCGCAGCTCGAAGGTCAGCCGCCGCTGCGAGCCTTCGATCAGGAACTCGTGCCCACCCTCGGGCACCAGCTTGGTGACGGCACCGAGCGGATCGTCCGCTGGCGGCTGGCTGCGGTCGAAGAGCACCAGCCGGCCGTCCAGCACCAGCACCTCGGTCACCTCGCCCCAGGGGTTGTGGTAGCTGCCGGCGTAGAGGGCCGGGTCGAAGCCGGGCTGAGGGGTGCTGGGCGGTGCCACGGCCTTCTCGATCGCCGGAGCCACCACCTCGAAGGCCCGGCGGACGTAGTCCCCCGGGCCGCCCTCGTCCGAGTTGGTGAGCACGATCACCCCCACCTTGGTCTCGGGGTCGAAGGCGATCTGGCTGCGATGCCCCGCCACCCAGCCGCCGTGACCCACCAGGGTGCGCTCCCCTTGCCGCCAGACCGAGAAGCCGAGCCCGCGGCCGCTGGTCCAGCTCGGGGAGAGCCACTGCACCCGCTGCATCTCGCGCCGGGTGGCGGACTTGAGGATCTGCCGCTCGGCCGGGCCGGCGCCCAGGTGTGCGGCGAGGTAGCGGGCGAGGTCCACCAGGTTCGAGGAGAGGTTGGCCGCCGGGGCGAGGCCGTGGGAGTCGGTCTCCGGGGCCACGGGCCGGGTGCCGTCCGGCCGCCGGATCAGGTAGCCGGTGGCGAGGTCGGTGCCGGGCGGCGGCAGGTCCACGAAGGTGCTCGCCATGCCGAGAGGAGCCAGGATCCGCGTGCGGACGGCCTCGGCGTAGGTCTGACCCGAGAGAGCCGCCACCACTTCACCGGCCAGGGCGAGCCCCAGGTTCGAGTACTGATAGTCGACCCCGGGCTCGAAGACCAACGACTGCCTGGCGAGACCCCGATGCAGCTCCTCGGTGGTGGGGAAGCGACGGTCGGTCCAGTAGGGGAAGGCGGCCTCGCGAGGCAGCCCCGAGGTGTGGGTGAGCAGGTGCCAGAGCGTGAGATCGGCGCCTTCGAAGCGGCTGCCCCAGGTCAGGCTGGGCAGGTGCTTCGCCAGGGGATCGTCGAGCCTCGCTCGCCCGGCTTCGATCAGCTGCATCAGGGCGGTGGCGGTGAAGGTCTTGCTCACCGAGCCGAGACGGAACACCGTCTGGGGCGTCACCGGCCGCCCGCTCGCGAGGTCCGCGACTCCGAAGCCCTGCGCCCACACCAGCTCCTCGCCCCAGACGATCCCGATCGCCACTCCCGGCTGGTGCAGGTAAGCCCGCTGATCCTCCACCCACAGGCTGTAGAGCTTCAGCCGCGAGGCCACGTCCGCCTGCTCGGCGAGGGGGAGGGGAGTCGCTCCCAGAGCGCACGAGATCAGCAGGGAGGCGATGAGAAGCAACACCTTACGCACCGTCTATTCTCCTCGAGAAGAGTCACACTCGATCGGGATCGCGTGGCACGCGAGTATCGATCCCAGGCGCGATTCCGCGGAGCCGGCTCATCGGGCCGACTCGCGGCTGGTTCCCACGCTCTGCGTGGGAACCCGAGGATCACGGCCCACGCTCTGCGTGGGAACCCGAGTCCGGCCGCTCCGCGGCCTCCGTGCTTTCCGCAGCTCCCCAACGCCATGTAGTGTTGACCGGCAGAATCCCCTCCATGCCGGAATAGTTTCTGGCGCTGGAGTACCGCCAGTGTGTCGGGTCGTCCACATATCCTCGCGCGACCGGGTTTCGATGCATGTACTCCAGCTTCTGCTCCATGATCGCTGGTGTCTGGATCTGTTGGGGATGGCTGCTTTCCTGCCACAGCTGGAGCTCTCGATCCTGTTTGTGCCGCTCCATCTGCCAGCGCAGGAGGCTGAGGAGTCTCTTCTCGTCCCTCATCTCCAGGAGATCGAGGATGCGCCGTGCGGTGTAGGACTTGAAGTCGCCAACCTCCTTGGACAAATCGTTGGACGACGCTATGAAGTGGAGGTGGTTCTCCAGGATCACGTAACCATAGATCTCGAGTCGCCCGTGAGCGGAGAGGAAGCGCCAGGAGTCGAGAACGATCTGAACAGTCTCGGGGCGAGTGAAGACGGGGAGCCAGCCCACGACTGTGCAGGTGAGGAAGTGAGGGACTTCGTCCTCGAAGACGCGGTAGCGTGTGCGGGTCATGATCAGGGGCCTGGTGAAGTAGTGGGGTAGACGTGTACGACTGGCTCCTTAGGGAACGGCTCTGAATCCTGAGAGGAACGGTGGCCCCAAGCGCGCTTAGATGCTAGGCGTGGGTAGGGTGGGCGTCAAGGGAAGGTGCTTTTTGAGAAGCGAGGCCGCGGAGCGGCCGGACTCGGGTTCCCACGCAGAGCGTGGGAACCAGTATCGCCGGGGCAGTGAAGCGCTTAGCGCCCCGATGATAATCTCCGCGCCGTGATCTTCCGAGAGGGCAGTGTCTTGGAGGGCGACGGGAGCGATCCGCGGGCGCGGGAGGTGCGGGTGGCGGCGGAGGCGATCCTGCCCTGGATGGTCGAGATCCGCCGCGACCTCCACCAGCATCCGGAGCTGGGCCTCGAGGAGCATCGCACCGCCCGCCAGGTACAGGTCCGGCTCGACGAGCTGGGCATCGAGCACGTGGACGGCATCGGCGGCACCGGCGTGCTCGGGCTGATCCGTGGCGGCGAGGAGGGCCCGGCGGTGGCCCTGCGGGCGGATCTCGACGCCCTGCCCCTGACCGACGCCAAGGACGTCCCCTACAAATCCCAGGTCCCGGGCCGCATGCACGCCTGCGGTCACGACTTCCACACCGCCGTGCTGTTGGGCGCCGCACGCCTGCTCGCCGAGCGCCGGCGAGAGCTGCCGGGGACGGTCAAGCTACTCTTCCAGCCGGCCGAGGAGACCGTGGGCGGGGCGCGGCTGCTGATCGAGGCCGGGGTGCTCGAGAACCCCCGGGTACAGGCGATCTTCGGCCTTCACGTCGATGCCGGCCTACCCGTCGGCCAGGTCGGACTGCGCTACGGCCAGCGCAACGCCTCCTCGGACAACCTCGTCATCACCATCCACGGCCGATCCAGCCACGCCGCCTACCCCTCGGGCGGGGTGGATTCGATCGTGGTGGCGGCCCAGGTCATCACCGGCCTCCAGTCCGTGGTCAGCCGCAACGTCGACGCGCGGGACAGCGCGGTGATCACCCTGGGCACCATCGAGGGCGGCACCCAGGGCAACATCGTGGCCAGCCGGGTGCGCATGGTCGGCACCGTGCGCTGCCTCAACCAGAGCATCCGCGAGCTGGTGCTGCGCCGCGTGCGCGAGACCGCCGAGGGCATTGCGAGCGGCCTGGGCGCCCGCGCCGAGGTCGAGATCGAGCCCAGCTACGACCCCCTGGTCAACGACGACGCCATGGTCGACGTGGTACGCGAGTGCGCCCGGCGCCTGCTCGGGCCGGAAAACGTGGTGGTTGTGGGGCGGCCGAACATGGGCGTGGAGGACTTCGCCTTCTACCTCTCGCACGTGCCGGGGGCCTTCTACGCCCTGGGCGTGCGCAACGAGCAGGCCGGCATCGTCCATCCCGTGCATCACGAGCTCTTCGACGCCGACGAGCGAGCCCTCGCCATCGGGGCAGCCCTCCAGGTCCTGAACGCCCTCGCCGTGCTCGAGAGCGAGGAGCGCTGACCGGGATCCGGGCGACGATCCTGGTCTGCTGTCGTTTTCTCGGTTGACTCAGGGACTGGTCACGACCCTCGCAACCGGCCTAGCGGCGGAGCCCGCAACGCGGCTCCGTCGCGGCTGGGCGCTCGCGATCTCTTCGCGGATCACCTGGCGCACGGCATCGAGGACAGAATGCTGATCGATGTAGGAAACCAGCGCGTCGTTGATCAGCGTCTGGTAGTTCCCCCCGCCAGCCTTCTCCACGATCGAACGGAAGTGATCGATGACGCGGTTATCCAGCCGGATGGAGATTTTGGTCTTACCGGACTCGGGTTCGATGACGGGGCCACGCCGGGCCTGAGAAAAATCGATATCTCGGTAGGGTTCAGCGGCGACTTTCTTCATATTTGGACCTTTGGCGGCATCCCATTCGACGATCACAGAGGGAAGTGTATGGACGAATGTCCTCCGAATCAAGGAGAACGGGAACCGGGCGGCTCAGACCTTCAGGAAGATCCGCTTCCGGTACAGCACCCAGACCACCCCCAGCCAGAGCAGCAGGTAGGCCGTGGCCCAGGCGAGGGAGGACCCGTAGTCGGGCAGCCACGGCTCGGCGAGGCGGCGGTAGAGCCAGGTGGTGAGGCTGACGGTGGTGCCGTCGGCCTCCTGGAGCTTGACCAGGATGCCGATCTTGGCCAGCAGGGTGCTGCCGAAGAAGGCCGCGATGGCGTTCATCCCCAGGATCTCGAAGGGCCGAGCCCAGCGGGCTCGACCTCGGACGTCCACGCACACGTACGCCAGGCCGAGGGCGATCGCCGCCACGCCACCCGTGGCCAGCACGTAGGTCGGGGTCCACAGGTTCTTGTTGAGGGGCATCCAGGCGGCCAAGGCCAGGCCCGCGACCAGCCCCAGGTTGCCGGCGACGAAGAGACCGGTCGCCGTCTCGTGCGGTGAGCGCTTGCCGCGCAGCCACTCCCCGGCGGCGAGGCCGCAGAGCGCCGTGACCAGGGCCGGCAGGGTGGAGAGGATGCCCTCCGGGTCCCCCGGACCGGGGGCGAGCCTCCAGGTGTGCTTACCGAGCAGCCGCGAATCCAGCCAGAAGGCGAGGTTGCCCTGCGGGGACAGGTCTCCGGCGCCATGGCCCGGCACGGGCACCAACATCAGCGCCGCCCAGTAGGCGGCGAGGATCCCGGCGCCCAGCCAGACACGTGCTTGCGGCTTCAAGTGCCGGTAGGCCAGGGCCGCCAGGCCGTAGACAACGGCGATGCGCTGCAGCACCCCGGGGATGCGTAAGGTGCCCCAGTCGATGGCGGTGAAGCGGAACGCGTTCAGGAACAGGCCGAGCCCGAAGAGGATCAGCACCCGCCGGGCGATCTGCCAGTGCCCCTTGGCCGAGGAGAAGGGGATCGCCACGCCGACGATGAAGAGGAAGAAGGGGAAGATCCAGTCCGTGGGCGTCCAGCCGTGCCACTCGGCGTGGAGGAGGGGGGCGAAGGTCTTCGACCCGTCCCCGGGGTTGTTGACCAGGACCATCCCGGCGATGGTGGCACCCCGGAACACGTCCAGCGAGCGCAGCCGGCCTGGGGGAGAGGCCTCCTCGCTCATCGACGCGGTGCTTTGCCCCACACCCACTTGGCCGTCGCCTCGCCCAGGGCCGCGAAAAACGGCGCGGCCATCTCGCCGTAGTCGTAGTAGTCGTCGTTCAGCACGCCGTCCTCGTTGGTGTAGATCGTTGCCGCCAGGAAGAAGGAGGCACCCGTGCCCTCGCCCACCACCCAGGCGTTCTCGGTGGTGAAGCCGTAGGCCTGACCGGTCTTGTTGTAGATCCGCAGGCGCTCCCGGGGCACCACCCGCTCGAGGCCGGGCAGCAGGTACTTCACGTACTCGTCGGGGTACTCCGAGCGGTCGTAGCGAGGGTTCGTCGAATCCCCCGGGAACTGGCTCATGGCCGGCAGCAACAGCTCGCGGTCCGGGGCGGTGAGCTGGAAGCCCGGCCCACCGCAGTCGACGTCCGGGCGCACCACCTTGCACAGGCCCCGCTGGAGCTCGGCGAGGCCGATGCGGTTCTTGCCCGAGAAGTCCATCGGCGAGTCGACCTCGCCGCTGTCCGCGAAGTAAGCACGGCCCACGGTGAGGCCCGGCATGCCGGGCCGGGCGGGCAGCTCGGGGGCCGTGCGCTCTGGCAGGCCGTGGAGCACTCCGCCGTCCGCGCCCAGGAAGTCGATGCGCGGGAAGCGGCGGTTCTCCTCGGCGGTGCGCGGCTCATCGAGGCGATGGACGATGCGCGCCTCGCCCAGGCCGGCGCGGGCCAGAGAGGCTGCCAGGCCATCCTGCCCCACCAGCTCGTAGAGGCGGTTGAAAGCCTCGTTGTCCGAGACCAGGAAGAGCTTGCGGGTCTCGTGGTGGACGGTGATCGACCCACCCTCGAGGTTCGTCGGGTCCTGGCTCTCGAGGGTCTCGCCCTCGAACAGGGGGTGGTAGGCGAGGGGGGTGTTCACGCCGAGCGCCAGGCCGGTGCTGCCGGCGAGCTCCGGCAACCGCTCCAGGGCGGCCACGGCGGCGAAGAGCTTCACCGTGCTCGCCGGGTAGAAGTACTCCTCGTCGAGGCGGAAGCCGTGCTGCACCAGCACGGGGCGACCGCCGGATTCCCCCGGCTCGATCAGCCCCAGCACCGCCTGCAGGCGGAAGTGGGGGGCCTCGGTCAGCAGGTTCTCGAGGCGGCCGTCGGAGCGCAGGACCTGCTCCATCGGGTTGCCGGCCGGAGGGCCGCCGCACCCGGCCAGGCAGGCCGCCAACCCCAGCGCGCCCAGCCGGCCGGCGCTCATGCGGGGACCCGAGCGCCCACGGGCAGGGCCCGCGCCACCCGCTCCAACTCGAGCAGGGACGCCAGGGGCTGGCGCTCGTGGATCAGGGTGGCGTGCTCGCCGTCGACCAGCACCTCGGCGGGCCGGCCGTGGTCGTTGTAATTCGAGGCCATCGACATGCCGTAGGCCCCGGCCGAGAACACCGCCAGCAGGTCGCCGCGCTCGATGGGCGGCAGCGGTCGAGAGCGGGCGAAGAAGTCCCCGGTCTCGCAGATCGGCCCCACCACGTCGCAGGGGGAGAGGCCGGGCACGCCCGGATCCGTGCCACGCACGGGCTCCGGCCCGCTCCACGCCACCGGCCAGATGAAGTGGAAGGCCCGGTAGAGGGAGGGGCGGATCAGCGTCTGCATGCCGGCGTCGCCGATCACGAAGGTCTTGGCCCGGCCCACCTTCACGTGCTGGACACGGGTGAGGAGGATGCCAGAGTTGCCGAGGATCGAACGCCCCGGCTCGATGACGACCTTCAGGCCCCGCTCGACCCGCGGCGCCAGCAGGGGCACCAGGCGCTCGGCGGTGGCCTCTAGGGCGGCCACCGGCGCGTCGCCGTAGGGCACCGGCCAGCCGCCGCCCAGGTCCAATGCCTCGATCACGTGGCCGCGGGCCTCGAGGTCGTCGACCAGGGTCAGCAGCACCTGCACGGCCTCGACGTAGGGCTCACTCTGCGGCACCGGCGAGCCGATGTGGGCGTGGAGGCCCACCAGTCGCGCCCCGGGCCGACCGGCCCAGCGGTCGAAGAGGTCCGCCACCAGGTCGGCGTCGATGCCGAACTTGTTCTCTTCCTTGCCGGTGGTGGTGTACTCGTGGGTGTGGGGATCGACGTTGGGGTTCACCCGCACGCAGCCGCGGGCGGTGATCCCCAGCTCGGCCCCCAGGCGGGCGATGGCCGCCAGCTCGCTCTCCGATTCGACGTTGAACATCCCCACCGGACCGCGGCCCACGGGGTCGGGAGCGCCGAAACGCGACGCGGCCTCGCGCAGGGGGCTGAAGCGGCCGTCGAGGGCGGCGCGGATCTCGGCGTCGGTCTTGCCCACGCCGGCGAAGACGATGTCCGCCATCGGGGTGCCGGAAAGCCAGGCTCGCTCCATCTCCCCGCCCGAAACCACGTCCATGCCCGCGCCCAGCTCGCGCAGCAGGCGCAGGAGGTGAGTGTTCGGGCAGGCCTTGACGGCGTAATGCAGCTCGGCCCGGAGGGGGGCGAAGGCGACCTCGAGCCGCCGGTAGGCCGCCCGGATGGCCGTGGCCGAGTAGATGTAAGTGGGGGTGCCGACCTCGTCGGCGATCGCGGGGAGAGGCACGCCATCCGCGTGCAGCACTCCATCGAACCACGAAAAACCTTGCATCGGCGGAGTATAACCGGTGCCCTCAGCCCTACTTCTGGCCTCCCTGGTTCCCCTGGTCCCCACGCTCTGCGTCCTCCCGCTGATCCCCTCTCCCCCGCCAGGGGGAGAGGGCCAGGGTGAGGGGGATCCTGAAGTCACGGTGGCGAGGGAGCGGTGCAGTGAGGTGCTGCGCGGACCCCCTCACCCTAACCCTCTCCCCCCTGCGGGGGGCGAGGGGATCAGAGGGAGTGAGGGTCCTACTCCCCCCACCAAGCCGTCACCTGCTCGGCGGCCCAGGCCGCGGTCTGGTCCCGGTGGCATTCGTTGCAGGCGTTGGGGGAGCCTTCGGAGCCGTACTGCAGGGTCAGGCGCGGATCCGGCACGTGGCTGAAGGTGTGGGAGCGGGTCCAATCCCGCGTGCCGGAGGCCAGGTTGACGATGCGGCTGGGCAGGTGGCAGTCGTAGCAGAAGGAGCCCGGCCGCCCCGCCGTGTGGCGAGTGTGCTCGGCCACCTGGCCGGCCAAGCCCTCGTGGCAGCGCAAGCAGTAGGCGTTCGAGGCAGCGGAGGGCTCGAGCAGCCCGGGCTCGCGGGCCTGCTTGTTGTCGTGCGGGTCGTGGCAGTCGTAGCAGCGCACCTCGGCCTTCTCGTAGCAGGCCGACTCGATGAACGAGCGGAACACCATGCCGATGCCCTTGGCCGTGCCGTCCTGCCAGACCTCGACCGTCTCGGCCGTGCGCCCCGGCTCCAAGGGGAACTGTTGGAAGTAGGGCGAGAGGTCGTTGATCCGCCCTTCCCGGCTGTAGCCCGGCTCGTAGACGCGGTAGATCTCGGTCGTCTCGCGGGCGATGTCCGGTCCGTGGCAGCGCGCGCAGGTGGAGAGGTCCTGGCCGCGAGTCAGCTTCGACGGGTTGGCGATGAAGGCCACCGGCTGGCCGCGCAGCCGGTTGTTCGCGAACGCGGCCAGGCGATTGACGAGGTTGTGCGCGAAGTAGTTCACGTGCTGGCTGCCCGGGCCGTGGCAGGCCTCGCAGGCGATGCCGTCGTCCACCCAGCGCGTGTCGGCGCGGGTGTGGCCGGCGTCCTTGGCGGCGATCTGCAGGTGCGTCGTATGGCAGCGCGCGCAGAACA
>JBIOYC010000197.1:0-6962 GCA_044869955.1 Thermoanaerobaculia bacterium | reverse complement strand
CCGCGGAGCGCCGAGGCCCGGGTGCGCGTGGGCGCCATGATGCAGCTTTCGAAAGTGCCCGAGACGCTGCGCGTCCGCGAGCACCTCGACCTCTTCCGCAGCTACTACCCGCGGCCGATGCCGATGGCCGACCTGGTGGAGGTCGCGGGCTTGACCGGGCTCGAAGACCGCCTTTTCGGCAAGCTCTCGGGCGGCCAGAAGCAGCGCCTGTCCTTCGCCCTGGCGCTCTGCGGCGACCCCGAGCTGCTGTTCCTGGACGAGCCCACGGTGGGCCTCGACGTCGAGGCGCGGCGCGGCTTCTGGAGCGAGGTCCGGCGCCTCGCCGGCGCCGGGCGCAGCATGCTCCTGACCACCCACTACCTCGAGGAGGCCGACTCGCTGGCCGACCGCGTGGTGGTGCTGCAGCAGGGGAAGATCGTGGCCGACGGCTCGCCGGCCGAGATCAAGACCCGGGCCGCGGCGCGCAAGGTGCGCTGCGTCACCCGGCTGGCGACGGCCGACGTGCTGCGCCTGCCCGGCGTGGCGAGCGCGGCGCGCGACCGCGGCGTGCTCGAGATCCTGGCCACCGACGCCGACTCCGTGGTGCGGGCGCTCTTCGCCCGCGACGGCGAGCTGTCGGGTCTCGAGGTGGTGAACGCCGGCCTCGAGGAAGCCTTCCTTGCCCTGACCCACGACGTCACCCATTTCGACAAAGCTGATCTCCACAAAGGAGCCGCGTGATGACCGCTCTCACCGCCGTCTCGGACGCTCCGGGCTCGCGGAGCCTGCTGCGCATCTACTTGCTGGAGGCCAAGTACGAGTTCCTCAAGGTATTCCGCCTGCCGGGCTACGTGCTGCCCACCCTCACCTTCCCGCTGATGTTCTACTTGCTCTTCGGTGTCGCCTTCGGCGGCGCCCGCGTGGCGGGCCAGGTGAACATGGGCACCTACCTTCTCGCCACCTACGGCGCCTTCGGCGTCATCGGCGCCTCGCTCTTCGGCTTCGGCGTCGGCGTGGCGGTGGAGAGGGGCCAAGGGTGGATGCTGCTCAAGCGGGCGAGCCCCATGCCGCCCGCGGCCTACTTCTTCGCCAAGATCGCCATGGCGATGGTTTTCGGTGCCCTGATCATCGCCGGCCTCTTCACCCTGGGCGCCACCCTCGCGGACGTGCACCTGCCGCTCTCGCGCTGGCTGGCGCTCGGCGGCACGTTGGTCGCCGGCGCCTTGCCTTTCTGTGCCATGGGGTTGGTGCTCGGTACGTTTGCCGGCCCCAACTCGGCACCGGCTCTGGTGAATCTGATCTACCTGCCCATGGGCTTCGCCTCCGGGCTGTGGATCCCGATCCAGTTCCTGCCCAAGTTCTTCCAGCAGATCGCGGTCGCCCTGCCCGGCTATCACTACGGCCAGCTCGCGCTGGGCACCATCGGCGCCAGCAGCGGCTCTTCGGCCGGCGGCCACCTGCTCTACCTCGGAATCTTCACCCTGCTCTGCCTGGCGGCTGCCACGATCGGCCTGCGCCGCAGCGAGGACAAAACCTATGGCTAGGACACAGCTCTGGTGGATCACCCTCGCAGCCCTGGCCGCCCTCGGCGGCGAGGCGCGGGGAGCCGAGGAGCACGTCACCGCCGTCACCGGCGTGCGGCTGTTCGACGGCGAGAAGGTGGTGCCGCGCGCCACGGTGGTGTTCTCGAGCGCCGGCACGATCCTCGGCGCCGGCCCCGGCATCGAGGCCCCGGCGGGAGCCGAGGTCGTCGACGGCACGGGCCGCACGCTCCTGCCCGGCCTGATCGACTGCCACACTCACGCCTTCCCGGGCACGCTCGAGCGGGCGCTGGTTTTTGGCGTCACCACCGAGCTCGACATGTTCAGCGAGCAGAGCTGGGCCGCGGCGATGCGCCGCGCGCAGGCCGAGGGCAAGGCCCACGACCGCGCCGACCTCTTCTCGGCCGGCACCCTGGCGACGGCCGCGGCCGGCCACGGTACCCAGTTCGGCCTGCCCATCCCCACGCTCTCCAAGGCCTCGGAGGCCGACGACTGGGTGGCGGCGCGCGTCGCCGAGGGCTCGGACTACATCAAGGCGGTGGCCGAGGACGGCTCGCTCTACGGCGCCACCCTCCCGACGCTCGACCACGACACGCTGGCGGCGGTGATCGCCGCCGCCAGGAAGCGAGGCAAGCTCGCGGTGGTGCACGTCAGCACCCTGGCGCGTGGCCAGGAAGCGATCGAGTCCGGCGCCAGCGGGCTCGCGCACCTGTTCCAGGACCGGCCCGCCGACGAGGCCCTCGCACGCCTTGCCGCGCAGCGCGGCGTATTCGTGGTGCCCACCCTGGTGGTGCTCGAGAGCGCCACCGGACGGCCCGGCGGCGGCTCGCTCGCCAAGGATGCACGCCTCGCTCCTTTCCTCACTCCACAGGAGATCACCGGCCTGACGCAGGCCTTTCCCAGGCGCCGCGAGCTGTCGCTGGCGCCGGCCTTCGAGAGTGTGCGGCGCTTCAAGGCGGCGGGGGTGCCGATCCTCGCCGGCAGCGATGCGCCGAACCCCGGCACCGCGCACGGCGCGGCCCTGCACCGCGAGCTCGAGCTGCTGGTCGAGGGCGGCTTGACGCCGAGCGAGGCCCTGGCCGCCGCCACCTCGGTGCCGGCGCGGATCTTCAAGCTCGCCGACCGTGGGCGGGTGGCGTCCGGCCTCGCCGCCGATCTGCTGTTGGTGGAGGGCGATCCGACGACAGACGTCACGGCCACGCGAGCGATCTCCCGCGTCTGGAAGCGGGGCCACGCTGCGGCGCGCCCGACGCAGGAGGCACAGCCCGCCGCGGCCGCGGCGCCCAGGCTCGGACCCGGTCCGGTGAGCGACTTCGACCACGGCGCGCTCACCGCTGCCGTGGGCTCCGGCTGGGTGCCGTCCACGGACGAGCGCATGGGCGGCACCTCGACCGTGGAGCTCAGGCTCACGCCCGGCGGTGCCGGCAGCAGCGCCGGGGCGCTCACGATCTCGGGCGAGATCCGCCCCGGCTTCCCCTACCCGTGGGCCGGCGCGCTGTACTTCCCCGGGCCTCAGCCCATGGCGCCGGTCGACGCTTCGGCGGCGCGCGAGCTGGTGTTCTGGGCGCGGGGCGAAGGCGGGCCTTACCGGGTGATGGTCTTCTCCGGCGAGCTGGCGCGCATCCCCGTCGAGCAGAGCTTCGAGACCGGCCGCGAGTGGCGCGAGGTGGTGATTCCTCTCGCGAGCTTCAGCGGGCTCGACGGCAAGACCTTGAAGGGCATACTGTGGAGCGCCGGGATGGGCCACGGCAAGTTCAAGCTCGAGATCGACGATGTCCGTCTGCGCTGACTGAGGCGAGGCCGTTCATCCCCGTGCGACTCCTGCCCAAAGACCCCGACATCGGCTGGACCCCCTACGTCTGGCTGATCTACGTCGTCAACCTCCCCATCTACCTGCTCTTCGAGCGCGCCGGCGCCCTGGAGTGGGTGCTGACGCTGGCCGGCCTCGCGGCCTTCCTGGTCCTCTACTTCCGCGGCTTCTGGCTCGAGGGCCGGCGGCTGCTGCGGGTGCTCGCCGCCATCGCCCTGCTGGGAGTGGTCTTCTCGCCCTTCAATCCCGGGGCGGTGGTGTACTTCATCTACGCCGGGGCCTTCGCGGCGCACGCCGGGCCGCCGCGCCTCGCCTGGCGCGTGATCCTGCTCCTGGAGCTGGCGCTGGCGGTCGAGGCGTGGCTGGCATCGATCCCGCCCCAGGGCTGGATCCCAGGCGTGGTCTTCACCGTGCTGATCGGCGCCATCAACATCTACTACCGCGAGCGCAGCCGCACCCACGCCAAGCTCAAGCTGGCGCAGGAGGAAGTCGAGCGGCTGGCAGCGATGGCCGAGCGCGAGCGCATCGCGCGCGACCTGCACGACCTGCTGGGGCACACGCTGTCGGTGATCACTCTCAAGTCGGAGCTCGCGGCCCGCCTCGCCCTCACCCAGCCGGAGCGAGCGCAGCGCGAGATGCGGGAGGTGGAGCGCATCGCCCGCCAGTCCCTGGCCGAGGTGCGCGACGCGGTGCGCGGCTACCGCACCGCCGGCCTCGAGGCCGAGCTCACCAACGCCCACCTGGCCTGCGAGGCGGCGGGCGTCACGCTCACCATCGAGCGCCCGGCGCTCGATCCCGCGACCGCGCCGCGATCCGCGCTGGCGCCGAAGCAGGAGAACGCCCTGGCCCTGGCGCTGCGTGAGGCGGTGACCAACGTGGTGCGCCACGCCGCGGCCGGGCGCTGCCGGGTGCGCCTCGCGAGGGAGGGCGAGCAGATCGTGCTCACCGTGGAGGATGACGGCCGCGGCGGCGGGGCGACCGAGGGCTCGGGGCTCGCGGGCATGCGCGAGCGCGTCGAGGAGCTGGGCGGGACCGTGCTCCGCGACGGCTCGCGGGGCACCCGCCTCGAGGTGCGCCTGCCGGCCGCCGAAGGGCCGGTCCCGGCCCCGGCGCTGCCCCCAGAGGCGCTGCGGAGCGCGGCGGGATGATCCGCGTCCTGCTGGCCGAGGACCAGGCCCTGGTGCGCGGGGCGCTGGCCGCGCTGCTCGAGACCGAAGGCGACTTCGAGGTGGTGGGGGAGGCCGCCGACGGCCGGCAGGCCCTGGAGCTGGCCCTCGAGCGGGCGCCGGACGTGGTGATCACCGACATCGAGATGCCGCACTTGACCGGCCTGGAGCTGGCGGCCGAGCTCCAGGCGCGCGGCTGCCGCTCGCGGGTGGTGATCGTGACCACCTTCGCCCGCGCCGGGTACCTCCGCCGCGCGCTGGAGGCCGGCGCCTCCGGCTACCTGCTCAAGGACTCGCCCGCGTCCGAGCTGGCGGCGGCGGTGCGCAGGGTGCAGGGCGGGGGCCGCGCCATCTCGCCCGAGCTCGCCGCCGAGGCGTGGACCGAGGCCGACCCGCTCTCGGATCGCGAGCGCCAGGTTCTGCGGCTGGCCGGCGAGGGCCTGCCCTCGAGCCGCATCGCGGGCGAGCTCCACCTCTCCGAGGGCACGGTGCGCAACTACCTCTCCGAGGCGATCAGCAAGCTCGGCGCCGGCAACCGCGTGGAGGCGGCGCGCCTCGCCCGCGAAAAGGGCTGGCTGTAGAATCCGCCTATGGTGCGGATCGCCGTCCTGGCGGACCTTCACGGCAACGTGCCGGCAACCGATGCGGTGCTCGCCGACCTCGAGCGGCAGGGCGCCGACGAGGTGCTTGTGGGCGGCGACCTGGTGGGCCGCGGCCCGCAGGGGAGCGCCGTGGTGCGGCGCATCGCGGCCACCGGCTGGCGCTCGGTGCGCGGCAACCACGAGGACTACATGCTCGATTTCCGGGCCGGCCGCGTGCCCGACGACTGGCTCTTCACCGAGGAGTGGTCGGCGGCGCGCTGGATGGCCTCCGAGCTCTCGCCCGAAGAGGCGGCCTACATCGAGGCGCTGCCGGTCTCGCTTGCCTCGGCGGTGGTGCCCGGCCTGCGGCTGGTGCACGGCAGCCCGCGCTCGCCCAACGAGGGCATCGGCCCCTGGACCAGCGAGCGGGAGTTGACGGCGCACCTCGACCTGGTCGAAGAGAGCCTGCTGGTCTGCGCCCACACCCACCGCCCGATGGTGCGGCGCCTGCCGGCCGGCATGGTGGTCAACGTGGGCTCGGTGGGCCTGCCCTTCAACGGCGACCGGCGCGCCCAGTACGCGATCTTCGAGCACCGGCCCGGCGGCTGGGAAGTCGAGCTGCGCGGCGTGCCCTACGACTTGGCCGAGACCTTGCGAATCTACGAGGCCTCGGGGTTCCTGGCCGCGGGCGGCGCCACCGCGCGCCTGCTGCGGCTCGAGCTGGAGCACGCGCGGCCCTTCCTGGTGCCGTTTCTCAAGTGGGCGGAGGCGCGCGCCGTGCGGCCCGAGCCGCACCAGATCCCGGACTTCCTCGATTTCTTCCGTCCCGAGGAGCCGCTGAGCAACTTTTTCGAACGGTTGGCCCAAACAGCCAGAGAGCCTGTGAAGCAATCGTCGCGAGCGGGCTGCGCGCAAGGAGCGGGAGGACCCGGGAACCGGAGCCTACACGGAGTAGGTGAGGATTCCCGGGAGGACCCGCGACGCGGCGCCCGGCCCGCGCAGCAGATTGATTCACAGGCTCTGACCGCGCCCGCCCGGAGGCCCCCATAGCCCACCCCATCGAAGGCAACACGCAAGGCCTCTCGACCCTCGAGCGTCGCGCCCTGGAGCGCACCTTCCGCCGCCGCGTCGATCCGCAGGAAGTGGTCTCGCCCGAGCTCGCCCGGCACCTCGCCGAGGTGTCGCGGCAGATCGGCCGCCAGGTCGGCGTGCTGCTGACCCGCGAAGGTGCCATCCGCCACCTGGTGGTGGGCGACGCCCAGCGCCTGATGCTGCCGGACATCGGCCGCCTGCGTGGCGGCGCCGGCCGCTTCCGCGGCCTGCGCCTGGTCCACACCCACCTCAAGGGCGAGCCGCTGACCAAGGACGACCTCAACGACCTCGCCCTGCTGCGCCTCGACCTGGTAGCGATGGTCGAGGCTCTGCCCTCCGGCCTGCCGGGCAGGGTCGAGCTGGCCCAGGTCAACCCCTCGGCGTTCGCCCAGCCGGGGGCTGGAGAGCCGGCGGCCAGGGATGGTGGCGAGGAAGGGGCCTTTCTGCGCGTGATCGCGCCGGACGTCCATCGCCTCGACTTCGACTTCGAGGCCAGCATCCGGGCCCTGGAGGAGGAGACCGCGCGCTCCACCGGCGCCGCCTCCGCCAAGGCGGGGCAGGAGCGCGCGCTGGTCATCGGCCTCTCCCCGGACGACGAGCACTTCGAGGAGACCCTGGAGCTGGTGCGCTCAGCCGGGGTGGTGATCGCCGGCACCTCGCGCCAGCGCCGCAGCCAGGTGCATCCCAAGACCGTGGTCGGCCAGGGCAAGCTCCAGGAGCTGGTGCTGGAGAGCATGCGGCGCGGCGCCACGGTGGCGATCTTCGACATCAACTTGAAGCCGGGCCAGGCGCG
>JBIOYC010000196.1:0-11666 GCA_044869955.1 Thermoanaerobaculia bacterium | reverse complement strand
GCGCGGAGGGAAATCCCTCACCCCAAATTCATCAAAAGGACGACGGTGAGAATACACGTATCCGTTCCGGCGCGCAAGTCGTCTATAATGACGCCATGGCAAACGTCAAGCGTGCAAGCAAGAGTGGCCCCCGGGGAGGCACCACCACCCGCTCTCGCTCCGGTCTGCTGATCAAGAAGGCCTTCTGGGTCCATCCCGACGAGGACGAGGCCCTGCGCCGGGAGGCCTACGAGACCCGCCGCAGCGAAGCCGACATCGTCCGGGAAGCCCTGCGCCAGCGCTATCGGCTCGGCGAGCTGGCGGAAGAGACCTGAGCCTGGTGAGGCTTGCCCGCGTTCGCTCGCGGGCCCTTCGCTAGCGCTTCGCGGTGATGGGAGCGCAAACGCCCGCAAGGTCGCTCGATGCGCTGCGAGCCAGAGGGTCCGGCCGGCTCCGGCCAGAAGCTCGGCCTGAGCCGTGCGAGAGCGGGCCGCTCACCCCGCCGCTCGCGCCGACAAGCTCGGCGGTCAGTGCAAGACTGCGGGAGCAGACTCCGTCAGAATCGGCCTTCGACGCCCTGATTGCCGGCTGGATGCGAAGCCACGAGGATTCCCCGCTAGCTTCCGGAGCGCTTCCACGAGCCATCGCCTTCGTGTCGTCATGCCGAGTCAATGCTGGTAAGTATTGCAAGTAAATGGCTTACCGACACCTCTCCGAAGGGGTGTCGTCGAGGACCTGAAATGCCTCGCTACCGACAAACGTCCCTACGGGACGAAGACCGGATCCCTGTCCCCCGTCGTCTTGACACGTAACCTCTGGCCGGCTACCGTGCTCGAGCAACCACCATACTGCCGATCGCCCGACCGGTCGGAGAACCCGGCTCCCGCGCCATGATCGCCGTCCTGATCCGAGCCCTGGTCTACGCCACGGTCTTCATCGGCTTCCTGCTCGTCTACCTGCCCGCCCGGACGCTGGCCTGGGCGGGGGTATCGAGACCGGAGGGTTTCGGGGCCCTGGAGCTGGTGGCAGCAGTCTCGACCGTCTGCGGAGCTGGGCTGGCGGTCTGGTGCATCCTGGCCTTCGTCGTTCAGGGCCGAGGCACGCCGGCGCCCTTCGACCCGCCGCGCCGCCTGGTGGTGCGCGGTCCCTATCGTTACGTGCGCAACCCCATGTACCTGGGCGCGGGCCTGGCCCTCGCCGGCGCCGCGCTCTTCTATCGGTCCGGTGCGCTTCTCGCCTATGCCACGGGCTTCCTGCTGCTCCTGCACCTTTTCGTCCTGGGGTACGAGGAGCCAACGTTGCGCCGCACCTTCGGCGAGGACTACGACGCCTACTGCCGGCAGGTAGGGCGTTGGTGGCCCCTTCGAGGACACCATGCGGGAACGTGAGGCGAGCCGAACGGCACAGTACATGGCGCTCTTTCGAGCCCTGGAGTCGGCGCTGCCCGCGAGGCGACGCTTGTTCGACGATCGGTTCGCGCGGGGCTTTCTGCCGCCTGGGCTTCGCTTCGCGGTCGCCCTCTCGCGGCTGCCTCTCGTGGGCGGCCTCATCCCCGCCTGGATCGACCATCGCTGGCCGGGGGCGCGGACCTCGGGCGTTGCCCGGACCCGCCTCATCGACGACCTGGCCGAGGCGAGCCTGCGGTCCGGCGTGGAGCAGGTGGTCCTGCTCGGCGCCGGGTTCGACGCCCGTGCCTATCGGATGGCGGCGATGGCCGGAGCCACGGTCTTCGAGGTCGACCACCCCGCCACCTCCGCGGCGAAACGGCAGCAGGTCGAATCCGCGCTGGGCTCGCTGCCGAGTCACGTGCGCTTTGTCCCCATCGACTTCAACGTCGAGCCCTTGCCGAGCACGATGACCGCGGCCGGCTTCGAGTCCCGCCGGCCCACCCTTTTCGTCTGGGAGGGAGTCACCAACTACCTCGGCCAGAGCGCCGTGGACACGACGCTGCGCTGGTGCGCGGGCTCGCGGGGCGGCAACACGGTGATCTTCACCTACGTCGATCGCCGAGTGCTCGAGGTGCCAGAGGCGTTTGACGGCATGGTGAGGACATTTGCGAAACTCGAGGCATCGGGCGAGACCTGGACCTTCGGTCTGGATCCTTCGCGTCTGTCCGGCTTCCTCGTAGGCCGCGGGCTCGAGCTCGAGGAGGACGTCGGCGCGGCCGACTATCGGGCGCGGTATTTCCGTCGGAGAGCGAGCGCCATGCGGGGCTACGAGTTCTATCGCGTTGCCGTCGCCCGCGTCGCCGGGCCGGCTCACGACCCGAGGCGGCCATGAATCCGAGCCGGCCCGGCTGGTTGGCAGCTGCCTTCCTCTCGAGCTTCCTGGCGGTGGGTCTTCCTCACTGGCAGATCCCGTACGCACAGGTCAGCTTGCCGAGCACTCTCCTGCAGCCTGGCTTGTTGTTGGTGGTCCTCGCGGCGTTCTTGCTGCGCTCACGCGGTGCCGCCACCTCCTGGCAAGTGACCGCGCTGCTGGGCGCAGCGGTGCCGGCCGCCGTGCTCGCACGGGTGATCGTGGACGGTCTCGAGGATCCAACCTCCCACAACCTGTGGCCCTTCGAGGTCGTCATCGCGTTGTTCGTCGGCCTCCCCTGCGCGCTGTTCGGGGCGCTCGCAGGCAACCTCACCTCGAAGCTGGCCAGGAAACAGGCGAGGGGCAGCCGATCATGAGCGTCAGCGAGGAAGCGCTGATTCGCCGGTGGCCTGGATCGCGGATCGTGGCCTGGAGTGTTGCCCTCGGGTTTGCCGGTGTGTCGCCCCTCTTGCTCTACGTTGCGTTCGGTCCGGCCGATGGCAATCCGATCGGGTTGGGCCTCCTGGCCGTAGCCACTGTGCCCATCGCTGGCATGGGTGTGATCGTCGGTCTGATCAAAGTGGCGGTGGAAAGCCTCCGGCGCCGCGAGGAGTAGTCATGTTCAAGATGTTGGGCGCCCTGGTGGGTCTCTACACCCTCTTTGCCGCCCTCCAGGGTGAGGTGTACGCCAAGTCCGGTCCTTGGGGGCGAACGGTCTCGAGGGAGGATTCTCCAGAGTATTTCTGGGTGATCATCGCAATCTACGCCGGCCTGAGCGTCGCCTTGATCACCCTCTTCTGAGCGAAGCGGACGGCGCGGCGACCAGGAAGGGAAAAGGCGATGACAGTTGTGACCAACACCCCGGGAGTGACCGTGCGGCGGGCGATCTCTGCACCCGCCGAGCTGGTCTTCGATGCCTGGCTGGATCCTGCCAGCCTCGCCGTATGGATGCGCCCCGGCGGCATCCCGAGCTCCACGGCCAGGGTCGATCCGTGGGTAGGCGGCGCCTTCGAGGTGGTCATGCACCACGCTGGCGGGCCCCTTGTGCACTCCGGCGTCTATCAGGTGATCGATCGCCCGAGACGATTGGTTTTCACCTGGATCTCGGACGCCACCCATCACCAGGAGTCCCTGGTGACCGTGGAGTTTCTCGCCGGCCAGGGAAACACCGAAGTGGTGGTGACCCACACCCAGCTGCCGGATGAGGAGGCGGTGCCGTCGCACACCTCCGGATGGACACAGGCCCTCGAGCTGCTCGCGCAGGCGCTGGGACCGGCGAGCCGACGAAACAGGCTGACCTGATGGACGGACAAGGCATGGCAAAGAGCCCCGGACCGTGGCCGATGATCGGTGTTCTGCTCCGTACGATCGCATACGCCACGGTCTTCATCGGCGTGGTGCTCGTCTGCCTGCCGGTGCGGGCTCTGGCCTGGGCGGGGGTGGCCAGGCCGGAGCGACTGGGGCTCCCGGAGGTCTTGGGAGCGATCGCGACCCTGGCCGGGGCCGGGCTCGCCGTGTGGTGCATCCTGAGCTTCGCCGTTCTCGGACACGGGACCCCGGCACCCTTCGACCCGCCACGCCGCCTGGTGGTGCGCGGCCCCTACCGCTACCTGCGCAACCCAAAGTACCTGGGCGCGGGCCTGGCCCTCGCCGGCGCCGCCCTCCTCTATCGCTCCGGCGCGCTCCTCGCCTACGCCGGGGCTTCCTGCTGCTCATGCACCTCTTCGTCCTGGGGTACGAGGAGCCGACGTTGCGCCGGAGCTTCGGCGAGGACTACGACGCCTACTGCCAGCGGGTGCGGCGCTGGTGGCCCAAGCTGCGGCCCAGGCCCCACATCCCCACGACCTCGCGATAGAAGGCCGAGGCTCGCCCGATGTCCGAGACGCTGAGGTGGACTGCACCGATGGGGAGGCTGGGTGGAAGGAGCGGCTGTGAGGCTTCGTTCCTGAGCGTGTCTCCACGTTCCTCCTCGGCTGCCTCGGCGGATCGCCAGGCCCTCCCGCGGCAGCAGCCCGAGCCGAGTAGTCTCCTCCTGTCCCGTCGTGTCGATTCCCACCTGGACCCTGGAGCTCCTATGCCCGACCTCAGCCACTTCCTGCTCTTTCTGTCCGCCGCTGCGCTTCTCGCCGTCTCACCGGGCCCGGGCATGCTCTACGTGCTCGCCCGCAGTCTTCGGGGCGGACGCGCAGACGGCCTGGCGTCGTCCTTCGGCACGGCTCTCGGTGGCATGGCGCACGTGGTCGCCGCTGCCCTGGGGCTGTCCGCCATCCTCGCCCGTTCTGCCACGGTGTTCCTCTTCGTGAAGTACCTGGGTGCCGCCTACCTGATTTACCTCGGTCTCCGGACCCTCCTTGAGCGGGACCCGGACTTCGCTCCCGAGGCACCGGCGCCTCCCGCCGGGAGCCCTTTCTGGCAGGGAGTCCTGACCGAGGTGCTCAATCCCAAGACCGCCCTCTTCTTCCTGGCGTTCATCCCCCAGTTCGTCGACCGCGCCTTTCCCCTGGTGCCCCAGTTCGTGCTCCTGGGTGCAATCTCGGTCACCCTGAACACCACGGCGGATCTCGTCGTCGTGCTCGCAGCCGTTCCGCTAGAACGTCGCCTGCGGACCTCCCCTCTGTGGCGCAGAAGGCAGCGTCAGGCTTCCGGGGCGGCCCTGGTCGGGCTCGGTGCTTACGTGGCGGCCAGCCGGTCGCACTGACCCGCTCCGGCCGAAGCCCTGGCGAGGCCGGCCGCGGTGGGCTAGAGTTCACCCGGCCGGCCAGGGCGGCCCACGGTCCGCGTGAAGGGTCGAACCCACCCCAGGATTCCGCCGTCACAGAACCTGACTTCCAGCCCGAGAGACGCGGACGCCGGGCGAAACTGGAAGGAAGGTCTCCATGTCGAGCTCCAGTCTCCCCGACCGCCCGTCCCTCGACTACCTCAGGAAGCTGGCGAAGGAACGCCTCCGCGCCCTGCGAGCCGCTGACCCGGCCGCTCAGCTCGCAGCGGCTCAGCTTGCCGTGGCTCGGCAGCACGGCTATCCGAGCTGGCGGGCGCTCAAAACCGAGGTCGATCGCCGGCGGGCGCCGGACCTCGAGGCGTTCTTCGCGGCCTGCCGAGCCGGTGACGAGGTCACGCTGCGGGCGCTGTTTCGCGTGGAACCACCGCTGGCCCACGAGCGCGACCGCACCGGCAGAACCGGACTCCACGCCGCCGTGGCGCACGCCGGCTGCGTGCGCGTGCTGCTCGAGCACGGCGCCGATCTCCACCAGCGCGATCACGCCGACCAGGCCACGGCCCTGCACTTCGCCGCCGCGGGCGGTCACCTCGACACCGTCCGTGCCCTGCTCGACGCCGGTGGCGACGTGCACGGCTTCGGCGACGTCCACCAGGCCGGGGTGATCGGCTGGGCCGTGGGCCCTGGCACGGAGGTCAACCCGGAAGTGGTGGCGCTCTTGCTCACCCGCGGCGCCCGGCACCAGATCTTCTCAGCCATCGCCGTAGGGGACGCAGAGGTCGTCCAGTGCCTGGTCGAGGAGGATCCGGGCTGCCTGTCTCATCGCCGGTCGCGCTTCGAGCAGGGGCAGACGCCACTGCACTTCGCCCTGGCGGCCCCCGACGGCCTCACGGCCAAGGCCCCGCAGTACGAGATGGCGCAGCTGCTGATCGAGCTCGGTGCGGACCTGGAGGCCGAGGACGAGCAGGGGCGCACGCCGCTGGCGGTGGCCATGCTCCGCGGCGATCTCGGGGCGATGCGCCTGCTCGAGGCGGCCGGAGCAAAGCTGCCCGCGGCGGTCGCGGCGACGCGACCAGTGGACCGGCCGGGCACGTTCGGAGAGTCGGTCCACCGGCCGGTTACGCCGATGCTGTGCGTGGCGGACGTGGACGCCACCGTGGCGTGCTACACGTCCCTCGGCTTCGCCCTGCACGCGCGCCATCCGGAAGTCGGCGCGATGGACTGGGCGACCCTCTCCCTCGGCCAGGCCGAGCTGATGGTGCAATCCCGGGGCAGCCGGCCGGCGAACCAGGTTGCGCTCTGGTTCCGGACGAGCCAGATCGAAGAGCTCTACGGCCTCTTCAAGACCCGACAGCTCGAAGCAGCCCGGGCCCGCCTCGCCGGAGAGCCCCTCGACGGGCCGGAGCTCTGCTTCCTGGAGGACCTCTACGAGCCGTTCTACGGCGGCCGCCAGTTCAGCGTGCGGGATCCGAACGGCCTCGAGCTGGTGTTCCAGTCGGAGTGAGCCGAAGCCTCATCCGTCACTCGTCGAGCCCAGCCGGCCCGCGAGGATCGCCTTCTGTCCTCGAGGTGGATAGATCAGGATCCCGCTCACGTGCCCATCGTTTTCCACCTGGAACGTGACCCGGAGCGGGAGCTCGGTGGCGAAGAAATCCTGCTGGCTTTCCGGGCGGATGCGGAGCTTCGGAAGTCCCCACTCGGCCGGAGCTTCGATCGTCAGGAAGCCGTCCTCCCGGGCGATGGTGAACACCCCCTCGTCCGCCGCCTCGTACCGGCCCACGTAGCGGTCGAGCAGCGCCACGTCGAGGGCGATCTCGGTGCGTTTCGTGACGGTTGGCTTCTCCAGCGGGAAGTCCCGCCGCAGCAGGTGCCGGGCGATGTCGCTGACGCTCGCCACGTGATTCGACAAGACGACGACCCCGACGCGACGGGCCGGATCCCACACGATGCAGCTGGCATGACCGAAAGTGCCACCATCGCGGAAGACGAGCCGGTCGCCACCTCCGCCCAGGACGGTCCAGCCCAGAGCGTGCTCGGTGCCCGGTCGCGATGCCGGCCGGCGGGTGTCGACCGTCAGGGCCAGCGCTCCCGCGAGGGGTGATGGCTCGTAGTCCAGGGCCACGGCGAGCAGCGAGGACAGGTCGTCGACCGTCGAGTACAGACCTCCTGCGGCCGGCATCAGCGAATAGATCGGCAGGCTGGACACGGCCGGTGATGGCTCCAGAGCGGCGTTTCGGCCCACGGCCAGACGGCTGCTCATGGACTGCGAAAGGGTGAGGTCGGTGCTCGCCAGCTTCAGCGGAGCCAGCACCCGCGCCCGCAGGAGGCTTTCGTAGTCCACGCCGGCCGCCGTGGAGAGGGCCTGGCTCAGGAGCCAGTAGCCGAGGTTCGAGTATTCCCAGGTGGCGCCGATCTCGCGCGTCAGCCGGTAGCCGGCCAGGTACTGATAGAGATCGGCGGCAGTCGCCTGCGTCGAGCCCGAGTTGGCGAGCAGCTCGTCCGGCATGAAGGGCAGCCCCGAGGTGTGGGTGGCCAGGTCCACGAGGGTGATCGAACGGCCACCTCTCTCGGGGAGCTTGGTGCCGGCGGGCAGGTGCTTCGCCACCGGATCGGCCAGCGCCACTTCCCCCCTGCGGACCATGTCGGCGAGGAGCAGCGCCGTGAACGCCTTGGTCACGGAGCCGATCTCGAAGACGGTGTCACCGCTCAGGGGGCGCGCCTCGCCCTGGTCGGCGGCGCCGTAGGCGATGACTCTCCGCCCTTCAGGTCCGACCACCCCCACGACGATGCCGACACCACCTTCCGGGCCCGCCAACGCCTCAACCCGCTCGGCGAGGATCCGGCGAATCTCGGCATCGGGCGGCAGCGAGCCGGCGCCAGGGGCGGGGGCGGCCAACGCCGGCGCGACGGCCACCACCCAAGCTGCGAGCACTCCAAACGCACAGGGACTGCGTCGTGATTTCGACACGTTGATCCTCCTCGAGAGGTTGATACCTGCACGAGGACTACGACGCCGGGGAGCCTGCGTTACAGGCGGCGGGGCCCGCACGAGGCGTTGAAACGCCACGCTACCCATGAACGTCCCTGGCGGGACGAGGGAGCAACCGGAGTCATGCCCTGGTGCCCACGCTCTGCGTGGGTACCCGCCTCCGGCCGCTCCGCGGCCCGCCCCCGCTGTCATCCCGACCGGAGCCGCAGGCGCGCAGCGCCGGAGGCGGAGCGGAGGGATCTCCCGGGCTGGGGCCGGCACCACCCCACGAGGCGTTCAAACGCCTCGCTACCCATGAACGTCCCTGGCGGGACGAGGGAGATCACCACCATCATCGATTGGACGCCTCTGGAATGCAGCGACTCGTCGCCGCACTCCAAACGCTCCAACCCACCTGCGGTAAGTTCAAGCGGAGGCGATGGATCTCCCTTGCCGGGACGGCGACTCCTCCTGCTCCAAGAGCGACCAAGCCTCGTCCTCCTCCGGCCGCATCCAATCCACGCCCAGGGCCTCCTCGCTCAGGCGAGCCAGGTCCGCCGCCTCGGGCTCGCCCATAACCGTCACGAGGAGACGGGTGCACCCTTGACAGGGCCGACCGAGTGACATATGTTCACAGATGTCATGCGGGAGATCGTCAAGGTCCGGGTCGTTGCGGGATCAGTAGTGGTCAGCCTTCCGCAGTCCGTGCTGGAGCCCGCCGGGATCAAGCCCGGTGATCGCGTGGTCGTCGAAGCCGCGCCTCCGCGCAGGCTCGTGCTTACCAAGGAAACTGTGACAATGACATCGAGTCAGCGCCTTGAGATGGAAATCGACTTGCTCGAGAAGAAGCAAACTGCTCTCGCCTCCGACCAAGGGTACAAGCTCCTCCAGTACAACAGCTCCATGCCCTGCGAACCGGGCATGCGTGACAACGACGTTGCCCAGCTGATTCTGCATGGACTCCAGCGAGATCGCGACCAGATCGCAGTTGAAATCGCTGAGAAGCGCCTTGAACTCTACGATCTCGCTGGAGCTACGTAGAGGTCGGTGAGTCTCACCAGTCTCAGCCTCTCATCGAGGTGATCGAGCGGTAGTCAGCCAATGCTGCCGGCGCGGGCTAGCGCCACGCTCAGGCTGGAGCGCCGTCGAGCGCTCGCTCCTCGTCCACGAGCTCGATCCTCACTTTTTTCCCCAGCACTCGTGCCGCCCTCTCTAGCGTCAGGAGCGTCACGGAGGGGGTCGCCGGGTCGAGCAACCTGTCCACGGCCGAACGGCTGGTGCTCATCTGCCGGGCCATCTCGGTCTTAGAGAGGTGGCGCTCCTCCATTGCTCGGGAGAGCTGGAAGGCCAAGACCCGCTTCGCGGCAACTGCTTCTGCTTCCTCAAGCAGGCCCTCCTCCGCCAGGAAGGTGTCGAAATCCGTCCCAAGGTGCTGTTCGTTCATTGCCTTCGTCCTCGCCGTACGTCCGCAGCTCGTTTGCGGGCAAGCTCCAGATCTTGAGTCGGGGTCTTCTGGCTCTTCTTGACGAAGCCGTGCAGCAAGACCAGGACCTCGGCTTCGATGAGGAAGATGATGCGCCCGATCCCGTTCGGCAGCCGGGTCCGGATTTCCCACAGGCCCTCTCCCAAGCTGCGAACCAGGGGCATCCCCAGCGGCCAGCCATACTGGACGGTCTTGATGTCCTCGCCGAACGCCCTCTTCGACTCTCGGTCGAGATCCCGCAGCCATTCCCGAACTGGCTCTCGGCCGCTCTCCAGCCGGTAGAAGACTACTCGGAGCATCGCCGCGGCTCATCGTACCAGGATTGGTACGCCCCGCACCAGCAGAGGGTCATGTCCCGCATGCCGGACGCTCCCCCTACCCCCGCCCCGCCAAGTACGAAATCACCGCAATCGCCAGGAACACCGGCCAGGCGAGGTGGCGGCCTTTGCTGACTCCTCCGGTGATTGCTGCGGTCACCCCGAAGGTGCCCGCCATCGCCATCGCTACGTTCTGAGTGGTCGCTGCGCCGGCGGCCATCTGCCAGAGCACTACTCCGAAACCCCACCAGGCGATGGTGGTCAGGTGCCAGGCGAAGCGCAGGGTGCGGATGGTGAACGACGTGCTGCCGAAGAGCTGGGGCAGGTTGTCGCGGCGGAAGAGGCGGATCAGGATGTAGCGCTCGCCGAGCACGGAGTGGGCGAGGCCCACGGCGAAGGCGAGGAAGGCGGCGACGGCGAGGGCGGTGGTCATGGTTTCCTTTCAGCCGGCAGCAGCGCGGGCGTCCGCCAGGGCGAGGGCGAGGCCGGCCCGCTCGGAGAGGCCCTGCGGGGCGTAGCCGAGGGATTCGGCGGCCCGGTCCCCGAACAGGCACGCGATGGTGACGGCCCGGTCGGTCGAATCCAGATGCGGGGCCAGCACCTCCCGGGTGTAGGCCAGGTCTTCCGGCTCTAGAGCCGGCTCGGTCCAGCCGGCGCGCGCCATCACCCAGCCCTCCTGGGCCAGCATCTCGCCGAGCGTGTGGGGCGCGCCATGGCGCTCCCACCACACCCCGCGCCAGACCGCGGCCAGGGCCTCCCGGGCTGCCCGCTCGGCGTCCGCGGGCTCGCTGCTCCACAACAGGCCCAGCAACCAGCCCCGCCGGAACAGCGCACGGATCTCGAAGCGGTTGCCGTATTCCGCGGTGAAGCGGTTGGTCCAGCCCCCCTGGGCGTCATCCGAGAGCACCAGGCAGGCGCGGAAGCTCCCTCCCGGCTCGTCCGCAAGCCCCCCCTCCAAGGCTTCCACCGCGCGCGCAGCAGCTCCATCCGCGTCCTGGGCCAGGTACTCGTCGAGCAGGGCCGGCAGGTGGTCCTTGCCCATCGGGTTCATGGCCGGCAAGGGCAGGGCGAGATCCCCGCTCTCGGCGTCGGTCATGGTCGCCAGATAGGCCTCGAAGCGCTCGCGGCCCCGGGGCAACCCGTACAGGCCCCGCTGGACCTCGAGCAGGGGGAGGTAGTCAACCTTCATGGCCCCGGGCAGGCCACCCGCTGGAAGGGGAAGTCGATCACCCGCAGCTTGCCGTCGAGATCCCCCTCGATCTGCACCAGCGCCTTGCCGGCACCTTGGTCCGTGTAGCGGATGCGCTTTGGGAAGTCGTGCTCCGGGTTGGCGAACAGGCTCACAGACTCGCTCTGCTCGATCAGGCGGAAGGCGGTCTCCGCCTGGCCCGAGGGAAAGGCCACGTAGAACACCTCCCCCTCCCTCACTTCGATCCGCAGATGCTCCCAGGCCGTCGTCCTGTCCCCTTTCACCGTACGGCTCACCCCGAGCATGGACCCGCCCAGGGGCGCCATCCAGGTCTCGTGCGTCACCCGCTCACCGCTCGCCCGCTCCCAGCACCCCGCCAGCCAGGCCAGACGGGAGAGGTTGGGCGGGGGGTCTTCGGCGAAGGTAGGTGTGGTCGATCCCAGAGACGGGAGGAGGGCCACGACGGCGACGATCACGGCACAACGGAAGGGCTCACGCATGGCGGAGAGGATATGACACGAGGTGGCCGTGGGCGGGGTGCCGGCCCTTCGCCCTCTCCGGTCCCCTCGCCCTCGCAGGGGGGAGAGGGTTAGGGTGAGGGGGAGTTCCCGGGCACCGGGTTGGCCTGGCTTGGGCGAGTCTGAGGACTGCCTCTACAGGAGCGACCCCTGCCCCGTTGCTTGCGGCTTCGGTCGGCCCCCCGCACCCAGGCCCAC
>JBIOYC010000195.1:0-5416 GCA_044869955.1 Thermoanaerobaculia bacterium | reverse complement strand
ACATGAGCTCTGCTGGCACCACCCGGCGCTCTGGGCTCTCCTGCCCGAGAAGACCGATCCGTTGCCGACGGTCCCCACCTGGCCGGAATTCCTCCGCGGCTGCCTGCTGTATCGCCAGTCTTTGGACGAGCAGCTACCCGATGCGCCGCGGTCCAATGCGCCGTATCGACGATGATCTCGGGCCGTCAAGCCGCAGGAGTGACAGCGGGCGCGCTGCTTACCCTAAACGTCTCTGTCTCAGAGCGTTACAGGCCCAGGCTGGCCCGCGCGTCAACGCTGGGAAACGCTCGCTTTCGCGTCCGGATGTTTGCTCCCTGTTTGCTAATCTGAGCCGGCAGATGCCCGCGGAAGAGGGGCTCTTGCCCCTCGACAGCTTCGCCGGCCGCCCGGTGCCGGAGTGGATCCGCGTCGTCCTCGAGCCCGACCGGTAACGAACCCGCCTCAAATGGACCAAACCAGCCTATATGTCCTCTGCCGTCCAGGGCGGCGGTGCCCCTCCGAGCCTCCGTGGCCGTCTCCGGCGCCTGGCGCTGCTCGTCGCTGGAAGTCTGCTTCTCCACGCCGCGTGCAACAACGCGATCAACCTCCAGCACTTCCTCCAGGGCGCGGGTCCCTCGTTCACCGTACTCAGCACATTTGGCCAGCTCATCGCGGTCTCCCCTTCGCGAGCTTCCCACTACCTCGCGGTGCGGCTCGACCCGCCTGCCAACGACGTGCTCACGCCCTCGAGCGGCGAGGTGACCTTCGCCGCCGCGCTGGACGGGCTGACCAACTGCTTGATCCTGACCCCCAAGCTGCGCGACGACGACGACTCGACCCCCTTGAGCGACCTCGGTCCGGGGCTCGCGAAGCCTGACAAGCTGCGCATCGCCCTCTGCAACCTCGACCGTGCACCTCTGGAGGCGGCGGTTGCGACCCTCTACGCCGAGGCGGAGGCCGACGACCCGGCCGCCGAGACCACGGAGTTCTTCACCGAGGCGGTGGACCTCGACGACCGCACCGTCGAGGTCTGGGCGGCGCCGGAGGCCGCTTTCCCCGACCCGCCGCCCGACGGCGAGCTTCGCAAGTGGTCGCGCCTCGGGCCGGCCTCGGCGGGGCTGCTGCACGTCGGTGCCTACGCCGAGGACGACGACGGCCACAAGATCTATTTGAACCCCGCGCCCTACCTGGCGAAGATCCCGCTTGCTCCACCCCCCGCGGCGCTGAGGCCGGCAACCCTCGCCGAGATCCGGCTCGAGTCGGCCGCCGACGAGGCCTTCACCACCTCGGTCCGCCCGTACACCTTCGACCTCGGCACCGGCGCCATGAGCCCCAGCGAGCCGCTCGGCGGCTTCGCGCGGGTCTTCTTCCGCCTCACCAACAACGCCGACGACGGTGGAACGACGGCGGTCGCCGTCCCGCACGAGATCTCCTACGAGCTGCGCGAGATGCCGGCGGGGACGGTAAGGAGTCACGGCCGCTTCTTCCTCAACGCCTTCGCCACCAGCGCCACGGTCACCCTCGCCGGCCTCGCGGAAAACGTCGGCAACAGGCTCTACCGAGTCCCGGGGACGGGGGCTCCCGAGAGCAACCCCGCCGCCGGGACCGAGGCGCTGTGGTTGCACCTGCCGCTCGACCGTTCGATCGTGGCCCCCGCAGCCGCCGCCCCGCTCGCTAACGTCGGCGACCTCGGCTTCGACCCGAGCCTCGCCCTCGAGATCGAGGACGCGGCGGTGCGGCGCTACCCGCCGGGAGACTACGAGCTGGAGATCGCCCTGGCGAGCGGCTTCGGCGGCGCCGCCACCGACACCAAGACGGTAAGGTTTACGGTGGTGGGCGCGCCCGAGGCACAGCTCACCGCCGCCCACGCCACCGAGATCGAAGAAGAGATCCCCGGCGCGCCGGTGCGGCTCAACGACGACAACGACAACGCCAACGCCTACCCCATCCCCTCGGGAGTGGCGGGAAGGAACCCGCTCGAGCCCTGGTTCGACCTCGACGAGACCGCGGTCGTCGCCGGCGAGAACGACCTCATGCAGCTCACGCTCGACGTGGTGCCGCACTCGCTCGCCGGCAACGCCGTGCTGACGGTGCCCAGCGGCGGCCACCGCATCAAGCTGTGGAACCGCGCCGACAAGGGGGCCGCAGGAGACCTCGTCGCGGTGCCGGCAGGCGGGCTCAACGTGCCCATCGCCGACCTGCCCAAGACCTACTGGGTCGAGGGCGTCGAGACCGGCGACGCCGAGCTCCGCCTCGAGTACACCAACGGCCCGCTCAGCATCGACGACACCGTCGCCGTGCACGTGGTGCGGCTGCTCGAGACCCAGACCTGGCCCGACGGCACCACGACCCGCCGCGTCATCAACCGCTACGCCACCGACGTCGACTTCCAGGTCGAGGGCGGCACCGGTCTCTTCGCCTACCGCTGGGACCTCAACGGCGACGGCGACCGCGCCACCGACCCCTTCGAGATCGGGGTGGCCTCACAGTTGCGCAGCGTGCGCTACGACACCGCGGAGACGGCGTCGAGCGTGCGGCTCGACCGCATCGCGGCCAACCGCCGCCAGACCTACGACGTGAGCGTCGAGCTGACGGGCGGGCTGGTGCTCGCGAAGACCATCCGGGTAGCCCTCGATTCCCACCAGGGTACGGCGCTCGTCGGCGTCGCGGTCGCCGACCGCCAGACGGAGATCGGGGGGCTCGCGGCCGTGCCGCTGATGAGCTTCGACGCCACGCCGGCCGGCGGCGCGGGGGTCACCTTCAGCCAGGCCTGGCACGTCGCCACCTATGCCATCACCCTCAACGTCAACGCCGGCAACCGGCTGCAGTACGCGGACGCCGTGCACCCCTGGAACGGCTTCACCACCCACAACGGGTACGCCGCCGGCCTCGCGGCGGCGGCTCGCCGGGTCCACATCGTGATGGTCAATCGCGCTGTCTACACCGGTGCCCAGACCCAGGAGGACGCCATCGCCACGATCAACCACGAGAACCTCCACGTCGCCCAGATCGTGGCGATCCGCGACAACCTGCCCGCCGGCAACGTGTGGCGCCTCCTGCACGACCAGTTCGCCGGGGGCCTGGAGATGAATGGCTACGAGGACTTCACCGAGGGCGAGTGCCACCTCTCGGAGGTCGGGGACGCCGGCGTGGGCTGGTTCCACCTCATCGACGGCGGTCAGAACGATCTCATCATCTCCGCGAACCGCTACAACGCCGCCATCGGCGTGCTCGCCGCGCTGCCTGCGGGACCGACCTTCACCGCCGCCGAAACGCTCCTCCGAGACCTGTACCGGGCGCTGCCGTTCGACGAGATGAAGCGCACCGACTACGACCAGACGGTGAGGCCGCCGCCATGAGCGCACGCCATCCGAAGCACTGGGCCGCGATCGCGGCGACGGTCTGCATGGCGCTCGTGACGCTCGGCTGCCCGGCACGGCCCTCCCCGCCGGACGACCCGGCGGTGGAGCCGGAGCCGCTGCCCGCCGGCGCCTGGCCGGCGCTGCGTCACGCCACCGCCGTGCTGGGCTCGGTCGCCGACCAGCTCCGCGGGCTCGAGGGCGAGGCGCGGTCCCGCGCGGCGCGCGCCGCCCTGAGCCGGACCTCGCCATGGCCCGAGCGGCAGGACCTGCCCGGCGCCGCCGTCGTCGGCTACGCCCGCGCGCGGCTCCAGCTCATCGCCGGCGACCCGCAAGCGGCCCGCGAGCAGGTGCCCCGACTCCTGGCGACTCCCGAGGTGGCGCCCGAGGCCCTGTTCGTCATGGTCGAGGCCGCGGGTCGCGCGGGCGACGCCGAAGGCCGCCGGCGCGGCGAGCTGTGGCTCGGCAAGGCGCTGCCGCTGAGCCCGTACGGCATCCTCTCGGACCGCTCGCAGACCCAGCGCCTCGGCTCGGCAGAGGGGCCGGTGATCCCGGACCTGCGGCGCGAGAAGCTCATCGAGGTCGCCCGCCTCTACACCGTACTGGGCGATTCGGCGGCGGCCGAGCGCGCCTATCGCGAGGCGATCTACGGCGGCTTCGGCCCGCCTTGGGCGGCCGAGGAGCGGCGAGCGACCTGGCTCTCGGAGGAGGCCCTGGACCTCTGGCTGGCGGCGGCAGACGTCCAGCTCGCGACCGGGCGTGGCGAAAGCGCCGCCGGCAGCGCGGCGCGGGTCCTCGTCTATGGAGGCGCGCAGCAGCGCGCCGCGGCCGCCGACCTGCTGGGCAGGCTCGAGCGCGGAGACCGACCGCCGGTGCAAGCCTCCAGCGGGGAGCGGCCGGTCGACGGGGAGAGGATCCTGCAGATGGCCCGGCTCTACGCGGCCATGAACCTCCATCCCCGGGCCATCGCGCTGCTCCGCCACCACCGGACGGACCTGCCCGCCGCCGCTGCCGCTCTCGAACAGCGCCTCGTCGACGAGTGGAGGCAGCTCCTCCGGACCCACTGCGCCACGGTCGCCGGGCCCTGCGTGCTCTTCGGCCACGACGTCACTGCGCTCGCAAGGCCGGAGGAGATCGAGATCCCCGGGCCCGCGGCGCCGGCCGCCCTCGCGGAAGTGGCCGCCGCACTGGAGCGAGAGGCAGCACAGGAGCCGCCGCGGTGAAGCCCTTGCGGATCCGCACCGACGCCGCTCGACGGCCGGTCGCCGCCGCCCTGCAAAGCCTGGTGCTCGCCCTCGCCCTGCCCGGGCTGCTCCTCGTTCTCGCCGCCCCCCTCGCCGCCCAGGACCCCTACTACCCGCCGCTCTCGGCGCACGTCGATACCGACGCTCTGCCGCAGGACTTCCTGACGCCGGCCGAGGATGGCGGGCCCTCGCTCGCCGAGCGGGTGCGCGTCAAGTCCTTCCTCTACAGCGAGCTGTCGGTGACCGAGGCCGACGGCACCGAGCGCGACATCGGCGCCAACATCACCGCGGAGCTGGTGATCACCGACGGCTTCGAGCTCGAGGTCCCCGGCCTCGAGGAGGCCTTCACGCTGGTGATCGGCGAAGGGGTCCTCACCGCCCAGGTGACGGCGCGAGAAGAGGAGACGGAGGACCCCGCTTCGCCGGAGAACTTCCCCTTCGTCGCCGAGCTGTCGGTCGCGACCGTGCCGCTGGTGCTGCGTCTCAACGAGGCGGTCTTCAAGCCGGTGCAGCCGGGCACCTTCGAACCCTATCCCGAGGGCAGCGCTCCCCATCCCGAGGTGAGCCTCGCCGGCGCCGCTTCTTTGAGGTATCGCCTCTCCTGGGACGGCGAGAGCGACCTCGACTTCTCGGTGGGCGCCGGTCCGCCGCCGACCTTCGAGCTCAATACGCCGGTGATGCTCGGCGACACCGGCATCGTGCTCGACGTGGACGAGGTGACCCTCGACCTGTCCGAGCTCTCCTCGCCGCCGGGCATCGCCGACCCTGCCTGGCGGGGGATCAAGCTCGGGCGCTTCGCCGTGCACTGGACCAACGGCCTCGAGGTGCCGGAGG
>JBIOYC010000194.1:0-6479 GCA_044869955.1 Thermoanaerobaculia bacterium | reverse complement strand
CTTCCAGCTCGATCAACGTGGCAGGAATGGCAACTCCTTGTCCTCGTTCACGCGATTCTAGGCCCAGACGAACCCTCGCAGGACCGCCAGTCGCTCCCGCAGGGCCTGGGCCACCAGGTGGACCCCGGAGAAAGGGCCGAGATCCACCGGGTGGAAGGCTCGCAGCCACCGAGCGCGAGGCTCAGTTCTCCAAGTGCGGACCCTCTCGCAGAGGTTCCCGGGCAGGCAGGTGGATCACCACGTCGCCCAGGCGGCGAAATGCATAGTGGTCACCGTTGAACCGGCCACTCGAGTCGGTCGAGCCCGAGGCCAGGAGGCCGTTGGCGGCCAGGTATCCAGCGAGACCCTCCAGGGTGGTTCCAGGCTGGAGCTTCAGGACGATCCGGAACTCGGTCAGCAGGCTGGCAGGGACGTCTTGAGCTGCGCCCGAGGACAGGCCTTGCCAGACCCGGGGTCTCGGGAAGCCTTCCGGAAGCTCGACTTGCTCGAGCATCTGAGCGATGGATGCCCCGCTCTCGGGATCGGGCCGGAAGTCGTAGGAGGCCAACCGGCCCCCCTTCTCGTAGAACATGCTGCCGCGCGTAGGCCGAGCCATGGAAGGCGGGATCGGCAAGGCGACCGAGCACGCAGCGGTCGGCCCCTGGCTGGTCATCGTGGACGGCATCGCTTCGGTGATGAAACCGCCGACCTTCAGCTCGACCCGGTCATCGCCGAGTGGGGTCAGCACGGCCATCGGCGCTGCTACAGCTCCCTCCGGGATGACCGCGGTGAACGGTACGGCGCCGCCGATGAAGCAACAGATGAAGCAGTCGCGACCGACGCAGCACACGTAACACTCCATGCAGGCATCTGCCGGGGTGGCACTGGCGAGCAGAAGAAGTGCGGGAAGGACGAGGGCTTGAACGAGACGGAGAGCGACTCTGGTCATGAGGAGCTCCTCTTCCGCCAACGGGCGGACGGGTGGTCAGGTTGAGGCGTTGACGCAGAAACTGAAGCAGTCTGACCTGCCTCGAAGGCTGCGACACCCCGAAACGCGACGCGGCGGCCCACGAATCATCTCAACTCTCCTAGTTTGCTAATTGGAAACTGTGAACCAACGCAGACCCAAAGTCAACCTCTATGTAGATATGAAATGCTAACATATTTTGAATAACGCTTATCCCTGCACCAAGCTGTCCACCCACCGCGCGGCTGGCACCTCGGGCCGAAGGATCCCAGCCCGCCCGGCATCCTTTCTGGTGGCTACCAGAAGGGAGACCCCGATCGAGAGAGCCGATACGACGGCGCGCCGCTTCGATGGTGCTTGGTTGTGGCTGTGGCTCGCCCTGTCGATCGCAGGAACGGGCGATGCGGAGGCCGGAGCGGGGAGGTGGAGCGTGGAGGTCGAGCCCGTGTACCTCGAGGCCTTCGGCCACGACCAGCACGTCCTCACCGCTCACGAGATCGACGGCGACGGTTCACCGCCCACCGACCGCGCCAACGCCGTGTCCCTCGATTCCGAGGGGGCGCTCGGCTACCGCGCCGCCGTCACCTACCAGCGGGATCGCTGGGGCTACGGCCTGGACTTCCTGATCTTCCGTACCGACCAGCAGGTCGACCTCATCCAGGCCGCCGCGGACGGCCCGGCAAGAGCGATCGACCGGCGGGAGCTCACCGTCGCCGGCCGCGGCTTCACCTCGGTGGTACTGGGCGAAGTGGAGCTGACCCGGACGTTGCGGGACTTTTCGGGGCCCGCAGACCCCTTCTCCGGTCCCCCCGAGCAAGTACCGGCTGGGCTCACCTCACGCGAGGGCCGGGGCGAGGGCAGCGCGAGCACGCAGGTGGCGTCGCCGGGCCTCCAGGTAGCGCGCGTCCTCGGCGTAGGTCGTCGGGTAGATGGGCGGCACGGGCCGGGGTGACATCCGGTGGTCCACGTTGACGAAGGTGAAGACGCAGTCGTTCGACAGCGCCTTCATCTCCCGATCCCGGCTCACCCTCTCGATCGTCACCTCGACGCACAGGGACGTCCGGCCGGTATAGACGATGCGGCTTGAGAAGTGGAGCTTGTCACCGATGCGCACCGGCTGGACGAAGTGGATCCGGTTGACGCGCAGGACCACCGGACGGTCGGGCGCGATCTCCTCGGCGTGGATGGCGGCGAGCTCGAAGGCGCGGCGGACGAGGTAGCCGCCGAAGATCTTGGTCGGGATGTTCTCCTGCTCGGGATACATCCGCTCCCAGGTGTTGGTCACCAGCAGTCCGGCGAGACGACCGGAGAAGCTGGGCGCTTCCTGGGCGGCGTGGAGGGCGGCGAGCAGCTCGTACTCCTCCCGCGTGGGCGGCTCGGCGGCCGCGGCCAGGCCCTGGCGGTGGACCTCGCGGCGGGCGATGGCCTCCGCGCGGCGCTGGACCTCGAGATCGTCGACGTACTCGAGAGGCTGGACCCCGACGCTCCTAGCCCCTTCCCCCTCACCTCGACGGGCCACCATCGTGAAGTAGCAGGAAGCGATGTGCACCGGATCGGGCCCCGGATGCTCGACCCGGATGCCGACCTCGAGGGAGCTGCGCCCGACCGAGTTGATCCTGGAGTGGAGGGCGATGTCGCGGCGAACGTCGGCCGGAGTGTGCAAGACGACGTCGTCGATCGCCGCGGTGACCACCCGCGCCGAGGAGTCGAACCGTCGCACGTAGGCGAGAGCGGTCTCCTCGGCGAGCTTGTCGAGGATCTCGAGCAGCAAACCGAAACGGAGGTTTCCCGGGACGTCCTCGTCGAGGACCATGAAGCGGCGCCGCAGCTCGAGGTCGCTGCCGAGAGGCAACAAGGCGTCGCGCGAGGTGTCGGAGGGGCGGGTCACGCTCTCCAGACTAGCAGCCGCTGGAGCGGACCGAGGCAGGTTTCACCTTCAACCTGGCGGGCACGGTGGCTCCTCGTCCTCGTTCCCGAGACTCCAAGCCCCAAGCTCCCCCCGCAGCTCCTCCAACCTTTCCCGCAGCTTCCCTTCCCCATAGCGCTCGGCCGGGCCGCTGCCCCAGACCGGGCCGGGCCAGGCTGGATCCTTGCGGTAGCGGGCCACCACGTGCACGTGGAGCTGCGGCACCACGTTGCCGAGGGCCGCGACGTTGATCTTGTCCGCTCGGAAGAGCCGGCTGAGGGCCTCGGCCACCCGGGCCACCTCCTCGATCAGGCTGGCTCGGTCGGCCGGTGCCAGCTCGTGGACTTCCCGCGCCCCCTCCCGCTCGGGCACCAAGATCAGCCAGGGGAAACGCGCGTCGTCCATCAACAACAACCGGCACAGGCCCAGCCGGCCCACCTCGCGGGTGTCCCGAGCCAGCCGAAGATCGAGGGTGAAGGGCACGCCAGCAGCCTAGCAGAGGGTGGAGCAGGGTCCTCCAAAAGAAACCTGGCGGGTTTTGTCGTTGATTGACGTAGGCTTCCATAGCGATTCGTCTCTTGAACTCAACAACCAAGTGGAGGTCCTTCCATGCCTCGACGCAAGCTCGCGTGGGCTCGCCCATCTCGTCGCCTGCTCTGGTTCCTGCCCGTCGCGCTGCCCCTGCTGTTCGCAGCGCTGCCCCCGTCCAGCCCGGGGAGCCCTCACCCCAACAGCTTCACCCTCTTCGAAAGCGGCCAGGTGCGGCCGCTGGCCCTCGATCCTGACGGTCGCTTCCTCTACGCCCTGAACACTCCGGACGGACGGCTGGAGATCTTCCGCGTCCACGGGCACGGCCCCAAGGCACCCCTCGAGGCCGTCGGCTCGGTCCAGGTCGGGCTCGAGCCAGTGGCGGTCGCGGCCCGGGACCACGGCGAGGTCTGGGTCGTCAACCACCTCTCGGACTCGGTCTCCGTGGTCGACGTCTCGAACCCGCGCCACGCCAGGGTGGAGCGCACCTGCTGGTGGGCGATGAGCCCCGCGACATCGTATTCGCCGGCCCGAGTCACGGCCGTGCCTTCATCACCACCGCCCACCGGGGCCAGAACCACCCCCTCGATCCCCAGCTGACCACCCCCGGCGTGGGCCGGGCGGACGTCTGGGTGTTCGACGCCGACCACCTCGGCGCAGGGCTCAGCGGCACGCCGGAGACCATCCTCACCCTCTTCACGGACACCCCCCGCGCCCTCGCTGCCAGCCCGGACGGCTCGCGGGTCTATGCCGCGGGCTTCCACTCGGGCAACAAGACCGCCTCGCTCGAGGGCCTCTACGTCACCGACGGCGGCCCCGCGGCGCCGGACGGCTTCGGCCTGGCCGCCCCAACCACCAACTTCCAGGGCCTCACCCAACCGGAAGAGGGGATGATCCTCCAGCACGACGGCGAGCACTGGCGGGACCCCGCCACCGGCCGCGACTTCGATCACCTGATGCGCTTCAACCTGCCAGACAAGGACGTCTTCGCCCTCGACGCCCTGGCCGATCCGCCGGTACAGCTGCCCGGTGGGGCCTACTCCGGCGTGGGCACGGTGCTGTTCAACATGGCGGTCAATCCGGTGAGCGGCAAGGTCTACGTCTCGAACACCGAGGCCAGAAACGACCTGCGCTTCGAGGGCCCCGGCGACTTCGCCGGCGTCACCCTGCGCGGCCACCTGGCCGAGAGCCGGATCACCGTGATCGACGGCACCCAGGTGCTGCCTCGCCACTTGAACAAGCACATCGACTACGACGACTGCTGCGACAACCTGCCCAACTCGGTCAACGCGCGCAGCCTGGCCCAGCCGGTCGAGATGACGGTCTCGAGCGACGGCACCACCCTCTACGTGGCCGCCTTCGGCTCGGCGAAGATCGGCGTCTTCGCCACCGCCGCCCTCGAGAACGACACCTTCGTGCCCGACGCCGCCAGCCACATCGCGCTCTCCGGCGGCGGCCCCAGCGGTCTGGTGCTGGACGAAGAGAACGGCCGCCTCTACGCCTTGACCCGCTTCGACAACACGGTCACGGTGATCGACACCGCGACCCGCCAGGAGATCGCCCGCCGGCCCCTGTTCAACCCCGAGCCGGCGCACGTGGTGGCCGGCCGCCCCTTCCTCTACGACGCGCGGCTCTCCTCCTCCAACGGCGAGGCCTCCTGCGCCAGTTGCCACATCTTCGGCGATCTCGACTCCCTGGCCTGGAACCTCGGCAACCCCGACGAGGAGCCGCTCGAGAACCCCGGCCCCTTCCTCGACGACGACGAGCCCTTCCCCGGCGCCCAGACCTTCCAGCCCCTGAAGGGTCCGATGACCACCCAGAGCCTGCGCGGCATGGCCAACCACGGCCCCATGCACTGGCGCGGTGACCGCAACGGCAACAACGAAGTGGCGGCGAGTGCCCAGCCGGACACCGGGATCTTCGACGAGGTGCAGGCGTTCCGTGAGTTCAACCCGGCCTTCGAGGGTCTGCTCGGCGGACCGCGGCAGCTCACCCCGGCCGAGATGGCGGCCTTCACCGAGTTCATCCTCGAGGTCACCTATCCGCCGAACCCGATCCGCAGCCTCGACAATAGCCTCACTCCGGGCCAGGTGAACGGCCGCCAGCACTTCTTCAACGCCCTCTCCACCCCACGCAACCCGGCGATCCCGACCTCGGCGCCCACTACCTGCCAGAGCTGCCACACCCTCGATCCCCAGGGCAACGCCGAATTCGGCGTGGCGAAGCCGGGCTTCTTCGGCAGCCGCGGCCTCGGCGTCACCGAGCCCACCGCCTTCCAGCACCTGGAGGCCGCCCATTTCCGCAACCTCTACCAGAAGGTCGGCATGTTCGGCCTCGCCCCGACACCGCCGGGGATCCTCACCCCCCACAGCGACTTCTCCCACCAGGGGGATCAGATCCGCGGCTTCGGCTACCTCCACAACGGCGCCATCGACAGCGTCTTCCGCTTCCTGTCCTCGATCGCCTTCTCCGAGTTCGCGGCGCCGGACGGCTTCCCCTTCAGCCCGGCCGGCGACCCCGCGCGGCGCGAGGTGGAGTCCTTCCTGCTCGCCTTCGACAGCAACATGGCGCCGATCGTCGGCCAGCAGGTCACCCTCAACCGCCACAACGGGGCGGGCGTGGGCTCCCGCATCGACCTGCTGATCCAGCGAGCCGCGGCCTCCCCGGCCGAGTGCGAGCTGGTGGCGCACACGCGGCAGGGATCTCGGGAGCAGAGCTGGCTGTACCTCGCAGCCCACGGCAGCTTCCGCCCCAACGAGCACGGCAAGCCCTCCCTCTCGGACGCCCAGCTGCGACACAAGGCCCAGCAGGCTCCGCTGACCTACACCTGCGTGCCGGTGGGCTCCGGCCAGCGCATCGGCCTCGACGCCGACCTCGACGGCTGCTTCGACGTGACCGAAGAGAAGGCCGGCTTCGACCCGCGCGACCCCGACAGCCGCCCGCAGCACTGCTTCTGATCTCCCCTACCCTGCCTCCCGAGGTGCCGGCCCGAAACGGCTGGCACCTCGGGAGCGGCACCACGGCGGGGCACCACAGGCGTGCCGTCAGCCATCACTTCGCCCCGTACTGTCATCCTGAGCGAAGCGAAGGATCTGGTCG
>JBIOYC010000193.1:0-19763 GCA_044869955.1 Thermoanaerobaculia bacterium | reverse complement strand
CCCTGCAACCTCCTCCCGCCCACCCCGTACAGAGCGGGTTGGGGGGTCGTGTCCCCGTTCATCCCGTCAGCTCCGGACCCGTTCGAGAAAGGGGCTCCTTTGTCGGCTCAAGTCTCGCCTTCCGCCTTGCGATTCGTCAGCTTCTTCGGCCTCGGGGTCGCCCTCGCGGCCACCACCCTCGCCACGCCGCGGGCGGCGCCACAGATCGGCCTGCGCCATGCACCGCCGCCGCTGGTCGCCCTGGTGGGGGCGACGGTGGTCGTGTCGCCGACCGAGACTCTCGAGAACGCCACCCTGGTGATCCAGGACGGTCGGGTGGTGGCGGTGGGCCGGGAGCTCGCTCCCCCGGCCGGGGCCCTGGTGGCGGACGCTGCCGGCAAGTGGATCTACCCCGGCTTCGTCGATCCCGTCGCGGAGTACGGCTTGCCGGCCGTGGAAAAGCCCGAGCGCGGCCGGCGCCGCGACGGCCCCGGGCCCAAGCCCCTGCGGGACCCCAAGGGAGCCCTCTCGTGGAACGAGGCGATCCATCCGGAGCGCCGTTGGGCGGACTCCTTCACTCCCGATGCCGAGGCGGCCCGGGCCCTCTTCGAACGGGGCGTCACCACCGTGGCGTCGGGCAAGCGGGACGGCATCCTGCGCGGCCGCAGCTTCGTGGTCTCGCTCGGCGAGGGCACCCCGGACGAGCTCGTGCTCGACGCCGAGAGCTTCCACTGGGCTTCCTTCGACAAAGGCTCCTCCACTCAGGACTACCCCGACTCTCTGATGGGCGCGATCGCCCTGCTGCGTCAGACCTTCCTCGACGCCCGTTGGTACGGCGAGGCCCACGCGGCCTTCCACGCCAACCCGGCTCAGGACAGGCCGCCGGTCGACCTCTCGCTCGAGGCCCTGGCGCAAGACCGTGAGCCGATCGTCTTCGAGAGCGGCGACCACCAGTCCCTGCTGCGTGCGGCCCGCATCGGCCGCGAGCTGGACGTGCCGATGATCCACGTCGGCAGCCAGATGGAGTATGCCGAGCTGGCCGCCATCGCCCGTCTGGGGGCGCCAGTCCTGCTCCCTCTCACGCTGCCGGCCACCCCGGCGGTGACCACCGTCGACGCCGAGCGCGACGTCTCCCTCGCCGACCTGCGGCACTGGGATTGGGCTCCATCGAACCCCCAGCTGCTGGCCAGGGAGGGCGTGCGCTTCGCCTTCACCGGCGTCGGGTTGGGCAGGAAGGACCATGCCTTCGAGAACCTGCGCCGCTTCATCGCCCGGGGCCTGCCCAAGGCCACGGCCCTCGCCGCCCTGACCACCGTGCCCGCCGAGCTGCTGGGCGTGGCCGACCAAGTCGGCTCCCTCGCCAATGGCCGCCGGGCCGATTTCCTGGTCACCAGCGGCGATCTGCTGGCCGACGAGAAGGCGCGAATTCTCTCGGTGTGGATCGGCGGTAAGCCGGCCCAAATCAACGAGGCCCTCGAACAGGTGGATTTCAGCGGCCGTTACCGGCTCACCCTCGCCGGGCGCAGCTACGAGCTGTCGCTCTTCGGCGAGGAGGGCCGCTATTTCGGCTCCCTCGAGACCGGCGCGGGCAAGGGCCGCAAGGAGGCGGACAGCGAGGAGGTCGAGGTGGCCGTGGACCGGCTCTCCTTCCTGGCCGAGCTGGCCGAGCTCGGCGGGCCGGCGGGCGTCACCCGCTTCCGCTTCACCGCCCGAGCGGCCGGGCTCGAGGGCCGGGCCGACCTGGCGGATGGCCGCTCGGAAGCCGTGGTCGTCGAACGGCTCGGCGAGGCCAAGGGTGAACGGCCCGAGGGGCGCTGGGACCGGGAGAAGAGAGAGCGCAAGGAGACCCCGGACACCGCCGCCGTCGCCCGCCGCACCTCGCCGCTGGTGCCGTTCGGCTACACCACCCTGCCGATGACCGAGGACGTGCTGATCCAGAACGCCACCGTGTGGACCTCCGGCCCGGCCGGAGTGCTATCACCGGGCGATCTGCTGGTGGTGGGCGGCAAGATCGCCGCGGTCGGTCGCAACCTCACCGCTCCTCCGGGAGCACGAGTGATCGACGGCACCGGCCGCCACGTCACCGCCGGCCTGATCGACGAGCACTCCCACCTGTCGATCGCCAACGGCGTCAACGAAGGCTCCCACGCGATCACGGCAGAAGTGCGCATCGGCGACGTCATCGACCCCGAGGACGTGGGCGTATACCGAGCCCTGGCCGGCGGCACCACCGCCGCCCAGCTCTTGCACGGCTCGGCCAACCCCATCGGCGGCCAGGCGGCGATCGTCAAACACCGCTGGGGCCAGGGAGCCGAGGCCCTTCCGATCGCCGGCGCGCCGCCCACCATCAAGCTGGCCCTGGGCGAGAACGTCAAGCAGTCCAACTGGGGCGACGCTTTCCGCAGCCGCTATCCCCAGACCCGGATGGGGGTCGAGACCCTGATGCGTGACGCCTTCTTGGCCGCCCGGGACTATGGCCAGGCGCACCGCCGCTATCGGGCCCTCGCTGCCGCCGAGCGCGCTCGCACCGTGCCGCCCCGGCGCGACCTCCAGCTCGAGACCCTGCTCGAGATCCTCGAGGGCAAGCGCTTCACCCACGTCCACTCCTACGTGCAGTCCGAGATGCTGATGCTGATGCGCCTGGCCGAGGAGCTGGGCTTCCGGGTGCAGACCTTCACCCACGTGCTCGAGGGCTACAAGGTGGCCCGCGAGATGGCCGCCCACGGCGCAGGGGCCTCCTCCTTCGCCGACTGGTGGGCCTACAAGTTCGAGGTCTGGGATGCCATCCCTGGCAACCCCTGCCTGCTCACCGCCGCGGGGGTGGTGGCCTCGATCAACTCGGACTCGGCGGAGTCGATCCGCCGCCTGAACCAGGAAGCGGCCAAAGCCGTGACCCACTGCGGCATGCCGGCCGAGAAAGCCCTCGCCATGGTGACCATCAACCCGGCCCGCCAGCTCCGGATCGACCAGTGGGTAGGCAGCCTTGAGGCCGGCAAAGACGCCGACTTCGTGATCTGGAACGGCCACCCGCTGTCGACCTTCAGCCGGCCGGACGAGACCTGGGTGGACGGCGCCCGCCTGTTCAGTCGCGAGGCCGATGCAGCGGAGCGCCTCGCCCTCGCCACCGAGCGCCGGCAGCTGGTGGCCAAAGCCCTGGCGGCGAAGCTCCAGGGCGGGGGTGGCAGGGGCTGGGACGAGAAGATGAAGCATCCCGATTGGCATTGCGACGACGTCGCGGGAGTGAGCCATGAGCGTGCGCACTGAGAACCGGATCACCTTCGCCTTGCTGGCGACACTGGCCTTCGGCGGGGTCGCCCGCGGCCACGACCAGGTCCCCGGCCCGCCCCAGGCGAGGCCCATCCTGCTGCGAGGCGGCGATCTCTACACGGTGTCCCAGGGCGTGCTGCCCGCCACCGACCTGCTCTTCGCGGGCGGCAAGATCGTCGCCATCGGCCCGGGCCTGGCCGCACCGGCCGGCGCCCAGGTGATCGAGGTCCGGGGCAAACGGGTCTACCCCGGCCTGATCGCCGCCGCCACCCAGCTCGGCCTGACCGAGATCGGCGCCGTGCGGGCCACCAGCGACTTCGACGAGACCGGCGCCGTCAACCCGGAGGTGTGGTCCGGCACGGCGTTCAACCCGGACTCCGAGCTGATCCCGGTCGCCCGCAGGCACGGCATCACCACGGCGCAGGTGGCTCCCGGCGGGGGGCTGGTGCCGGGCCGCTCGGGCATCTTCCACCTCGACGGCTGGACCCGTGAGGACGCCGCCGTGCGCGCCGTCGACGGGCTCTACCTCTCCTGGCCGGCGGTCTCGGTGGTGAGCTTCTTCTTCTCGCCACCCGCCGATGAACAGAGGAAGCAGATCACCGAGAACAACGCCCTCCTGGAGCGCACCTTCACCGAAGCCCGCGCCTATCACCTCGCCCGCACGGCCGGCGAGACGGGTCCCACGGACCTGCGCTGGGAGGCCATGCGGCCGCTCTTCCGCGGTGAGATCCCCCTCTTCGTCGAGGCCGACGACCCGCGGCAGATCGAGGCCGCCCTGGCCTTCTGTCGCAAGCTGAGCGTGCGCATGGTGCTGGTCGGGGGCCGAGAATCCCACCTGGTGGCCCACCTGCTCAGGGAGGCCAAGGTGCCGGTCCTCCTGCCCAACACCACCGAGGTGCCCTACCGGGACGACGCCGCCTACGACCACGCCTACCGCCTGCCGGCCCTGCTCCACGAGGCCGGCGTGAGCTTCGCCCTCTCCTACAGCGGCGGCAACTCCTGGGACGTCCGCAACCTGCCCTTCCAGGCCGGCATCGCGGCCGGCTTCGGGTTGCCCAAGGACGCGGCCCTGCGGGCCATCACCCTCTCGGCCGCCGAGATCCTCGGCATCGCCGACCGCGAGGGCTCCCTAGAGGTGGGCAAGTCCGCCACCCTCTTCGTGTCCGATGGGGACGTGCTCGACCCCCTGAGCCAGAACGTCACCCACGTTTTCATCGAGGGCCGCGCCGTCGACCTCGACAACCGTCACGAGCAGCTCTACCGCAAGTATCGGGTGAGGATTGGAGAATGAGGATGGGACTGAGGAGAACCGCCACCACCGCGCTCGGCACGCTGCTCATCGCCGCGCTCGTCGCCCCGGCCCCCGCCGGAGCCTTCGACACCGACTACTTCGCCCGGCTCGAGGCCCGCTCGATCGGCCCGGCCGGCATGAGCGGCCGCGTGCCCGCCATCGACGTGGTGAGCTCGGACCCACGCATCGTCTGGGTCGGTGCGGCTTCCGGCGGCGTGTGGAAGTCGACCGACGCCGGCCTGACCTTCGAGCCGGTCTTCGACGACCAGCCCGTACACTCGATCGGCGCCCTGGCCATCGATCCGAGCAACCCCTCGGTGGTCTGGGTGGGCACCGGTGAGGGCAACCCGCGCAACAGCACCTCGGTGGGCAAGGGGGTGTTCCGCACCCTGGACGGCGGCAAGACCTGGCAGCACCTCGGCCTCGACGCCACCGAGCGCATCCACAAGATCGCCCTCCATCCCGGGGCCCCCGGCACCGCCTGGGTCTGCGCCCTCGGCCGCGAATGGGGGGAGAACCCCGAGCGCGGCGTGTTCAAGACCACCGACGGCGGCAACACCTGGACCAAGGTGCTCTACGTCGACGAAAATACCGGCTGCGGCGACCTCGCCATCGACCCCACCAACCCCGACAAGCTCTTCGCCGGCATGTGGCAGTTCCGGCGCTGGCCGTGGTCCTTCAAGTCGGGAGGCCCGGGCTCCGGCCTTCACGTCAGCTACGACGGCGGCAACCACTGGAAGCGTCTGGAGGTCGAGGACGGTATGCCGGCCGGCGAGCTCGGCCGCATCGGCCTCGCCATCTCCCGCTCCCATCCAAACGTCGTCTACGCCTTGGTCGAGGCCGAGTCGAGCGCCCTGCTGCGCTCGGAGGATGGCGGCCAGAGCTTCACCGCCGTCAACTCGCGCTGGGACGTGGCGCCCCGGCCCTTCTACTTCAACGAGATCCGGGTCGACCCGGCGTGGCCCAACCGGGTCTACAGCCTGGACTACCAGGTGCGCGTCTCGGACGATGGCGGCAAGACCTTCAATACCCTGCCCGGGGCCAGCTGGCGCTCCCTCCACGGCGACTACCACGGCATGTGGATCAACCCGGCCGACCCGCGGCACCTGTACGTCACCAACGACGGGGGCATCGCCGAGAGCCGCGACCACGGCCTGACCTTCCGCATGGTCACCACCCTGCCGCTCGCCCAGTACTACCACGTGGGCTTCGACTTCGAGACGCCCTATAACGTCTACGGCGGCCTGCAGGACAACGGCTCCTGGCGTGGCCCATCGGCCAGCCGCCGCCAGGGCGGGATCAAGAACCACCACTTCGTCGAGGTGGGCGGCGGCGACGGCTTCGACACCCTGCCCGATCCCACCGACTCGAGCATCGGCTACTCCATGTCCCAGGGCGGCTACCTCTCGCGCTGGAACCTGAGGACGGGCGAGCAGAAGTGGATCCGCCCGACGCCTCCCGCCGACGGCAGCCGGCTGCGCTTCAACTGGAATGCCGGCTTGGCCATCGACCCCTTCGAGCCGGCGACGATCTACTACGGCAGCCAGTTCGTCCACCGCTCGAAGGATCGCGGCGAGAGCTGGGAGACGATCAGCCCGGACCTGACCACCAACAAGCCCGAGTGGCAGAAGCAGGCCGAGAGCGGCGGGTTGACTCCCGACGTCACCGCCGCCGAGAACCACACCACCATCCTGACCATCGCGCCCAGCCCGGTGGAACGGGGGGTGATCTGGGTGGGCACGGACGACGGCCGCGTGCAGGTGACGCACGACGGCGGCGGCACCTGGACCAGCCTCGAGGCCAACCTGAAGGGCCTGCCGGCCAACACCTGGATCTCCCACGTCGAGGCCTCGAAGGTCGCTGGCGGAGAGGCCTTCGTGGTGGCCGACAACCACCGCCGCACGGACTGGACCCCCTACGTCTTCCACACCACCGACTACGGTAAGACGTGGAAGAGCCTGGCAACCAAGGAGCTCTCCGGCTATGCCCTGACCCTCGAGCAAGATCCGGTGACGCCGGACCTGCTCTTCCTGGGCACCGAATTCGGCCTGTGGGTTTCCTTCGATCGGGGCAAGGCCTGGATGCCCTGGAAGCACGGCGTGCCCACCGCCTCGGTGATGGACCTCGCCGTCCATCCCCGGGACCAGGACCTGATCGTCGCCACCCACGGCCGTGCGCTCTTCATCCTCGACGACATCCGTCCCTTGCGCGAGATGAGCGCCGAAGTGGTGGCCAAGAAGCTCCATCTCTTCTCGATCGCCCCCGCCCAGCAGCATCGGCGACTGCCGCTCGAGGGCGGCTACGGGCTCGGCGGAGGGGAGTTCGAGGGCGAGAACCGACCCTACGGAGCGCTGATCACCTTCTCGGTCACGGGGGACGATCTGCCCCTGCCCGATGCCAAGAAGGAGCGCGAGCGCAAGAAGAAGGAGCGCGCCGAGAAGACGGCCGCGACCAGCCCCGGGAGCATGGAGAAGCCGGCGGAGAAAGCGGCGACCAAGCCGGAGACCGAGGCCAAGACCGAGGACGCCGAGAAGGAAGAGGACAAGACGAAGACGGCTGCCGAGGCTGAGATCGTCATCGCGGACGCCTCCGGCAAGACCCTCCGCACCCTCAAGCACAAGGTCGTGCGCGGGCTCAATCGCGCGGTCTGGCGCCTGGATCGCGACGCCTATAAGCGGCCGCCCTTCGACGAAGGCCCCGGCTCCGACTTCGGCGGGCCGGAGGTGCCCCCGGGCGAATACCGGCTGACGGTCAAGTTCCGTGGCGAGGAGGCGAGCGGCACTCTCCAGGTGCTCGCCGACTCGACCTCGAAGAACACCCCGGCTGACTGGCAGGCACGGTGGCAGACGATCGAGCGCATCGGGGCGGCCAACGACCGCCTGGTCGACGCCCTCAACCGCCTGAAGGCGGTGCGTGCGGACCTCGACGTGGTCGAGCGCAAGGTGCGCGAGCGGGCGCGGGCCGCGGGCGAGAAAGACGCCGACAAGATCGCCAAGAACCCGCTGATCGAGAAGGCAGGCAAGCTCAAGGGCGAGCTTGCCAAGGTCGAGAAGAAGCTCTGGCAGCCGCCGGAGACCAAGGGCATCGTGGCGGACGACGACGCCTTCTCGGACCTCTACCGCGGCATCTGGGCGGTCGACTCCTCCTGGGACCGGCCCTCGGCCAGCGCCCTCGCCTACCTCGCCGTCGCCGAGAAGACGATCGACGCGAGCATCGGGGAGCTCGACAAGCTGCTCGCCGAGCAGGTCGAACCCTTTCGCGACGAGGTCGCCAAGGAGGGCATCACCCTGTTCGAAAGCGGAGCCCCCACGCCACCCGCAGGGGTGACGGCGCCTTCGAGGTAGCGATCGGCCTGGAATCGGGGCGCAGCGTCCCGCTGCGCCCCTACCTCTCCCCCACCACGTGCCCCCGCCCCCTCCAGGCGGCGGTGGCTTCTTCGACTTGGTCCTCGCGGACGAGGAGGACGTCGGTGTCGAAGGTGGAGACGGCGAAGACCGAGAGGCCGGCTTCGGCGAGGGCCCCCGTGAGGTCGGCGAGGATGCCGGTCCAGGCGAAGTCGAGAGGGCCAGCCACGATGAAGGCCGCGAAGCCCGTCTCGAGGGGGTAGCCGTCCGGAGCCACCTCCTCGGGGATCACCAGGGAAAGCTCGAAGGGGGTGCGGGTGATCGACCAGAAGCCGTCCGGCAGCCGCGGAGGCAGGGGATCGCCGGGGGGCAGGCGGCAGACGGCGTAGCGGCCAGGGAGGCGCGTGAGGGTCAGCTGGGCAGGCTTGCCAGCGGTCACCGCCCGTCGTCCTCCACCTCGAGCACCACGACCGTGACGTTGTCGATGCCGCCGCGGCGGTTGGCCTCGCCGACCAGGCGGCGGCAGATCTCCTCGAGGGAGGCTCCCTCAGCGAACATCGCCTCGATCTGGCCGTCGGCGAGCATGGTGGTCAGGCCGTCCGAGCAGAGCAGGAAGCGGTCCTTCGGCCGGAGCTCGACCTCCTGGAGGTCGACCTGCACCTCGCCCTCGCCGCCGAGGGCCCGAGTGACGACGTTCTTGAGGGGATGGCTGCGTGCCTGCTCCTCGGAGAGGAAGCCCGCCGCCACCTGTTCGTTGACCCAGGTGTGGTCCTGGGTCAGCAGCTCGAGGCGGCCTTCGCGCCAGCGGTAGAGCCGGCTGTCCCCGACGTGGGCGATCGAGGCCCCCTCGGAGTCGACCAGCAAGCCGACCACCGTGGTGCCCATGCCCTGGAGGGCGGCATCCTTGCCGATCTCCTTGAGCACGTTGCGGTGCGCCAGGCGCACGGCGTTGGCCAGGATGTTCGAGCCGTGGCGCAGGCGAGAGTCGTAGGGGTAGGGCCACGGGCCCGGCAGCTCGAGGGCCTTGCGGGTGAAGTCGCGGATGGTCTCGACGGCGATCCGCGAGGCGATCTCGCCGTGGCTGTGGCCACCCATGCCGTCGGCCACCACGAAGAGCTGCCGCCCCGTGTCGATCTCGAAGCAATCCTCGTTATGTGCCCGGGTCATCCCAACGTCGGATAGCCCACACGCTCTGACGCGCCGCATCCCCCCGGTCCTCAAGCTCGCGATGTCGTCTAGCCGAACAAGCCCGGCCGGCCCTTCTTGGCCCGCCGCAACTCTTCCAGCTTCTGCTCGACCGTGGGGTCGGAGCCGCCCCACTGCAAGCTGTCCTCGTAGTACTGCTCAGCCCGCGCGGCCATCCCGGCGGTCTCGAAGAGACGTCCGGCGAGCTTCAGGTAAGTCGGGTTCATCGGCTCGAGATCGCAGGCCCGAGCGATCGCCGCCGTGGCCCGTGACAGCCATCGCCGTTGGTGGCTACAGGCGAGGGCCAGGTTGTACCAGGCTCGGCTGTTGCCGGCCTGGGCCTTGGTGGCACGATCGAAGTTCTCTGCGGCCTCGAGATAGTTCTGATCCTTGTACGCTTTGACCCCTCGCTGCAAGTAGACCCTCGCCAGCTGGCCCGGATCGGCGTCCTGCTTCTGGGCCACGGGCCGCGCGAGATCGGCGTCGTGGTCCCGGCGCTTGTCCGGGTTGGTCAGCACGTTCAGGGCCTCGGTCAGCTCTTGGAACTCGCGCTCGGCGCGGTCCTTCTCGGCGCCCTGGAAGCGATCCGGATGGCGCACCCGGGCGAGCTCCCGGAAACGGCTGCGGATCTGCTCCTCGGTGGCGTTCTGCGGCAACCCCAGGATGTCGTAGTAGCTCTTCGCCATGGCGGATCAGGCCGTCTTCGAATGGTAGAAGCGTTGGGCGGCGCTCTTGATCGCCGCCGAGACGTTGTGGCTGTGGGAAAGCGCTCGCAGGTCGCGGATGCCGAGCTTCGGCAGATGGCGCAGGGCGACACCCACCGGCGTGCGGGGGTTGGCGACCAGGGCGTTGATCACCGAGTACTTGTTCATCCAGTCGCGATGGCGGGCCATCTCGACCAAGACGTCCTCGACCACCAGCCGGCTGCGGGCCAGTCCTTCGAGCTCCTCGTCGGAGAGCACGTTGTTGACCAGGGCGGAGACCGCCACCAGGGGATGAGGGTCCTTGAGCAGGACGCCCCGCAGCGAGCGCGGGGCGCCGCGAGAAAGGCGCAGGCGAGCCGGCAGGGGCAGCGCGCGCAGCTGGCTCTCGGTCAGCCCGGTCTTCTCCTCCATCTCACCGGCGGGCGACACGGCGGCCTCGGCGGCGAGGATGGCGGAGACCAGCTCGCCATCGCCCGCCTCGCCGGCGGTCACGGTCGGCAGGTTCTCGAGGATCTGCTTCGAGCGCGGCAAGAGGTGCTCGCGGTACTCGCGGATCCGCCGCCGGACGTGGGTCTCGAGGTAGGGATTGGTCTCCAGGGCGTCGAGGATCGGCGGATGCTCGACGATGGCGTCCTGGCGCAGGATCAGCACTTCTTGCAGGGGCACCGTGAGGCGCGGAGCGATCTCGGCGAGGAGGGGCCGAGGAACGTCCCGCCGGCGGATCAGGCCATCGAGGATCAAGGGATCGTCGCTGCTGCGAGCGAGGTAGGCGAGGGCCGGCTCGCGCGCCGTATGGGCCACGAAGTCGATCACCAGCCGCGACTCGGTGGCCTTGATGGCGATCTGGGCTCGGCCGGCGATCTCCGGATCGAGCTCCTCGGCCAGCTGGATCTGCAGCGGCAGCAGCTCCTCGGGAGCGATCGGCAGGAGCCCTCGAGCGGCGAGCAGCTTCAGCTCCCGGCTGGCGATTCCCGAGAGGAGCTGCCCGGCGAGGCTGGGGAGAGCTTCGGCCACGATCGTCAAGCTAGCCGCCGGATGCCTGGAGCGCGGCACGATCGATCTTCAGTCCTCGTAGCACCTTGCCGTTGCTCGGAGGCACCGGGAAGGGCTTGCCGTTGACCAGGATCCGCACCGCGGCGGCGTTGCCCAGGGTGAGCTCGACCGACTCTTGGGCCGTCAGGAGCAGCGACTCGCCGTGGGCATACTCCTGCTGGTTGTGGCGGCGCCCGTCGATGCGGCTCTCCACCCAACAGTTCTCGGCGAAGTCCAGGTTGACCACCAGCGGCGCGGCCGACGGCGGCGTGCTCTCGGCAGGGCTCGCGACCTCGGCGGTCGGTTCCGCTACCGGGGCCGGCGCTGCGGTGGTGCCCTCGGGCGCCGCGGGCGCAGCCTCGGTGGGCCTCGGCGAGGGCGGCGCGGCGGGCGTCTCGACCGGCGGCTTGGCCACCGCCCGGGCCAGCTCCTCGCCGTCTCGACGATCGGCCCGGAAGGCGATCAAGGCCACCAACACCAGGACCGCGGCGACCGCCGCGAAGAGCAGGAGGTTGTAGAGCCACTGGTTGCTGGAGGCCCGCGGCGCCCGCGGTTCCTCCGGGACCTCCTCGGCATCGACCTCCTGGTATGCGGAAAGGAAGTGGTTGACGACCTCGTCGGCATCGAGCCCGACGTACTTGGCGTACTCGCGGAGAAACCCCCGCGAGAACACCGGCGCCGGCAGAACGTCGAAGCGATCCTGCTCGAGGGCCTCGAGGTAGCGCAGGCTGATCTTCGAGGCGTCGGCGATCTCGCGCAGCCCGATCTCGCGGACTTCGCGCTGGCGGCGCAGCCACGAGCCGAAGGACGCCTTCTCGTCGCTCCCCTCCTGCCAGGGGCGAGCGCGGTTCTTGGCCTTCTGGTTCGACATATCGGTGTTCGGCCTAAAGCCTTCGATCTGCTTAGATTAGTCGCGGCCTACCGCTCCGGTCAATCGGTCCCGCGCGGCACGCCGCAGGGGCAGAGCCAGCCGGGGGTCGCCGGCCACCGTCGCGAGCTCCGCACGGCGCAGCTGGGCCAGCAGGGAAAGGGCGATGGCCCCCGGCGTCCGGCGGTTGCGCACCAGCCCCAGGCGCACCTCGTAGCGCAGGCCCCAGCGGCTGGCCGCCACCAGCCGAAGGGCCTCCGGCGAGGCGCTCTCCGAGGCCACCAGGGGCAGCAGTAGACCCTCGGTGAGCCGCGGGTTCTCGAGCAGCGCGGCCAGCACTCGCAGGCTGCCGTCGTGGCGCAGGCGTTGGAGCACCCCGCCGATCGCCCGCCGCGCCAGGGCGATCCGCTCGCCCTCGGTCAGGGCCGGCAACCGCTCGAGCAGATGGCGCTCGGCGAGGTGGCGCACCGCCGGCGCCGTCTGCATCGACACGGTCAGCTCGGCGAGATCGCGCCAGAACAGGGTCGGCACCAGGCCGAGGGCGGCGACCTCGGGCGTCCTGGGATGACCGGCCAGAGCCCGCCGCAGCTCGTAGGTGGCGACCAGGCGGGGTTGGCCGAGCAGAATCTCGATCGCCTCCCGGCCGGTGAAGGGGTTGGCCAGCACGTGGCGGACGCCGACCAGGTCGAGCTGGGCGGCCTCGGCGGCCAGCAGAGCCGCCAGCTCCTCGGTGCCGGCCTCCCGCAGCCGGCGGTGCAAGATCTCGGTCGAGTTGAGGGTCTCGCCCATGATCGTCTACTCTACCCACGGACTGCATGGCGATCTCACGACAGACGCAGGACCTCCTGGCCAAAGGCGACTTCGAAGCCGTCGAGGACGACTGGCTCACCCACCTCGAGGAGGATCCGCACGACCTCGACTACTTCGTCGGGGTCGCCCGGGCCCTGGTCGGGCACGGTCAACCCGGCCGGGCCGGCAATCTGCTCGAGATGCTCGCCACCGAGCTCGGTGGGCGGCAGAGCCACCGGATCCGGCTCGGCCTGCTGCGACGAGCCGGAGAGATCTTCAACAGCACGCCCGAGGCCCTGCACGCGTCGATCCTCTCGACGCTCTCGGCCCTCTATGGCGGTGGCCCCAGCTTCCAGGGCCTGGCCGAAACCGTCGGCCTGCTGCGCGCGACACATGACATACCGAAGACCTGGGAAAAGGTCGAACGATTGGAGAGTCTGGTGGCTTTCGAGCTCGGTGAGATCGTGTACATGGAGGGCAAGGGGGCGGGCCGCGTGGTGGAGGTCAACCTGCAGCTGCAGACCTTCCGGGTGGAGATCCCGGGGCTGCCCAAGATGGCGGTGGGCTTCCGCGCCGCCCCCAAGCTGCTCAAACGTCTGAACGGGGATCATTTCCTGCACCGCAAGCTGACCGGCCGCGAGGAGCTGGCGGCGATCGCGAAAGAGGACCCACCGGAGCTGCTGCGGATCCTGCTGTGCTCCTACGACGGGCCGCTGACCGCCACGGAGATCAAGCGTGACCTCGCCGGCCTGGTGCCGGAGTCCGCCTGGACCAGCTGGTGGACGGCCGCCCGCAAGCACTCCCAGGTGGTGGTGAGCGGCGCCGGCAGCCGCCAGACCTACAGCTGGGCCGCCAGCAACGAGCACGCGCTGGCGAGTGTCTGGAAGGCATTCGAGAGGGCCGACCCGCGCAAGAAGATCGACCTCTACCGCCGTGAGGGTGGGCGCGACGAGGAGCTGCGCGAGCGCATGGAGGAGGCCCTGGGAGCGGTCGCCTCGCGCGCCGTGGCCTCCGATCCCTCCCTCGCCCTCGAGATGTGGCTGGCCCTCGACAAGGACGGCCGCGCCCCGGACGGCGAGCCCTGGTCGGCGGCGGCCCTGCTGGCCACCCGCCCCGACCCCCGGCACCTGATCATCGGGGTCGAGGATCGCGCCCTGCGTGAGCGCGCCTATCAGCTGCTGCGGGCGCTGCGCGAGGACTGGCCGCGCCACTTCGCGGCCGCCCTGCTCAAGGAGGACGACGCGCGCACCCTCGAGCTCTTGACCTCCACGCTGGCGGAGGAGGATCCCTCCGCCTTTGGCCGCTTCTTCGACACCGTGCTCGCCCAGCCGGCCAAGTCGCCGGCGGCCTTCGTCTGGCTCGCCGAACAGGCGGCCGACCACAGCGAGATCCGCGCCCGCAGCCCTCTTCGTCTGTTCCAACAGACCCTCGGCGCCCTCTCGCTCAACGAGCTCGCGCCCTACCGCGCCAGCCGCTTGATGGCCCTTTTCGACTCCGGGAGCACGGTGCCGCGCCTGCTCGCCCACCTCTCCGAGGACGAGGCCGCGCGGGCCTGGGAGGCGGTGGACCGCGCCGGTTACCTCGAGACCTACCGTCGCGACGACCTCAAACGGGCCCTGGAGCTGCGCTTCCCCCTGCTCCGCCCGGTGGAGGAGGTGCTGCCTCTCTACGGCCTGCCGGCCACCCTCGAAGCCCGCCGAGCCGAGCTCCACCAGATCCTGACCAAGGAGATCCCGGCCAACCGTAAGGCGATCGAGGAAGCTCGCGCCATGGGCGACCTGCGCGAGAACTTCGAGTACAAGTCGGCGCGCCAGCGCCACGAGTATCTGACCTCGCGCGCGGCGGAGCTCAAGGGCCAGCTGGACCGCGCCCGCCCCCTGGACCTGGCCACCACCGATCCGTCCGAGGTACGCATCGGCACCACCCTGGAGCTCGCCGGCGATGGCGAGACCCGCACCCTGTCGATCCTCGGCCCCTGGGAGAGCGACCCGGAGGCCGGCATCGTCTCGTACGAGTCCGAGCTCGGCCAGGGTCTGCTGGGCAAGAAGGTGGGAGACCTCGCCGAGGTCGGCGGCAGCGTGCTCGAGATTCGGGAGATTCGGGTCTTCGGGGGGTGAGGGCCCTACCGCCCCGCCGGGGCGGCGGTGGCGGCCAGACGGAGGTCGAGGTCGCCGGCCTCGAAGCCGTAGTAGGTCAGCAGACCCTCGACGATCGACTCGGCGATGCGCTGGCGGTGGGCGCGGGTCTGGAGCAGGCGGCGGTCCTGCTCGTTGGCGAGGTTGCAGACCTCCACCAGCACCTTGGCGGGTACCTCGTTGTAGCGCAGCACGGCCGGCACGTACTGGCTGCGGCGGCGGATGATCTTCTCGCGCACGGGCTTCTCGGCATGGACCGCCACCGAGCGGCCCCGGAACGCCGCGACCACGTGCTCGGCCAAATCCCGCGACAGACCTTCGCTCTTGATCCGGCTCTGCCAGGAGAAGCTCACCTTCGGCTGCTCGGAATACTCGCGCCGGGCCTCGTAGATCGCGCCGCTGCGCCCGGCGGTACCGCCGCGCAGCTCGGCTCCGGGAATGTAGACCATCGCCCCGCGCAGGGACGGGTGGAGCGAATCGGCGTGGATCGACAGGAAGACCACTTTCTCCGCCGGCAGGCCATCCTTCACCTCGCGGCGGTAGAGGCTGTTGGCCAGATACCAGCGCAGGTTGGTGGCCGTCGGGCCGTCCTCGATGGCGTAGGGCGGAGTGGTCAGCACCCGGTGGCCGCGGGAGAAGGCGAGCACGTCCTTCTCCTCGGGACGGAGGCGGGAGCCGTCCTGGATGGTGTGGAGGACCCGCGCCGAGGTGTGCTGCTCGAGCAGCTGCCGGACCCGCAGCATGATGTCGTAGACGTGGACGCTTTCCCAGACACCATGGAAGGAGGCGCCCACGTCCCGCCCGCCGTGGCCGGCGTCGAGGATCACCGTCACGCCGGCCAGGCCCAACGCCTCGACGCGGTTGGCGAAGCGATCGCTCTCGGCCCGGCGGGCCTCCCACTCCGCCCGGCGAGGGTGGCCCACCGGCAGGTGCTCGGGGAGCAGCAGGTCCAGGGGGATCTTCACCCGGTAGCCGATGGGGATGTCGGTCACGTCGCCGATGGCGCTGCGCTGGGCGATCTCCTCGGCCAGGCCGTTGACGTCGGCGGCGAGCAGCCGCCCGGTGAAGCGCACCACCACGCTCGAGTAGAGGGCCTCGCCGGCCCGCAAGCGATAGATCGCGTACTCGCCCTGGGAGTCCCGGCCATACTCGAGCCGTACCTTGGCTCCCGGCGGGGAAGCCGCGGGTTGGCCGGCGGGCAGGATCGCGGCCGGCTCGGCGGCCGCGTCCGCGTCCGCGGGTTCCTCCGGACGAATCGGCTCCGCCGCCGCCTCGGGATCCTCCTGCCCGCCATCCGGCATCACGATCGCCAGCTCCGGCTGCGGCACCGGCGTCGGAGCGGGTGCCGGGGCCACGGGCTTGGTCTCGACCCGCACGGGGGCGCTCGCAGCCAGCTTCACGGGTGGCTGGATGGTGCCGCGGGCCACGGCCAGGCGGAAGGGCTCCGCCAACACCTCGGCGGGGATCATCACCACCTCGCCCGGGCCGAGGGGACGGTCCCCCCTCTCGTTGTACGAGGCGAGCAGCCGGGTGTGGTCGGCCGAGCCGGCGAACCAGGTGGCGACCGCCACCAGGGGCTCCGGCGGCACGGTCTTGAATCGGGGGACCTTGTGACGCCAGCCGGCGCCGTCGGCCCGATCCTCGGGAAACAGGGCCGCGAGCACCGACACCTGCCGCGGGCCCGCGAGCGCGGCCAGGGGCACCCGCACCTTGACGCCGCTCTTCAGGCTGCGCTGCCCGCCGTTGGCAGCGGAGATGGCTGAAGTGGCCTTCTCCGTGCCGCAGAGGCGGCGGGAGAGGGCGAGCAGGCCCTCTCCGCGGCGAGGCAGCACTTCGAGGAAGATCTGATGATCGCGGGTGAGCAGGGCGGTGCCGTCCGGCACCTTGACCCGCACCAGGCCGGTGGGCTGGGCGGCGAACAGGGGCAGGATGAGGACGGCGAGGGTCAGCAGGCCGGCCACCGACCGGCCCACCTCGCCGATTCTCCTGAAATCGTCGACCTTTACGCCCATATCGTTAAAGCGGCATCTTAGCCCCCAGGAGGGGGGATGGGCAAACGGGGATCGCACCTGCGGGTAACGCCCGTAGGGGCGCAGCATGCTGCGCCCTGCCCCCGCGCCTGCCCTCGGGTCACCGGATCGGCCATCGCAACGAAGAGGGCGCAGCATGCTGCGCCCCTACTAAGATGCCGCCCATGCCAGACTTGCCCACTCACCTCCACGGCCTCACCGAGGAGCCCCTGCTCGCACGGGTCGTGGCCCTGGCGGGACCGGTCCAGGTGCACCTGGTGGGCGGAGCGGTGCGCGACCGCCTGCTCGGCCGGGAGAGCCATGACTACGACCTGACCGTGGATCGCGATGGCCGCGCCCTGGCGGCGGCGCTGGCGCGGGCCGAGGGGGGCCGGCTGGTGGCGCTCGGGGGCGACCGCTTCGCGGCCTGGCGGGTGGTCTTCCCGCCGCCCTCCGAGGCAGAGCCTGCGGACGTGCTCGACGTCTGGGACCGCGAGGGCAGCTCCCTCGAGGAGGACCTCGCCCGTCGCGACCTGACCGTCAACGCCCTCGCCGCCGAGCTGCCGGGCGGCCGTTTGACGGACCCCTTCGGCGGGCGGGCCGACCTGCTCGCCCGCCGCCTGCGCGCCACCACCGAGCGCACCCTGCTCGACGATCCCCTGCGGGTGCTGCGCCTGGCGCGGCTGGCCGCCAGCCTCGACGGCTTCGCTCCCGAGCGCCACACCCTGGAGCTGGCCGGCCAGGCCGCTTCAGGGCTCGCGCAGGTCGCCTCCGAGCGCATCCGCACCGAGCTCGAGACCCTCGCCACCGCCGCCGGGGCCGCCCGCGGGTTCGCGGTGCTGGGCGGCGTGGGCATCTACCCGGAGCAGTGGGCGGGGCGGCCGGCCCGCGCCGGCGAGCTGGAGTGCCTCGACCGCCTGCTGGGCGGCTTCGACCGCGCCGCCGCCGCGCTCGGCGGGCGGCTGCCCGCCGCGCCCTTGGCCTGGGCGGCGGCCCGCTTCTCCCTCGCCACGCTCGCCCTCTCCCCGCCGCCGCCCCCCACCGAGTGCCTGCAGGCACTCGCCGAGAGGGGCTGGCTGTCGCGGGACCGCATCCGCGAGGCGGCGCTCCTCCTGCCGGCCGCCGAGCCCCCGCTAGGGGAGAGGGCCCGGCGCTGGTTCCTGCACCGCGCCGCCGAGCTGTGGCCCACAGCTCTCGTGATCGCGGTGACCCTGGCGAGGCAGGCAGCCTCCGACTGGGAGGAGAGGGAGCTCGGCCCCCTGCTGGAGCTGGCGGCGGCCGAAGCCGAGGTCCTCCGAGATCCGCCCCGTCTGGTGCGAGGCGACGAGGCCCGCGGTCTCCTCGGCCTCCCCGATGGCCGGGCCCTCGGCCGCGCCCTCGACGCCCTCCGCCGGATGCAGATCGAAGGGCAGATCCGCACCCGCGAGGAGGCGCGGGAGTGGTTGCGGGGGCAGGCTCGGGCCGAAGGCTGACGCGCCGGCCGGCCTCCCGGGCTTACCTGCCCTCCTCGCCTTACCCCTCTAGAGGTAGGCTGGGTCGGGCCCTCCAGGGCCATGACCCAGCTCGCTGCAGCGCCCGCAACTGGGTTACGCGGCGGTGCCGCGAACCCAGCCTACGCCGGTACTTCGAGCCCCTAACCCCCTCTGTCACAGAGATTTATCAGGGCCGTCACGGAATCGTTCACGCGACCTGCGGAAAACTGTCCTCCCACGCGGTCGGCGCTCTTCCGGACGGCCGTTTTCCGCAATCGCAACTCGCTGAAAAGAAGTCACTTACGTCGATTGCACAATTCTCTGTTCAAAGCGGGGAAAGCCGTGACGGGTCGGGGGTTTCCGCCCCGTGACAGGGGTTTTTCCGCAGGGTTTTCCGCACGGCTTGTGGAAAGTTCCGTGCTAGCCTTTTCGCGATGGCACGACCACGAATCGCCCTCGTCGAGGACGAGCCCGACATCGCCGAGGTGCTGCGCTACAACCTCGAGAAAGAGGGCTTCGAAGTGGAAACGCTGGGGCGCGGCGACGCCGCCCTCGATTCCATCCGACGTCAGCCACCCCACCTGATCCTGCTGGACCTGATGCTGCCCGGCATCGACGGCCTGGACCTCACCCGCACCCTCAAACGCGACACCGCCACCTCCAAGATCCCCCTGGTGATGCTCACCGCCAAGAGCGACGAGGTGGACCGCATCGTCGGCCTCGAGCTGGGCGCGGACGACTACATCCCCAAGCCCTTCTCCCCCCGCGAGGTGGTGCTGCGGGTCAAGGCCGTGCTGCGGCGAGCCAAGCAGGCCCCGCCGAGCGACGAGGAGCTGCTCTCGGCCGGCCGGGTGCGCCTCGACCTCGCCGCCCACCGCCTCGAGGTCGGCGGCCGTGAGGTGCCCCTGACCGCCACCGAGTTCCGCCTCTTGAAGGTCCTGCTCGAGCGCACCGGCCGCGTGCAGACCCGGGCGCGCTTGCTCACCGACGTCTGGGGCTACGCCGAGGACGTCGATAGCCGGACCGTCGACACCCACATCCGACGGTTGCGCAGGAAGCTCGGCCCCGAGGCGGATCGCATCGAGACCGTGATCGGGGTGGGCTACCGCTTCAAGCCCTGAAGGTCATGGCTGCCGTCGCGCGCCGCCTGAGGCGGGCCCTGCTGCTGCCAGCCGGCGCCGCTCTCGCCGCCTACGGCGCCGGCCTCGCCCTCGGGCTCGCCCCCCTCGCCACGGCCGTCCTTCTCATCCTCGTCACCGCCGGCGCCGGCCTGCTGGTGGCACGCCGCTTCGACCGCCGCTTCCTCGCCCCCCTCGGCGCCCTCACCCGGCAGATCCAGCTGGGGATGGAGCTCCGCCAGCTGGAGATGCCCGAGACCGACGATCTGGTCCCCCTCGCCCGAGGAGCCCAGCAGCTGGCGAGCCGCTCCGCCGAGAGGCAGGAGACCCTGGAGGCGGAGCGGGATCACCTGCGCCGCCTGCTCGAGCGGATGTCGGAAGGGGTGCTAGTGGTCGGGGCGGACGGTCGAGCCGCGCTGGTCAACGGCGCCTTCCGGCGCATTTTCAACGTCCGCGGCGAGCCGGTCGGCCGCGCCCCCCTCGAGCTGGTGCGGCTGCCCGAGCTGGCGCGGGTGGTGGAGAGGGCCCTGACCGACTCCGGCGAGGACAGCTTCGAGGTCGAGGTGGAAC
>JBIOYC010000192.1:0-4664 GCA_044869955.1 Thermoanaerobaculia bacterium | reverse complement strand
CTGGTGAGGAGCTGCCGAGGAGGGCCGCTTGAACCTCCGGCTCGTGGACCAGCTCTGAGAGGAAATGCGGGCTGGCTGCAACGGCGACAGAGCCGAGATTGGCGAAGACGTTGAAGCCCACCGGCTGCTCGTGAATGCGCGCTTCGACCCGATCGAGGAGGTCGGCCGCTACGCGACGTGTCACCTCCGGCGAGTCGACGAGCTCCGACTCCTGGGGGCGAAGTCGGAGCACCACTTGAATCGGCTCCTCGGAGGTCTCCACCGGAGCGCCACTCCGAGAGCCGTGAGCATCGAGGATCGCAGCGAGCTCGGGCTGAACACGTGCCATGGGCTGAACATACCACCAACGAAACTTCGGCCCTACCGTGCTCGGCAGCAAGAACGAAAGGGCGAGCCAAGCGCCTCTCCACCCTTTCAGATCCCCAGCAACTTCAGCGCCTGCTTGGCATCCGGAGCTCCTCTACCTTGCCGGGCCGCTGGCTGCTGCGCAAGGGACTGACCCGAGCCGAGAATCGCGGCTTCGACTTCTGTCACGGTCGCTGTGGGTTTGGCCTGCCAGAGCAAAGCCGCGAGCCCAGCCACGTGAGGCGTCGCCATCGAGGAGCCATCCATCGACTGGTATCCGCCCCCAGGCCGCGCCGAGACCACGTTGACCCCAGGCGCGACGAGATCCGGCACGTCCACCTCTTGGGGTCGGCTGAAGTGGTCGCTGGAAGAGAAGGTCGCTACCTCTCGTTGCGCGTCCATCGCCCCGACGCTGAGCGCCTCGGCGTAGTTGCCTGGGGATCGACTGGTGGCGGGCCCCTCGTTGCCGATCGCGAAGACGGGGAGAATGCCGCGTGCGCGCAGAATCCTGGTCAGGTCCAGGAACTCGTCCCAGTAGCCCGGGAAACCGAGGGACATGTTGAGCACTCGTGCCCCGCTCTCGATGGCCCAGTCCATGCCGCCGAGCACACGGTCGAGGACATTACCGCCTTCGATGACCATTGCCGAACAGAGCTGTGCCCCGGGAGCCACTCCCACGTGCTGGCCCTTGACTGGCCGGCCGGCGATCGTCGCAGCGGTATGGGTCCCGTGGCCTTGCTCGTCGCTGTCATAGGCAGGGACGAGGCCCTGTCGTTGGGCCCCCAGGAAATCGAACTCGGCGAAGCTCGTGATCGCGTTCGTGAGAGCAGGGTGCTTACCGTCCGCCCCAGTGTCGAGATGCGCCACGCTCACCCCAGAACCATCCAGGCCCTCGGCCCAGAGCGATGGCACGGACAAGGCACGAATCCCCCAGGTCCTCTTGGCAGAGAGGCTCGCCGCCGCCACGCGAACGGGCCTGATCAGCCGTAAGGTCGGGGCACCCGCCACCTTGCGCACAGCCTTGTCGGCCCGTAGCGCTTCGACGGCTCCCCGATCGACCACCCCGGTCAGCACACCCAGATTCGGAAAGTACCTGCCCTTGGGCAAGGAAACGGGATCAACGCCCAAGGTCGCAGCGACCGCGAACGGCTGGCTGTGCTCGGATCGCACGAAGTGGCTTTCCAGTTTCCGGGCGACGCCGGCGGCCACACCCGGTTTCAGGTAGACGATCGCTCCCGTCACGGTCGCAGCCATCAAGTCGTTCTTCAGCAACATCATCTCGTGGCCCTCCCAGGGTCTCGGGGTGCACCATGCACCCTCATCTCTGGATAGACGGATTTCTCGTCGGGCCTTTCGAGCTCGCTGCCGAGAGAGTTGGCTCCTGGCCACTGCCAAGCGACCCGACAGACCGAACCGCGGCCTGCCGGGTCGAAGGCCTTCCCTCCGAAGCTGGAGACCTACTTGCTCTGGAGGTCCCGGTCGAACTCACCGGGCTCGATCTTCTGGTTGCGATTGGTGTCGAGCTGGGCGAACTCCTTGGCCAGCTGATCTCGGGTCTTGGTGGAGATCGCCTCGGCCGCGGAGGATCTGGCCCAGCGCACGAACTCGGCCAGCGAGATGCTGCCGTCCTCGCTCAGATCGATCAGGTTGAAGTGGTCCCGGGTGGTGAGACCACCCTGGGCCAGCCCGCTGCAGCCGGTGCACGGTCCGGTGCGGCAGCCACCATCGCAGTTGCAGCCGAAGACGTTGCACCCGCCGTTGCCACAGTAGGGCGTACCGCAGCTGCCATCCGCGCACATGTTGGAGTTGTTGGACGAGCAGCAAACGGCATGGGCGGCGGCAGCCGGCAGCAGCAGGATCGCGACCAGCAGCGCCAGCCACAGCCAGCGGCCGCCCAGGCGCGGCGTCGAGGGAGGCGTGGAGAGATTCGCGGTCGAGTCGCATGGGTCCGGAGAACACGCAGGTGTCATGGCACCCTCCTTGAGAGTGGCAGCCGAGGATGATTCCCCGCTGCCGCGGCCCCGGAGCACCACGTCGGGCCGGGGGTCCGCGTTTGGGTTCTCTGGCCCTACTCTCGGAGAAAGGCGAGGAACAGGATCATCCGCGTCGGAGCAATGAGCACGTCCCCCTCCTCACCCCCCCGCCGTATCTCGAGGCAGACAGCCTTTGAGCGTGGGAGCGGTTGGTGAAGTAGCTCTTCCTCGAGCCGCTCTCCACCTCGGGCCGGATGACCTCCCCCTTCCGGCCGAAGCCAACAAACCATCGGGCGAACCCCGGCCGTGGACGGCAGGCTCCGCGCGCCCTGGGATCCGTCCGCCTCGACGACCGGAGGACGCCCATGCGCCGTGGAGCGCTGTACCTCGCCATGCTCTTCGCCTCGTCCGCCCTCGCTGGCCCCAACCCGGCTCTCAAGCCCAGCAACCCGGCTCTCACGCCCAGCAGCCCGCCCGCCAGACCGGGCCCGTACACCATCCGCCTCCTGGCCGGCGAGCTGACACCCTCGGCGGGCGTCACGGCCGGCACCCTCACCCAGCTCGCCGCCAAGGGCCGCACCCTGGGGGACGGCAAGGTCCACGCCCTGGTCCAGCTCCACCACATCCCCACCGCGGTCGAGAAGCGCCAGCTCGCCGCGCAAGGCCTGGAGCTCGGACCCTACCTCTCCGGCCGCGCCTGGCTGGCGGCTCTCCCGGCCCCCCGCGCCGCGCAGGTGCTGCAGCGCCGCGAGGTCCGCTGGGCCACTCCCTGGGACGCTTCCCGCAAGCTCCACCCGCGTCTCGCGAGGGGACCGGTCGCCTCCCTCGACCCCCGCCGCCCGGAGCGCGCGGTGGTCTTCGTCTACCTCCACCACGACGTCGTCCTCGAGCAGGCCAAGGACCTCGCCGCCGCCCTCGACGCCGAGATCACGACCCAGATCGCCGGCCTCCACGGCGTGCTGCTCAACCTGCCCGCCGACCGCCTCGGCGCCCTCGCGGAGCGCGAGGAGGTGCGCTTCATCACCGAGTCGCCGCTCGCCCTCTCGGCCAACAACAACGGCTCACGCTCGCTGATCGGGGTGAATCCCCTGGATGATCCGCCCTACGATCTCTCGGGCCTCGGGGTACGGCTCTTCGTCTACGACAGCGGCTGGGTGGACGAGGACCACCCCGCCTTCGCCGGACCACGCGGCAGCAGCCGGGTCAGCCTGGTCGACGACTGGAACCCCGAGAGGGACCACTCGACCCACGTCGCCGGTACGGCGGGCGCGAGCGGCCTGGGCTCTCCCTTCCTGCGCGGCATGGGCGTCGCTCCCAGGATCCGCATCCTGTCGGCGGCCCCGGACTGGGACGGCTTCACCCTGCCCTTCGTCACCTCGAACTATGACGTCGAGGAGGACTACGCCCTGGCCGCGAGCCACGCCCACGCGGCCGACTTCGCCACCAACTCGATCGGCAGCAACGTCGCCTGGCGCCCCAATCCCGCCTGCGAGCTCGAAGGCACCTACGGCACCACGGCCGAGCTGATCGACGGCATCGTGCGCGGCGACAACCCGGCCGTCAACCGGCCCCTCGGCGTGGTCTGGGCCAACGGCAACGAGCGCTGGCCGGCCACCTGCGGTGTCAACTTCGACACCGTGGCCCCTCCCGCCTGCGCCAAGAACCCCATCCACGTCGGCGCGGTGAGCTCCGACGGCGGGGCGATGACGATCTTCTCCGGCTGGGGGCCCTGTGACGACGGGCGGCTGAAGCCTACGGTGGTGGCCGCCGGTTGCGAGACCGGCGCCGTCACCGGCGAGGCTGGCATCTACTCGTCGGTAGTGGGGGGGACCTACGAGGTGGTGGACGGCCAGGGCTTCTCCTGGTGCGGCACCTCGATGGCCACCCCGGCCGTCGCCGGCTCCCTCGCCCTCCTGCTCGAGGACTGGCGGGACCTGGGCCACGGCGGCGCGGAAGACCGCCCCCTCCCGGCCCTGATGAAGGCGATGCTGATCCAGACGGCTCGGGACCGCGGCGCACACGGGCCGGACTTCCTCCATGGCTACGGCCTGGTGGACGCCAAGGCCCTGATCGACTTGCTGCGCGCCGACGACGGCGTGGTCGGCAACGGCGGAGGGCCGGAATGGGGCACCGGCGAGGTGGCCCAGGAAGGCGAAGCGGTCTACGAGGTGGTGGTGCCGGCGGGCATGGCTCGACTGGCGGCCAGCCTCGCCTGGGACGATCCCGCTGCGGCTCCCGAGAGCCTCGGCGAGCTGGTCAACGACCTCACCCTCGAGCTGTTGGCCCCGGACGGCACGCTGCACCAGGCCTTCGTGCTCGACCCGGCCGAGGGTCATCGTCACGAGC
>JBIOYC010000191.1:0-7636 GCA_044869955.1 Thermoanaerobaculia bacterium | reverse complement strand
TGGCGTCCAGCCCGGCACCTACGAGGTGCTGATCTACGCCCGCATGCCCGATCCCGCCGTGCTGGGCTACACCAGCGTGGATCAGGAGGTAGGCGTCCCCTACAGCGAGGTGGGCGGGAGCTGGAGCGGCGGGCACCAGGCGCTGGCCTCCTTCTCGCGCCACCTGGCCGTCGTCGGCCCGGGCGGCGACCTCGACCTGCACTCCGGGATCGTCCCCGGTGCCGACGAGACACTCGGCGCCGCGCTCAACGGTCTGCAAGTGATCCAGCTCGTCTCGGTGTTCGCCGACGGCTTCGAGAGCGGCGGCACCGGCGCCTGGAGCCTGACCGTGCCGTAGGTCAGCCGCTACTTAGCGCGAGGCGGTAGTCCGCCTCGCTAGCCATCCTCCGGTTATCTCAACTAAGTGGAATCTCCATTTCGCATTGCCGGCCAGTTGACATCTTGGAATTGGACATCTAGAATTCCAGATCGGCGCGCCAAAGCCTAATCACTAACCGAAACGGAGAGAAATCATGCGAAACACCCTTCGGTGGCCCCTGGGAGCGGTACTCCTGTGCTCGCTCTTGGGCGCGATCACGTCTCGCCCGGCGGTCGCAGACATCATTACCTCCTACTGGGGCTGCCTCCAGTGCCACTACCAGAACGTCGCCGGCACCATCGCTCGCGACTACTGCATCACCGCTGGTCACGAGGAGACCGGGAGCACGCGATGCTACGAGACCGATTTCGGGCTCCAGCGCTACTGTGACCTCGGTGGCGACCCGTGCCTCAACGTGAACGTCAACGGCGGAGGCGGCGGTGCAGGGGGCGGCGGGGGTAACGGCGGTGAATGCACGATTGCGGCGGGTGGATTCTGCCCGGCCTCCTGCACGAGTTGCGTGACGAATCCCTATCCCATGTGAGCCGTCGGCAACGGACCTGAGGCGGAGATCGTAGGAGTACACCGGGAGGCTCTATGAGAACGGCCATCACGCGAACCCGTTGGCTCGCGCTCTTTCCGTGTCTGCTTTGCGCTGCGCTCGCCCACGCCCACGCCGCGAGCAATGCGCAGCAGGGCTCCCTCGTCACCGTTCGCTTCGAGCTAAAGCCGGTGGCAGCACTCACGATCCCGCCTCAGGGCCGCCTTCGCCTACGGCCCGTCTCGGCACCCGGCGAGCTGGTATTTGTCGCGGTCGAGCCTGACCGCGATTTGACGGCACAGCTCCCGCCCCGCACGACCTGGGAGCTCGATGGTGAGCTGGCTAGCCTCTGGACTCCCCGTAAGGTCTTCACGACGGCCGCACCCGGCGGCTCATCGCAGGAGACTCTTCGCCTGTGGCCTACTGCGGCCCTAGAGGGCTCGCTGCGAGTCCCAGGCTCGGGCGAGCTACCCAAGACCCTCGGCCTCGAGTTTGACTCGGCGCCCCAGCCAGGAAAGCCGCGCGAAATCGCTCGCGCCGCCGTCGCCTGCAAGATCGGGGAGCTCGGACGGTTCCGCTGCGCGCCACCCGCCGCGGTGCTGGACCTGATCCTTCGAGTCGATGGCTTCGTGCCTCACTACCGTTGGTCCGCAGCCCTTCGCCACGACCGGCCCACGGATCTCGGCGCCCTGGAGCTGCGGCCCGGTGCGTCGGTAGCCGGGCGCGTGGAAGTGAGCGGCGGCGCCGTAGCGCTTGGAAAGTGTACGGCCCGCCTTGCACCACTGCTCGCAGCGGGCACGACCGAAGTTGGCGTGACGGAACAGCTCCGCAAGGTAACCTTCGACGCGCAGGTGAATCAGGGAGGCTTCTTTCAGATCGGCGGTGTCCCGCCGGGGACCTACGTGCTCGAAGTCTCACAGCCCGGTTTCTCTGCTGCCAAGGCATATCCCATCGAAGTCTGGCCGGGTGCTGAGACGTGCCTCAAGCAGGCCCTCGTTCTGGAGCCCCCGCTCGACATCGAGTTTACGATTCATCCCTCGCTCGATTGGGCGCAGCAGCCCTGGAGGGTGACCATCAACCGCCACTCCGATTTCAGCGCCAGCGTGGATCGGACGCCGGCCTTCGAAGGCGTGGCAGATGCGGGTGGCAAAGTACGCCTACGCGACCAGGCACCGGGTCGGTTTTGGGCCATGGTCGCGGACTCCCAGGGCAACCGACTGCTCTCGCAGCGCGAGATCGCCATCACGAGTCAGGACAGCGCAGCCGTGGACCTCGAGATTGCACTCACCTGGGTCGAGGGCACGGTGACCTATCGTGATGGGCCAATCGCGGCCACCCTGCATTTTGGCGGTCGCCATGGTGCAGTCTCCGTCGCCATGGAGGCGGACGAGGAGGGGGAGTTCCGTGGCGCACTCCCCAACGCCGGCACCTGGCGTGTGGACGTCGGTGCGACTGACCCTCCGCTCACCACGCATTGCGAGGTGGAGGTCGATCCGAACGACCGAGGGCTGGCGCGCGTTCGAATTCGCCTCCCGGATACGCAGGTCTTCGGAAGCGTCCTCGACGCGCTGGGGCAACCCATTCCCAAGGCCGCGGTCAGGGTAAGCTCGCCGATGGCGGTCGTTCAGGAAGAAACCGAGAAGGACGGCGCCTTTGACGTTCGGGCGATGCCGGAGGGCCGCGTCGAGATCACAGCCGAAGCCGCGACAGGTGAAGGTCGCCTAACCAGCGAGCCGCTGTTGGTAGAGCTGAGAGATCAGGCGCCCGTTGGCCCGGTGATCCTCACGCTCCAGGCCACCAAGACCTTCCGCGGCCAGGTCCGCTCTCCGAGAGGCCCCGTAGCCGGCGCCGCTGTCATGGTGTCCACGCTGTCTCCTCCGAGCTCCAGCATCCAAGCAGCCCGGACCGACCTCGAGGGCTCGTTCGCCGTGCGCATCCCCGGCCGCTCACAGCGTCTCGCCATCACAGTGAGCCCGCCCGGGCACGCGCTGACCACGTTCGAGGTGCCGGTTGGCCCGGAGCCGCCGCTCCTTCAGGTCGGCGAGGAGGCTGGCGATCTGGAGGTGGCCGCGCCCTACACGGTCCAGGAGTTCCAGAACGGCAAGGCTACGGTGATCTTCCAGCAGAACGGCCTGCCGCTACCGGTGACTAGCCTTTTCCGTTGGGCAGCAGGCCATGGGGTGCAGTTCCAGGACGACAGCGGATTTCACGTGCCCCGGCTGGCTCCCGGGGAGTATCGGGTCTGTCTCGGGCCGCGTGAGATGGTGAACGAGGCCGAGTTTGCGGCGTGGCTGGCGGAGCGCGCCCGTTGTCAGTCCGGCTACCTGGCACCGGCAGCGCAGCTCCGCCTTCAGTTGGCTGCACCGGAAGCCGAAGAGGGATCCCCCTGAGGAGCAGCGGGAGGCCGATCGAGAGGCAGGCTACCCGGCGGGTCAACGAGTCTCGGGACTCTGGAACGCTAGCCGCGGATTGAGCCGCGCGGCCTCCAGGTAGGCGATCAATTTCGCCAGGAATCCACTAGAGACCTGCTCTAGGCGCGCCGCTTCCTGGAATAGCGTCAGCGCGGCCATTGCCTCGCGATGTACATCCTGGGCACCGAATATCGGAGCGCTCTCCTCGGCCAAGCGCTTCACGTCTGTAGTGCGACCTTGATCCAGGTAGAGCCCTGCGAGATCAAGCGACACGAGGGCGGCGTCGTAGCCGATGGCTTGGCGGAGGAAGCCAGCTCGCACGGCGAGCAGAGACAGCTCGGCTGACTCAAGCTCTCCGAGACGACGGGCAATCTTGCCCTCCAGCCACAAGCGACGGAGTTGCGTCCAGGCATCCGGGAAGCGCTGGTAGAGGGCGAGGTGTTCCTCCAGCGCTTCGCGTGCATCGGCTGGCTGCCCACCCTCGTTGAGCAGCACGGCGAGGTTGTGGACCGCCATGAGGCGCAGGCTCTCGCTGCCTTTGTCCCCGAGCGTTTGCAGCGCTTGGTAGGTCGCCAAGAGCGCCTCCTCCAGGTTGCCTTGCTCACGGTGGACCATCCCGAGCCTCAGGAGGGTGCCTGCCGTTTCCTCCGCCCGTTCCTCGAGCTGATAGACCATCAAGGCTCGCCGCAGCAGTTCGATCGCTTCGGCGAAGCGCCGCTCCGCCCGCCGCAGGGAGCCTTCAAAGGCATCGATCTCGGCCTGAACCAGCCGCTCTCCTCCACCCTCCTCGCGCAGCAAGAAACGCGCGTCTGCCAGAGCCTCGGCTGCTTCGGCTAGGTGGCCCTGCGCGCGCAGTGCGTTGCCCAAGTGCGCGGTCGCACGCGCGTACAGGACTTTCGCCAGCGGCGACGGCTCAGTATTGCGGAGCACGGCCCTCGCCAGGCGAGCCAGGGCGAACGCATCCTGGGAATGGTTCGGCAGGCAGCGAAGGCTCTCTTCCAGGAGCAGATCCGCCAGAGCAGGGCCCTGGTAGCTCCTTGGGTCCCTCTCTACCTCGCGCAGGCGCTCAGCCATTGGCAGGCTCAACAGGGAACCGCACCGGCCCCGCATAGCCGACTTCACCCGCTCGAAAGAAGATGCGTCCTCCGCTACAGCTGCTCGCGCGAGCTCCTGATCTTCGCCTGGGTCGGTCAGGATTGGCTCGCCCGTCTCAGCCACCACGGCCAGATACTCGGCGAAGGTTTCGCGGCACCGCGGGCAGAGCTCAAAGAGGTGGTTTGAGATCGCCGCCACCACGTCCCCCTGGTTGCGTTTGCCGCGGGCGACGGCCAGCAGGAGGTCGAGGGTCAAGTGCAGGTTCGACATCCGGGAGTTCCCTCCGCGAAGAAGATGGAGCTTCTTCTTTGCTTAGTGCCGGACATGCACCCTAGATGGACAAAAGTCTGAAAAGCGCCGCGGGCCTCAAACCGGCGGCGCCTGTGCGCCGCCTTGAAGCGCTCCGCTGCGGGCTGTTCAGCGCACTGATGCGGTCGCACTATTCTAGCCGCCCGCCTTGTCCATATCAGCGAGCTCCGGCTGAGCCAGCAGTACTGTGCCTGGGGGTTGTGGAGCCACGCCATTGCAGATCGGGTGGCCACCTGGGTCCATCATGCAGCCTTCCTTGTCGGGACTGGCGCCGAGTTCGCCAAGCGCCTGCGAAAACGCTTCCCAGAGCCGCGTCATCAGGACGGTCCAGGCTTCGGAAGGTACTGCCCTGGCCACAGGCTGTGCATGCGAGAGAAGCGGAAACTGTAGGGCCACCATGGTCAACAGGCCGAGGGCGATGTGGCGGGGACGACGGGAAAGGGACATTGCGCTCCTCCTCTAGAGCGGCGTCCTGAGCCGGCGCCGTGCCGGCCCGATGGAGCGGCTCTATAGAAAGAGTGCAGCTTCTTCGCTGTTTTCGCCACAGCCTATGCCGCGGACTGCCGCGCTGCGGCTCAGCGGCCTCTGCGTCTCCGAGGAGATATCGCCTAGAGATTAAGCCGATCCTGAAGCGCCAGGACACGCCGATACACATCCTCTCCCACATGACCGAGCAGCATCATCCCTGCCTCGAAGGCCCTGCGGGCTTCGGCAGGCCGGGCAAGCGCACCCAGGACCAAGCTCTCCCACAACCGCCATTCGCCTTCATGCCGGGGACTCGCCGCCTGCCTCGCCAAATCCTTCATGTGCCCTACCTCGCGCAGCGCTGCCGCAGGGTTGCTCCATCGCCAGATCCAGAAGACCCGCGCTTCGAGGACGCGAATGGCCGCCAGGGGATCACCAGTCCCCTCGCTCAGCAGCAACTCGGCGGTCTGGAGCGAATGGTGGGCGGCACCCTGCGCCGACAGAGCCATGAACTCACGGGCGAGGAGCGCCCATGCCTGAGCCAGGAGATCGCGGAGCAATGGGCCGGGTACATCGCTCGGGTCGATCCTCTCGACCACGCAGATCGCCAACCGGGCCAGATCCTCCGACTGGCCTCCCGCGGGTATCGCTTCGTCCCGGGTGTACTGAAGCATCGCCTCAGCGAACTCGGGGTTCCAAAGGGCGGAGTCCTCGACGGCCGCCAGCCAGCGCGCCGACCGACCCAGTTCCAGAAACCGCCTCAGGCGGTCGACTACAGCCTTGGGGTCTGTCGAGGCCCGACGTGGGTAGCCAAGATCGCGCAGCAAGCGGCGGGCAGCGGCGACTGTCCGAGCGACGAGCGGTTCATAGTCCGGTTGGGGCCTCTCGGCTTCCTCGTCTGGTAGATGCCGCAGGGCGGAGTCAAGGATGCCCGCTGCCTCGGCCCCGATTCGGCACACTGAACACTCTTCTGCCAAGTGTCCCGCAAGCCGGCACAGCAGGTCGATCGCAAGGTCGAGATCCTCCTTGCTCAGCTCGTCGAGAAGCTGTGGACTGATGTGAATCTGCTCGCCCATGCCCCCTCCCGAAATCAGCCTCGAGCATTCCTCTTGCTATTCCAACTACCGACCGCCAACCACCTTCGCCCTGAATGTCAGCCCACGTGGGCAGCATTGCGCTAGGCACTGGCGGCTCATTGGCGCCGACGCCATGAATAGAAGTCTAGATGTCTAGACTGTCAGATGTCAAATAATAATCCAACCCGAAGGTGAGAGTGGCAGCGAGCTGCGAATCACCATTGGCAGAGGTGGCGGCGATCGATTGCGGCGGGGAAGCGAGGGTGTAACCCGACCCAAACGCTCGCCCGCTGACGGCTAGGGCGTGTTGGAATTCAACCGCGAGTGCGGCGGAGAGGCGAGTGCAGGTCCGGTTAGCGGGTGGAGTCTCGGATTTGCTGGACCGTCGAGATGATCGTCTCAGCACCAGCCCTGGTGGCTTCGGGCAACTGCTGCCAGTGCGTCCAGAAGGCGTCTTCCAGGAGCTTGTAGGCGTGCTTCCCTTGGAGCCGAGCCAAGGCCATCAGCCGCTCCTTGGCTTCAGGCGTCAGCCGGGCGGTGAAGACCTCGAGATCCTGTTGGCGGCGGGGCCGGCCCTTCTTGGTGGGCATTGCGCAGATTCCAGACGCCCAAAAGTCTAGTCCAACCCACCGATCCCGGCAAGATCCGGTCGGCCGGGGCTCAGCCAGCCCAGTTCGATCGCGGAGAGGACCTTGGTGAGCGCTCTCAGCCGGCCGGCAGGGCCCGGATGATGATCGTCGAGAGCATGGTCGCGACCAGCTCACGACCCGGTCCCGAGATCCCGTAGACCTCCGCCAGACATGCGGTCAGCGTGCGGCCGGGCCGCAGCACCCGGCCGCAGGCGAGGAAGCGCGGCGCGCGGGCCGGCGCCAGCAGGTTGATCTTGAACTCGACGGCGAGCACGGCGGTGCCGGGCGGCGCCAGCGTGAACGCGGCGTAGCCGTTCGCCGTGTCGGCGATGGCGGTGATGGCGCCGGCGTGGACGAAGCCGTCCTGCTGCGTGTGCCGCGGCGAGTGGTCCATCGCGATGTCGATCTCGCCCGGAGCCACCCGCACCAGGCTCGCCCCCAAGGTTTCCATGTGCGCCTGCCGCGCGAAGCTCTCGCGCACGACCAGCTCGAAGTCTGGGTTCTTTGGCTCGAACTGGCTCGGCACGGGCGAAGTATGCCTCAGGGGCGCAGGTGATGCGCCCCTGCTCCACTGCATCTCTTCGCGGCTGCCCCTTCCTAGATCTTCCCGCTCAATCCCACCGTGTAGCTCCTCCCCACCGCGCGGTCGGCGGTTTCGTCCGCGGCGCCGAAGTAGCGTTTGTCGCCGAGGTTCCTGGCCGTCAGGCGAAGCTCGAGGTGCCGGTTGACGTGCCAGCCGCCGCCTAAGTCGA
>JBIOYC010000190.1:0-60219 GCA_044869955.1 Thermoanaerobaculia bacterium | reverse complement strand
GCCACTCGGTCCAGGGCACGTAGGCCTCGCCGTCGCCTACCTCGTCGGGGCCGTGAGGACTTCCTTCGCGCACCTCCGCCCCCCAGGCGCCCACCCCCGGCCGCACCAGCAGCAGCTTCACCCACTCCCGCGGCACGGTCAGGGTGGGCACCGTGTCGAGCACGCCGGCCTGGTAGGCCCCGGGCGGCAGAGTCGCCACCTGGGCCGCAAAGCCCGGCGGGGTCGAGACCACGGTCTGCCCGCTCGCCAGGTCGATGCCCACCAGCAGGGTCTTGAAGCCCAGGGCGAAGTCGAGCGGCACCGTCTCGCGGGTGTCGCCGTTGGCGTCCACTGCCACCGCTTCGACCAGATACCCCTTACCGGAGTAGGCGCTCTCCTCTCGGGTCACCCCCACCACCGCCACCCGGCCGCCAGCGGTCATCCCCGAGAGCACCACGCTGCTGCAATGGGGCGAGACCGACAGCTGGGCGGTGGCGGGGGGAGCGGCGAGCAGGCCGACCAGGAAGCCGGTCAGGACGGAAAGAAGGGGAAGGGGGTTGAGGTGGGAACGGCGGGGGCGGGCGGGAGGCGAGGCGCTTCGAGGCTCGAGGCTCATTCCGAGGTCTCCAGGGTCGAGGGAGCGGAGGCAGTCCGCTCTCGGTGTAGTGGACGCGAGAGGAGGTCTGTTTCCCTCAGGGTATTCGACACCTCGCTGCCGAGCGCTACGGCGGATGAGCCAAATGGACGGGATTGCGAGATGATGCGCCCCGGAGACTCCCCAAAAACCCGAGGACGATGGATCGACCCCGCCTCTCCCTGACCCTGCGCATCGCGCTGGCCCTGACGGCAGTGGGGCTGCTGCCGCTGCTGACCGCCTTCTTCCTGCTCCAGAGGGTCCAGCGCAGCGGCTTCCAGGACCAGGTGCTGCAGACCCACAGCATCACCGCCCGCACGGCCGCCGAGCGCACGGCGGGCTTCCTGGACGGGCTCGAGACCCTGGGCCGCTCGCTCGCTGGCCACCCGAGCCTGGTCGCGGATCCCCGCTCCGACGCCGCCCAGGCCCTGCTGGCCGGCACTCTGGAGTCGCGCCCCGACCTCGCCTCCCTGTCGGTCCTGGCGGCGGACGGCACCCTGGTGGTGCGCGCCCAACGCCGCGACCTGGCCGCCGCTGCCCCCTTGGCCGAGCGCCCCCTGCGGCAGGGTGAGGAGGTCGAGGTGGCGACGGCCGGCGAGCAGACCTGGCTGCGCCGCGACCTCCCCCTCGGCACGGACGGCGCCCGGTTGCGGCTGGTGGCCGACGCCGCACCCCTGAAGGAGGCGGTGGCCGCCTTCGAGCTGACGGCCGAAGAGGCCGACCTGGTGCTGGTGGACGCCCATGGCGCCGTGCTCGCCGGCTCTGCCCGGGATCTCTCCTCCTTCCCCGAGGGTCAGCTCGCGGCCGGCCGCAGCGGCCAGGTGAGCGGCGCCGGGCTCTACCAGGGGCCGGACGGCGAGGAGGTCCTCGGCGCCTTCGCCCCGGTGGGGACCCACGGCTGGGTGGTGCTGTCCCGCCAGCCGGCCCATCTGGCAGAGAAGATCCGCCGCGAGACCCGCCGCCACTCCCTGACCACCCTCGGCCTGGCCCTGGTGCTGGTCGGCCTGCTCTGGCAGGCGGGGCACATCAGCCTGGTACGACCGATCCGACACCTGGCCACGGCTCAGATGCGGCTCGTCGGGATGCAGCCGAGCGCCAGCCCGGGCAACGAGCTCGCCGAGCTGCGCACGGCCTTCGCCATCCTCGAGCGCCACTTGCAGGACCGCGACGAGCTGGGCAAGGTCTTCCTCGGTCGTTACCAGGTCCTCGAGCTGATCGGCAGCGGCGCGATGGGCACGGTCTTCCTCGGCTGGGACCCCAAGCTCGAGCGCCGGCTGGCCTTGAAGACGGTGCGGCTGGGCTCCGGGCTGGCCGAGCCCAAGCGGCGGGAGCTGGCTGGCCAGCTGCGCCGCGAGGCGGTGATGACCGCGCGCTTCCTGCACCCCAACATCGTCGCTGTGCACGACGTCGAGGCGGTGGGCGACCTGGCGTTCGTCGCCATGGAGCACGTCGACGGCGTGGGCCTCGAGCGCCTGCTGTGGGCCCGTGGCAGCCTCACCGGGGAGCAGGCGACGACCCTCGGACTGGCGATCGCCCGCGCCCTCGCCGCCGCTCATTCCCAGGGCATCGTGCACCGCGACATCAAGCCCTCGAACGTGCTGCTCGGCTACGACGGCGCGATCAAGGTCACGGACTTCGGCATCGCCGAGCTGGTGACCTCGGTGGCCCGGCCCACCGAGACCTTCTTCGGCACCCCCGGCTACATCGCTCCGGAGACCCTCCGCGACGGCCGCTCCGATGCCAGGAGCGACCTGTTCTCCCTCGGCGTGGTGCTCTACGAGTGCCTGGTGGGGCAGGCCCCCTTCGCCGCCCGCGACACCCACCAGGCCCTGAAACGGACCCTCGAGCACGAGCCGGCGCCTCCGGACCGCTGGAGCCCCGGCCTCGCGCCCGAGGTCGAGGCCTGCGTCATGAGCCTGCTCGAGAAGGTGCCGGCCAACCGGCCGAAGAGCGCCGAGGCGGTGGTGGCGACCCTCGAAGGCCTGGTCGCCGCCGGGGGCTGGCGCTGGGACCCGGGACCCCTTGCCGCCATCGAGCGACTGACGCTTGCGGGGGGTACCATGATGACCTCGCCTCTTCAGCCGACCGGCGGCCCACGGCCGCAGGAGAAAAGGACCTCATGAACCAGACCTGGCCTCGCCAAGCCCCGGCCTGTGCTCTCGCCCTCTGTCTCGCCGCCGCGCTCCAGATCCCAGCGGCTGCCCAGCCGCCGCCGCAGACCGGCTGGTACACCGTGCGCGCCGGCGACACCCTGCGCGACCTCTCGCGCCGGCTCTCGGGCAACGAGGCCCTCTGGGAGGCCAACTGGCGGCTCAATCCCGACCTGCGCGACCCCCACGTGCTGGCCATCGGCCTGCGGCTCAAGCTCCACCTGTCGAAGCCGGTGCCGGCGGAGGCGGCCCGGGTGATGCGGGTCCACCGCGAGGTCGACCAGAAGCCGGAGCCGATGGCCTGGGAGAGCGCCCAGGTCGATCAGCTGCTGCGCGACAGGGACGGTGTACGCACCCGCGAGCGCTCCTCGACCCGCCTGGGCTTCGGCGATGGCTCGGAGCTGTCGGTCTCCGAGAGCTCCCTGGTGTTCATGCGGCGGATGGGCGCGACCCTGCGCGGCGTCAGCCGCGACGAGATCGAGATCGTCGCCGGCCAGGGCGACCTCGAGGCCCAGAGCGGTCCGACCCGGGCTCGCGGCATCGACATCGTGCTGGGCGGCGCCAAGGCGGCGCCCCGGCCGGGCGAGGACGGCTCGCTCAAGACCCGCGCCCGGCGACCGGGCGACGGCGGTGCCCAGCTGATGGTCTACGAGGGGGCGAGCGACGTCGAGGCGAAGGGAGCCCGGGTGGCGGTCGGGCGGGGCATGGGCACCAACGTGCCGGAGGGCAAGCCGCCCCTGCCGCCCGAGAAGCTGCTCGACGCGCCCCGGCTGGTCGCGCCGCCCGCGGGCAGCCCGGCCGAAGCCAGCGGCTTCCGCTTCCGCTGGGAGTCCGTGGCCGGGGCCGCCTCCTACCTCTTCGAGCTGTGCGAGGAGCCGAGCTGTGGCCAGCTGCGCGCGCGGGCGACAAATCTGTCGGCGCCGGAATGGGCCCCCCCTGAGCCCCTGCCCCCCGGCACCTACCACTGGCGGGTGACGGCGATCTCGGCCTCGGGGCTCGACGGCTACCCCGCCCAGGCCGCCGCCCTGATCGTGGTCGCCGGTCGTCTGGACCACGAGGCGCCCAAGGTCGCCCTCGACCTGACCGGCCCTCGGGCCGGTTGCGGCCAGCGCATCCTGCTCGGGCCGGAAGGGCGGGTGGTTCCCCACGCCGAGGACACCGGCAGCGGCACGGCGGACTGGAGCCTCGTGCTCGACGGCAAACCGGTAGCGGCGGCCGCCTGGGGGGCGCTCACCACCGGGCCCCACCGGCTCGAGGGCGCGGTGCGAGACCGCGCCGGCAACATCGCGTCGCTCCCTCCTGTCGAGCTCTACTACGACGACGTCGCGCCGACCATCGAGGCCGCCCGGGGCGATGCCGAGCGCTTCGTCCGCTTCGGCCAGCCGGGCACCGGGGCCGCCGAGCCGAGCCGCCACGAGCGCAAGGCGCTCGAGAAGAAGGGAGCCCGCCTCGAGTGGTCGAGCGATGGCCGCCGCTGGGTGCCCCTGGTGCCCACGACCGGCACCGAGGGGGTGGCCCTGGCCGCCTCCGACCGGCCGCAGATCTTCGTCCGGGGAGTCGGCGACAGCCGGCTGGCGGAGACCGAAGTGCTGCACGTCACCGCCAGAGACGAAGCCTGCGGTGTCGAGACCCTCCGCTTCGGCATCGGTCGCCCCAAGCTGGCAACCAGCGCCACCCCCAGCTGGGTGCTGTGGGTCGAGGCCGTGGACCTGGTGGGCAACACGGCCCGGCGGGAGTGGGAGCTGGCGGAGGGCGGGAGGAGGTAGGGATCACACCCCGAAATACCGCGCGTCCGGGTGGTGGAAGACGAGAGCGCTGACGCTGGCTTCGGGGTCCATCATGTCGCCTTCGGTCAGGTGGACGTCGATCTCCTCGGGATGGAGGGCGGCGAAGAGGGCTCGCTGGCCTCCGAGGTCGGGGCAGGCCGGGTAGCCGAAGCTGTAGCGCTTGCCCCGGTAGCGGGCGGCGAAGGCGTCCTGCTTCTTGAGGTCCGGCGGATCCGGGAAGCCCCAGGCCGCGCGCAGACGCGAGTGCACCAGCTCGGCCGCGGCCTCGGCGGTCTCGAGGGCTAGGGCGGCGAGAGTGTGGCTCTTGAGGTACTCGCCGCGGTTCTTCAGCTCTTCCACCCGCTCGCGGATGCCGCGGCCCGCGGAGGTGACGAAGAGGGCCACGTGATCGCCCGGCAGTAGGTAGTCCGTGAGGCACAGCCCCCCCTGGCGCTTCTGTCGCGGCAGATCCCAGTGCGCCACCTCGGCCCCCGTTTCGGGGCTCAGCAGGATGAGCCGATCCCCCTCGGCTCGCGCGGGAAAGAACTGCCACACGGCCGAGACCGGCATCACTCCCTCGGCTCGAGCCCAGGTTTCCACCTCCTCGACGGTGGCGCGCAGCTTTCTGTACTTGGGATCGCCGCTCTCGGCCAGGGCACGGATCGAACCGCCCAGCCCGAGGTGCTTGCCGTAGAGCATCTGCGGATTGATCCAGGGCCAGACCTCCGCCGGGTCGAAACTCTCGATCGCCCGCGCGAGGTGCGGCGGGCGGGGCAGCGGCAGGTCTCGGCGGATCGACTCCACCCCCGCGCGAGCGGCCAGCTCGACGTCCAAGTTGCTCTCCACCACCACCTGATCGCTGTCGATCAGCGCCGCCACCTCTTCCTCGAGCGTGGGCCTCTCCTTGGGATCGAGCAGGCGCTCGACCAGCTTCAGTCCGGTCATGGCGTCCTTGGCGTAGGTGCACAGGCCGGTGTAGGCCGCGGCGATCTTGCGGTGGGTGAAGCGGCGGGTGAGCGCCGCTCCCCCCACCAGCAGGGGCGTGTCCACCCCCACCGCCGCGAGGTCGCCGGCCGTCAGCACCATCTGCTGGGCGCTCTTGACCAAGAGGCCCGAGAGGCCGATGACGTCCGGCTGGTGCTCGCGCACGGCCTGGATCAGCTGCTCGGAGGGCACCTTGATGCCCAGGTTGATCACCGTGAAGCCGTTGTTCGAGAGGATGATGTCGACCAGGTTCTTGCCGATGTCGTGAACGTCGCCCTTGACCGTGGCGAGCAGCACCTTGCCCCGCGTGGAGCCCTCCGCGCGCGCCATGTGCGGCTCGAGGAAGGCCACCGCGGCCTTCATCACCTCGGCGCTCTGCAGCACCTCGGCGACGATCAGCTGGTTGTCGTTGAATAGACGGCCGACCTCGCTCATGCCGGCCATCAGGGGACCGTTGATGACGTCGAGGGGCTCCGGCCAGGCGGGATCGGCGAGGGCCTGGGCCAGGTCCTCGTGGAGCCCTTCCTTGCTACCTTCGACCACCGCCCGGGCCAGCCTCTCGCCGAGCGGCAGGTCCGCCCGATGGCTCACCCGGGCCGTGGCCGCCCGGCCCCTGAAGTGCTCGGCGAAGGCGGCGACGGCCGCGTCACCGGCTCTAACGTCCCCCGGCGGCAGGAAGATCAGCGCCTCCGCCAGGTGCCGCTCCTGTTCGGGGATCTCGGGGTAGCGGGCGATGCGCTCGGTGTTGACGATCGCGGCGTCGAGGCCGGCGCGGGTGGCGTGGTAGAGGAAGACCGAGTTGAGCACCTCGCGGCCGGCCGCGGGCAGCCCGAAGGAGACGTTCGAGACGCCGAGGATGGTCTTGGTGTCCGGGAATTCCTCCTTCAGCCGCCGCACCCCCTCGATCGTCAATCCGGCCGAGCCGAGGTACTTCTCGTCCCCGGTGCCGCAGGGGAAGACCAGGGCGTCCCACCAGAGGTCCTCGGGGGCCACGCCGAACCGCCCGGTTAAGAGGTCGTAGCTGCGCCTCGCCACCTCGAGCTTTTGCTCGACGGTCACCGCCATGCCCTGCTCGTCGATCAGCCCGACCACCAGGGCGGCGCCGAAGCGCCGGGCCAGGGGCACCACCTTCTCGAAGCGGTGGAGGCCGTCCTCCAGATTGATCGAGTTCAGCACCGATTTGCCCTGGCACCAGGCGAGGGCCCGCTCCATCACGGCAGCGTCGGTCGAATCGATCATCAGCGGCGCCTTGACCACGCGGATCACTTTGTCGAGGAAGGTCTCGACGTTGCCGATCTCGTCGGCGTCCGGGTCCTGCAGGCAGACGTCGAGGATCTGGCCGCCGGCCCTGGCCTGCGCGCGGCCGACCTCGGCCGCGGCCTCGAAGTCCCCCGCGGCGATCAGCTTCTTGAACTTCAAGCTGCCGAGGACGTTGGTGCGCTCCCCCACCAACAGGGGGCGGTTGTCCGCCGTCAGCTCCACCGCCTCGATGCCGGAGACCCAGGAGCGGTGGTGCGGCACCAGCGTGCGCGGCTTCTTGCCGGCCACCGCGGCGACCAGGGAGCGGATGTGGCCCTGGTGGGTGCCGCAGCAGCCGCCCACCAGGTTCAACCAGCCGGCGTCCACGTAGCGGGCGAGCACCTCGGCCACGTGCTCGGGGCCCTCGGTGTAGCGGCCCTCGTCGTCGGGCAGGCCGGCGTTGGGCACGCAGGCGACGCGGGCGTGGGAGATCTCCGCCAGGGTGCGGATGTGGTCCTGCATCAGGTCCGGGCCGGTGGCGCAGTTGAGGCCCAGGTAGAGCAGGTCGGCGTGCAGCAGGGAGACCGCGAGGGCCTCGGCGTCCTGGCCGGCGAGCATGGTGCCGGTGGGCTCGATGGTGGCCGAGACCGCCACCGGCAGGCCCCAGCCCTGCTCGGCGAAGGCCCGCTCGATGCCGATCAGGGCGGCCTTGACGTTGCGGGTGTCCTGGCAGGTCTCGACCAGCAGGTAGTCCGCTCCGCCGGCCGCCAATCCCGCGGCCTGCACCTGGAAGTGACCGATCAGCTGCTCGAAGGTGACGCCGCCGGTCACCGAGATGGCCTTGGTCGTCGGCCCCATCGAACCGGCCACGAAGCGGGGCTTGTCCGCGGTGTCGAAGCGCCGGCAGACCTCGCGGGCGATCGCCGCCGACAGCCGGTTGAGCTCGAAGGCCCGGTCGGCCAGGCCGTACTCGGCGAGCACCAGCGGCGTGCCGCCGAAAGAGTTGGTCTCGACCACGTCGCAGCCAGCCTCGAGGTAGCCCTGGTGGACGCCGGCCACGACGTCCGGACGGGTGGCGCAGAGGTTCTCGTTGCAGCCCTCGAGCTCCGGGCCGCCGAAGTCGGCGGCGGTGAGCGTGACCGCCTGGAGGGCGGTGCCGGTGGCGCCGTCGAGCACCAAGACGCGCTCGGCGAGCGCCGCCTCGAGCCGCGCGCGGCGCTCGTCGAGGTCGGGAGGGCGGAGGGAAGTCGGGATCGGTTGGCTCAAGGCCCTGCTCCTTCGAGAAAACGAAAAGCCCGCCTCGCACGACGAGACGGGCTTCGGCAGCCTGGAGCGGGTGGTGTTGGACACTTGGTTGCCGGGGCATCCTCTCCTCCGGCCGCATTCCCGCCACTTGGGGCGGGAGGGCACCTTGGGTGTCCGTCCCAGGTTGCCGAGCCCGGAGCACACGCCTCCAGGCCGCTCGTAATGCGTGGAGGAATCTAGAGCAGGGTCACCCGGATGTCAAACCGACCGGCAGCTCCTAGAACGGTCGGGGGTTGCCGCAGCGGAAGCCGGGGCCATTGGTGAAACGCGCCATCGCCCGCTGGTTGGCATCGGCCTGAGCGGTGGTGCGAACGCTCATCGGCACGAAGGCCCGGGGGAACTCCGCCACGTCGCAGAGGAACTCCACCTGCACCTGATTCGGCGAATGGAAGCGCCTCGCGGTGCCGTCGTTCTGCCAGAGCTCGCCGAACCGATAGGCACTGACCCGGTGGAACTAGAACGGGTCACAGCCAGAGGCCGTGCAGCCGCCGGTCGGCCTCGGGGCTGCGCAGGTAGGCGAGGCCCTGCACGGCCTTGGCCTGCAACATCTCGAGGGCCACGCGCTCGCGCGAGCCGGATCGACCCCGGGGGCCGGTCCGGGCGCGGAGTCGTCCGGCCCGGGCTTGTCGGCGCCGGCGTTGCCCACGGTCACCAAAGCCCCGGCCGCCTCCGAGATGTCGGACTGGCGGACCCCGGGGTCGTCGGGGGCGCCCTGTCTCAGGGCGAGCGGCTCAGTCGGCGGGCAGGACGCGGAAGGGGAAGCGGCGGTCGTCGACCACGAGGGCGTAGACCCCCGGCGAGAGCAGGGTCGCGGGCAGGCTCAGGCTCAGGGTCTCGAGCTGGTTCGGATGCAGGCCGTCGCCGCGCCAGACCTCCCGACCGGTGCCGTCGCGGAGGACGGCGCGGTAGGAGGCTCGAAGTGGAGGATCGATCTCGAGTGCGAGGACGATCCAGCCGCCGGCCGGTGGCAGGCGAAGACGATGGCTGGGGTCCCCCCCGCCGCGCTCCACACCGAGGAAGAGGATGGGCACGTTCGCCTGGGGCCGGCGGGCCGCCGCGAGTTGCTCGGCAGCCCGGGCGTGGGCCTCCTGCTCGCGGCTGAGCTCGCTCCGGCTGGCGTCCAGCTCCGCCCCCAGCCGCTCGGCCTCGGCTGCCTGGCGGGCACTCGCGGCGGCCCGCTGGCGCTCCCCTTCGAGGGCCTGACGGGTTTCCTCCAGCTCCCGGCCGCGCTGCCCCAACTCCCGCCAGGCGAGACCGCCCGGCACCAGGACGGCGACCAGCAGCGCCATGGCCAACACGGCGGCCTGGCGTGACCGCCCGAGGCGGGACAGCCAGGCCAGGACGGCCAGCTGCCGGGACGCGGCCAGGCGCGCCACGTCCTGGCCGGCGGCGCGCTTGAAGCCCCGCGCCATCGACTCGGCGAGCTGGAGCTGGTCGAGGCACTCCGGACAGGCGAGATAGTGCTCCTCGAAGGAAGCCAGCTCGTCTTCCGGCAGACCGCCGAGCACGTAGCGCTCGATCAGCTGGTGCTCCTCGACGTAACGGTGGTCCATAGCGTCTATCCCAGGCTCAGGAAGCCTCGAAGAGCTGCTTGAAGCGCTGGCGGGCTCGGAAGAGCACGCGATTGAAATGCAGACTGTCGAGGGCGAAGTCGGCGCAGAGGGTCTCCTTGTCCTCCTCGGCCACGTAGAAGCGCAGCAGCAGCTGGCGGTCCCGCTCGGCAGGCAGCTCGCGGATCAGCTCTCTCACGGTGCGGGCTTCCTCGTCGAGCAACACGGCGGAGAGCTGGCTCGGTGCCGGGTGCACCGCCTGCGCCAGCTCCTCGTCGTCCCCCTCGGTCCGCCGGCGGGCCGCCTTGCGCCGCTCGGCGGCCACCAGATTTCGCGCCGTGCCGCGCAGGAAGGCGGCGAGCCCGGCCGGTTCGTCGAGCTCCCGCCGGCGCAACCGTTCGAGCACGATGCGGAAGGTCTCCTGGTGGAAGTCGTCGGCCAGCTCCGGCGAGCCGGTGAGGCGACGCAGCAAGTAGAGCAGGCCGCGGCTGTAGCGGGAGACGAGCTCTCCCTCGGCGGTGGCGTCGCCCGCCGCGATCCGCCGGACGAGGTGGGCTGCGATCACCGCCTCGTCCGGCGCGGCTGCCGCGTCGGTGCTCATGGCGCTCGTCGCGCCTCGGACCGGGCGGACCGGCCAGGCCGGCCGCGCCGGACGTTGCCCGAGGAAGAGCGCCATCATATCCGGCGGCGACCAGCACCTCTCCTAGCCGCCTTCCTCCGCCGTCCAGGTGCCGTTGACACCGATCCCTCCGTCCTTGGGGAAGAGGCCGCCTTCGGAGGTCGCCTTGTGGCCGGAAGGCGCGGGCGCGATGGTGATCACGAAGCGATCCGCTCCGCCACTGGCCAGGTGGCCCCCTTGGATCGTCGGGGCCGCCGGGTCGGTCGTGTCATCGTAGACACACGCGCTGCCCCAATTCGCCGCGGCGCCTGCCCGGTGTCGGATCGCCACGCTCAGAGCGTCGCCGTTGCCACTCCCGGAAAGCTCCAGGACGTCTCCCGACTCCAGATCGAAGGTCGGGTTGCCCTTGGCATCGGGATCCTTCACGGTCCATCTCCTGGGTGTGGTTCCGTAGCCCATGGTCGGTCTCCTTTCCCCGGGCTGGCGCGGGTCGCCATGCCCTTCCACTCCCCTCCTGTCGCGAGCTCGCCGACTATCTCAGCGCCAGTCGCCCTGGAGGACGAAAGCGGCCCAGGAGTGGGGATCGCGGTAGCGCGGCTCGCTCTTCAGGGAGAGCTGCGCCTGGCGCAGGGCGGCGGCGGGGGCGAGACCGTCCTGCCACATCGCCCGGTAGAAGCGCGACATCAGCTCCATCGAAGCGCGGTCCTCGACCGGCCAGAGGCTGCCCACCACCCGCGGCACCCCGGCATGGAGGAAGCCCCGGGTGAGCCCCATCAGACCCTCGCCTCGCACCTCCTTGCCGAGCGCCGTCCGGCAGCCGGAGAGCACCACCAGGTCCGCGGCGAGGTCCAGCTCGTAGAGATCCGGCAGGCCGAGGAAGCCCTCGCGGGCTCGTCCGGCCGCATCGACCAGCGAGAGCACCAGGCCGGAGAGCCAGGGGTTGCGGGTGTCGGCCACGCCATGGGTGGCGAAGTGGAGGACTCGGAAGCCGCGCAGCTTGCCGGACAGCACGGCCTCCCGGCTGGCCGCCAGGTCGAGGGCCATCCACGCCTCGCCGGCGGGGGCCAGGGCGGCAATCGCTTCCCCCTCGCGCCGTGACGAGGGCAAGCGCTCGAAGGGGGTGCCGGGCGGGGTCTCCAAGACGACCGGAACGGCCCCGCGCTGGCCTGGTTCCGCCGTGACCCCGGGCGAGAGCTCGGCCAGACGCGGGTCCTGGGCGGAAAACACCGGATCGGCCAGGACGGCCACCCAGCGGGGAGCCGGAACTCGCTCTGCCAGTCTCCGGCGTTGCAGCGCGAGGGTCGTGGCCGAGGGGAGGTAGACCACCTCGAGATGCTCGAGGAGGGGTCGTCGGCTTCCGGAGGCGTCCCAGCCTCGCCCGGGGTCGGGCAGGCGGAGGGCGGCGAAAGGCAGCACGTGGAGCGCCCCGTCGGGCACCACCACGAGGCGGCGGAGAGCGGCCGCCTGGGGCCAGACGGGGCCCAGGAGGATCCGGCCCAGCCGCTCCACAGCCTCGGACTGCCGCTCGCTCCCGGGCCCCGCCGTGCTCAGGTCCGCGTGAACCTGCCGCGCCAGGCCCTCGACCTCCTCGCGGGGCGGCAGGACGTGGCTGGAGAGCCCCCGGGCGCCCACCGTCCAGAGAAAGCTCCGCTCCTCGCCGAGGGCGTACTCGAGCAGCAGGGTGTCCGGGTCGAGGAGGCCGGCGATCTGCGCGGCGCTCACCCCGGGCGGCTCGCTGAGCGCGGCGTAGCCGGGGTCCTGACGTCGGATCTCGGCCTCGACGCCGTCGAGCTCGGCGAGGATCGACTCCATCTCTCTGCCGAGGGTCTCGACGCGCGCCTCGACGCCCTGCCTGGCCTGCTGAGCGGCCCTGGCGTTCAGGCGCCGGCGCAGGGAGCGGCGCCGCTCGAGCAGCTCGGGCGAGGCGCTGCTTCCCCTGCCGCCGCCCCCGGCGTGCAGGGCGTCGAGCAGGGTGCGGGCCTGCACCTGTTCGCTCATCGCAAGCGCCTCCCGCTCGTGGCCTCCCTCCGGCTCGGCGGCGTGCTGCTCCATCAGGAGATCGATCGCCAGCTCGTAGGCCCGTCGCCGGGTGGCCAGGAAGGCAGCGCGCAGATCAGCGCTGGCGAAGCCGGTCCGCAGCTGCTCCACCCTGGCCACAGCCTCTGCGGCGTGACCGCGGGCCTCGACGAGGAGGCCGAGACGGCGCTCCACCGTCGCCAGCGCGTGGAGTGTCTCGGCCTCACCGGCCCGGTCCCGCAGGGCCCGGCGCCGCGCCAGCACCTCCTCGAGCACGGCGCGCGCCTCCCCAAGCTGCCCCCCGGCCGCGAGGGCGCGACCCCGCAGCCCGAGGGCCTGCAGCTCCTTCCAGAGCAGGCCGCTCTGGCGCAGAGGGGGAAGGGCGGCCTCGAGCTGGCCGAGGGCCGCCCGCGTGTCCCGGAGGTCCAGGTCGACCTCGGCCAGCCCCAGCCGGGAGAGCGCCTCCTGGCGGCGGTCCCCCAGGGCCACGGCCCGCTCCAGGGCCTGGCGGTGATGGTCCAGGGCATGGTCGAGCTCGCCCAGCTCCCGCCGGGTGGCGCCGAGGTTGTTGAGCGAGATGACCTCGCCTCGACGGTCGCCCGACTCGCGGCGCAGGCGCAGGCCCTCCTCGAAGAAGACCAGGGCCCGCTGCGGCTCGCCCAGGCTGTCGTAGGCGAAGCCGACGTTGTTGAGCAGCTTGGCCTCCTCGACCCGGTTGCCGAGCGTGAGCAGGATCTGTCGCGCCCGCTCGTAGACCCGCAGCGCCTCCTGCCACTCCCCCAGGGAGCGGTGGACCACGGCGAGGTTGTTCAGGGTCTTGGCTTCCTCGGCCCGGTCGCCGAGCGCCTGCCAGAGGGCGAGAGCCTTGCCGTAGTGCTCGAGGGCGGCGTCGGGCTCACCCATCGAGTCGTAGACGCCACCGAGGTTGTTGCGCACGGTCGCCTCGCCGCTCGGGTTGTCGTGGCCTTGGTGGAGGACGAGGAGCCCCTGGTGGCAGGCGAGGGCGGTGGACAGGTCACCGCTGGTCTGCTCCAGCAGACAGAGGTCGCCGCGGATCCTCTCCTCCTCGGCCGTTTCGTCCAGGCTGCGCCAGAGCGCGACCGATTCCTCCATGGCGGCGCGCGCCATGGCCGCCTCTCCGGCGCTCTGGTGGCAGAGGCCGAGGCCGGCGAGGGTGGCCGCCACACGGCGGGGCTCGGAGAGCTGCCGCCAGAGTGCCAGGGCCTGCCGGCCTGCCGTGAGGGCGGCGCGCAGATCACCGGCCAGTTGCTCCAGCACGGCGACGTCGAGCAGGGCCTCGGCCTGCCAGCGGGGGTCGCCGAGCGTGCTCCAAGCCGCGGCGGCCCTGCGATAGGCGGCCAGGGCCTCGCTGCGCCCCGCGGGGGGCCCGGGCACGAGCTGGCCGGCCCGGCTCATCGCCGCCAGTGCCTCGGCGCGGCGCACGGCTTCCGGGGTGGTCCGTCGCAGTCGTTCGATCTGGATCGCGTAGCGCCCCGAGGGCACGCCCCAGGTCGCCGGGCGGACCTCCAGACGAACGGTGCCTGCCGCCGTCGCCGGGAGAAGCAGAACCTCCGGCCCCCAGCGGCCGTTGGGAGAGTCCGAGACCTGGCGGCCCTCGGCCCCGGGAGCGACGAGCTCGAGAACGAGGTCGATGCCACGCTGCTCCACCGTGATCAGCAAGGGGTCTTCCCCCACCTCGGCACGGTAGACGTGCTGGTCCTGTGCCCCGATGAAGCGCTCTCGCGCCGGCCCGGGGAGCAACTCCTCGCCGTCTCCCCGACCGTCGCCCGGCGCCTGGGCCGCCAGGAGGAAGGCCGCTACGAGGAGGCCGGGAAGGCGGGAGGGGCCGGGCCGCGGGGCGAGCGAGCTCACTGTGTCGGGCCTCCTCCGTCCCTTCGCAGCGGGTGGCTCGCGGCTCAGAGCTTGAGCCGGCCGAGCAGCCCGGTGATCGCCTTCGCCTCCTGCATGACGTAGAAGTGGAGCGAGGGCACGCCGCGGTCGAGCAGCTCCTGGGACTGGCGCGTGGCCCACTCGACGCCGATGTCGGCCACGTGCTCGGGCTTGGCCTTCTCGACCTCGTCGGAGAGCTCCCAGGGGATCTCGGCGTAGAAGTTCTGCGGAATGGTGGTCAGCTGGCGCTTGCTGGTGAGGATCTTCAACCCCGGGATGATCGGCGCCGTGATCCCCTCGGCCTGGCACAGCTCGAGGTAGCGGAAGTAGTGCTCGTTGTCGAAGAACATCTGGGTCACCACGTACTCGGAGCCGGCGGTCAGCTTGTCCTTGACGTTCTTGACCTCGGCCTTCATGTTCGGGCAGCGCACGTGGCGCTCGGGGTAGCCGGCCACGCCGACGCAGAAGTGGGTGGGCGAGGCATCGAGCAGGTCGTCCTCGATGTACCGGCCGTGGTTCATGTCGGCGATCTGGGTCACCAGGTCGATCGCCGTCTCGTTGGCCGTGCGCCCTTCCTTGAGCGGCTTCTTGTAGCCGCTGTCGTCCCCGCGCAGGGCCATGACGTTGTCAATGCCCAGGTAGTTGAGCTCGATCAGGAAGTCCTCGGTCTCCTCGCGGGTGAAGCCCTGGCAGAGGATGTGGGGCACGGCGTCGACGTGGTGCTTGTTCTGGAGCAGGGCGCAGACGCCCAGGGTGCCGGGGCGCTTGCGCTTGACCTTGCGGCGGATGCCCTGGGGGGTCTCCTCGTAGATCACCTGGGCCGAGTGGCTGGTGATGTCGACGAACGGCGGCCGGAAGGGCATCAGGGCCTCGATCACCGCCAACAGGCTGCCGAGATCGCCGCCGCGCAGGGGCGGGATGATCTCGAAGCTGATCAGCGGCTCGGTGGCCCGGGCCAGGTGCTCGGTGACCTTCATGGGCGCGGGGAGTATAAGCGAGGGGGCTCGGGCTAGACTTCGGTGTCGCTAGGCCCTGGAACCAGGCACGGACCGTGAACCGCCTCACCCCCACCCCGCTCGGCTGGCGCTTGCTGCGCTTCGCCGGGGACGTGGGCGCCGCCGTCGGCGCCTTCTACCTGGCCTTTCTGCTGCGCATCCGCTTCCCCCTGCCGTTCACCCAGTTCCTGCTGCCGGAGGAGCGCATCCGCTTCTTCTTCCGCGAGTGGTGGATCATCGCCCTGGCCCAGGCTCTCACGCTCTACTTCTTCGGCTTCTACGACCCTCCACGGGGCGCCCTGGGGGCCGAGCAGGCGCGGCGGCTGGCTACCGCCGCCACCCTCCAGGGCCTGGTGCTCGCCGGCTTCTACTTCCTGACCGACCGCGAATTCCCCCGCTCGGTGCTGCTGCTCTTCGTGGCCTTGAACTTCCTGCTGCTGTGGGCCTTCCGCAACCTGATGGAGCGGGGCTACCGGCCGCCGGGGCGAAGGGTGGCGCTGGTGGGCGCAGGGCCCGCGGCTCGCGAGCTGGCCCTGAAGATTGCGAGCCTGGCTTCCGCCTCGATCGTCATCGCCGGCCACGCCCCGGCCCCCGACGAGGCCGTGGAGGCCGAGCCCGACCCGGCAGGCCCGCTGGGGCCGCGGCTGGGGGCCGTGGAGGATCTCCCCCGCCTGCTCGCCGCCGGCGAGATCGACGACATCATCCTCGCCACCGAGGCCCGGGCCTGGCAGATCCGCCTGCTCGACGACCTCTCCGCGGCCCGCTCCGCCACCGGCAACGTGCTGATGCTGCCGGGGCCGATCGAAAGTCTGATCGGTCGCATGCGCTACCGCTGGGTGGAGGATCTGCCGCTGATCGAGGTGGTGCGCCAGAGCGAGTGGAAGGTCAACCGGCCCTTGAAGCGCCTGGTGGACGCGGTGGGCGCCAGCCTGTTGCTGCTCTTGCTCTTGCCTCTCGTCGTGCTGGCGGCCCTGGCGGTGGGCCTGACCTCCCCCGGGCCGATCGTCTACCGCCAACAGCGCCTGGGCCTGGGCCGCAAGCCCTTCACGGTGTGGAAGCTCCGCACCATGCGCCGGGACGCCGAGCAGGGGGTGGGCGAGGTGCTCGCCATCCGCGGCGACCCGCGCCTGACGCCCATCGGAGCCTTCCTGCGCCGCTACCGGCTGGACGAGCTGCCCCAGCTGCTCAACGTGCTCGGCGGCTCGATGAGCCTGGTGGGGCCCCGCCCCGAACGGCCGGGCTTCGTCGAGCGCTACCTCGGCGCCGTGCCCGGCTACGCCGAGCGCTTCTCCGTCCCCCCGGGCCTGACCGGCCTCGCCCAAGTCAACGGCGACTACCACTCGACGCCCGAGAACAAGCTCCGCTACGACCTCGCCTACATCGCCAACTGGAGCCCCTGGCTCGATCTGGCGATCCTGCTGCGGACGGTGAAGATCGTGCTGACGAGCCGGGGGGTGTGAGGGGATGACTCAGCGCCTGGGATGGGCCAGCCCGTAGGCTGGGTTAGGCCCGTGAGGGCCGTAACCCAGCTCTTTTCGCACCGGCAGGAGCTGGGTTACGCCGAAGGCGGCTAACCCAGCCTACGAGGAGTCGCCATGGCCACCGGGAATTCCCGGAGCCTCCCTCCTCAGAACTTCCCCGCCACCGCCAGCCGGAAGCTCCTGCCGGGGGCTAGCGGGGCGTTGTTGTCGGCCGACTCGAAGTAGCGCTCGTCGGTGACGTTTTCGACCATCGCCCGCAGCTCGAGCCCGGGGAGGATCTGGTAGCCGCCTCCGAGGTCGAGGGTGGTGTAGCTGTTGCGTTCCACCTCGGTGGCGCCGGCGCGGTCGTCGTCTGCTACCCAACCCAGCCGCCCCAAGGCGAAGAAGCGGTCGGCGCTCCAGCGCAGGGCGGCGTTGACGCTGGTCGAGGGGATCTCCGCGATCGGGTCGCCGGTCTCGGTATCCTCGCCACGGGCGACCGTCGCCCCCAGCTGGAGCTGGAAGCTCGCCGGGAGCACGACCTGGGCCTCGACCTCGATGCCCTTCACCTCCGCCTCGCCGCGGTTTCGGAACCCGAAGTCGTCGCCGCTCTGGAAGCGCTCGATCAGGTCGTCGACCCGGTAGAGATAGCCGTAGACGGCCAGCGACGAGCGGCCCTTAACCCAGCGCAGGGCGAGATCCAGCTGGTCGCTGGTCTCGGCCCCGAGCTCCGGGTTGCCGATCACGAAACCGCGGCCGGAGGGTCCGCGGAAGTAGCGGTCCGAGAGCAGCGGCGAACGAAAGCCGCGGGCCGCCTGGAGGGTGCCCGAGAGGCCCGGCCCCAGCTCGGTGGTCAGCGCCAGGTGGCCGGAGGCCGCGCTCTCGCTCTGCGAGCGGTCGCCGAAGAAGCCGCCCTTGTTCTCGCTTTCCACCACGTCGCCGCGCAGGCCCACCGACAGGCTGGTACGGCTGCCGAGAGTCCGATCCCAAAGGGCGAAGACACCGGTGTCGAGGCGGTTGGCCTCCTCGATCGCGAGGCTGGATGTACGCCCGCTCTCGGCGCCGGCGGCGTCGAAGCTGACCCGCACCACCTCCGCCGCCAGGCCGAAGCGACCGACGACGTCGAGACCCAGCTTGACCCGGCCGCCGCCCAGGGCGCGGCTGGCGCTGGCCCGCAGCGAGGCGTCCTCGGAGTCGATGTCGCTCCTGTCGATCCGCCGGTTCGAGGTCGCCGTGGGGGTCCGATCGCGCTCGGTGATCAGCCGGTAGGTGCCGTAGAAGGTGGAGACGTCGAAGCCCTCCCAGCCGGCGAGGGGCCCGGAGCGCCAGCTGGCGGTGAGGCGTCGCGAGGTCTCCTCGGGATAGTAGGCGCGGATGGCGGCCGAGTCGGCGGCCGGCTTGCCGAGGTCCTCCGCCTCGTCGACGGTCAAGCCCAGGCGCAGCACTCCCACCGGCAGCACGTGCAGGTAGCGCACGGCGGCGCCGCGGTCCTCGAAGGCGGAATTGCGGATGGGGTCGCCACCGCCGGCCTCGCCGTCGTCGGCCTCGCGGGCCCGGCCGAGGACCAGGAGGGCTCCACCCCCGACGTCTCCCGTGGCCTCGATCAGGCCGCCGCGGTCCTCGATCCCGCCCACCGTGCCGCTCAAGTCGAAACGGACCTTCCAGGGGCCCGCCTCGGGGTCGCGGCTGCGCGCGTCGATCACGCCGCCAAAGGCGTCCGAGCCGTAGGTCACGGCTCCCGGGCCGCGGGTGACCTCCACCGAGGCCAGGGCGGCCGCGTCGACGAAGGTCGCCGACGCCCCCGCCCGCCGCTCGGTGGTGACCCGGGCGCCGTCGAGCAGGATCAGGGTCCGCCCGCCGCCCAGGCCTCGGATCACCGGCACGCTGTCGGCGCTCTTACCGGTCTGGGACAGACCCGGCAGCCCGTAGAGGGCGTCGACGATGCGCTGGGGCCGGCGCTGCTCGATCTCCTCCTCGGTCACCAGCGTGGCGGCGGCGGCCGGCAGGGTCTCGACGCTCGGGGCGACGCCCGAGACCACGGTCATGCTGTCGCGGTAGGCCTCGACGAGCTCGATCTCGAGCAGCGCGCCCGCCGGCAGCTCGTTGACCTCGATGGCCGAGAAGACCTGGTCGCCGGGGCCGGTGACGACCAGCAGGAAGGGCAGGGCCGGATCGGGGTTCAAGATGAAGCGGCCGTCGCGGTCGGTGAGCACCGAGCCGGTGCGACCGACGACGCTGACCTGCATGCCCGCGGCCGGTTGGCCGTCGGGCAAGATCAGTCGCGCCTCGAGGGCGGCGGCGCCCCGGGCGAAAGCGCAGGCGAGAAGGGACGCGGCCACGAGCCGCGCGAGGAATGGACGGTTCACGAGAGATCTCCCGCTACCGAGGCGTCGCCCCGGTGCTGTCGGTGTTCACGAGGGCCGGGCCCTGCCCGGCCGGCCACGGCACGGTGGCCGGGGGCTCACTCGTTGAACCGGCAGGTGGCGAGACGGGGGTCGACGAGACTCGAAGGGCCCAAGGGCAAAGGCAGGGGCCGCGGCTCGGGCTCGAGGCGGCGGAGGCCCTCGAGGACCTGGGGCAGTTCCGGTGGCGAGGGCCGGTCGCCCGTGAGCTCGAGGCCCACGGGCACCTGCCACGGCGTCAGGCGGGAGCCGAGGTCCTCCTCGACCACCACGATCTCGACCAGGTCGCGGCCACGGCCGGTGCCTTCGAGCCAGCGGGTCACCCCGGCGAGGCCCGGCCGAGCGGGCTCGCCGGCGCTCCGCTCGACGCGGCGGGTGGGCTCGGAGGGCAGGAGCGCGGGACCGATCTCGAGGGCAAAGGGCAGCGGCAGCTCCCACTCCACCTCGTCGTCTCCGAACCGCAGCAGCAGGCGGGCTTCGGTCGTGGCCACCTCGGGCAGCCGAACGGCAAAGGAGGTGACGTCGGCATCGAGGTGGGGAGTGAGGCGCACCGGGTAGCTGGCACCGTCGTCCAGGGAGAGGAATGCCTCCCATTCGTGGAGGACTTCAGCTCCGGGCCTCGCGGCTCGCCAGGCGATGAGCAGATCCTCTCCCGCGACGAGCGCCGCGCCGGGCGAGGGAGAGATCACCTCCACCAGCCCGGGACGCAGGGGGCGCTGGGGCTTCGCCTCAGCGTGGGCGGCGGCCAGCCCGCAGAGCGCCAGGGCCAGCATCCAGCCGCACCGGCCGCCGTGGAGATCCCTCGGCTTCGCTCGTGATGACGCTCGGGGACGGTCGGGATTTGACATCGCTGGCTCGGGTGATCGTCTCTAGTACCGTACTACGGAGAACCCGGCGTGGTTTCCCGCGCCTCCCCTTCGATAGTGCCCGGACCGGCTCGAAATGGGGCTGGCACCTGGGATTTGAGCAGGGGGTCGAGCTTGAGCGCCAGGTCGAAGCTCGCCCGGGCCTCCTCCTCGCGCCCCAGGGCGAGCTGGGCCCGGCCGAGGTTCAGGTAGGTCTCCGGTCTCTTCTCGAGGGCGAGGGACTGCTCGTAGAAGTCGATCGCCACCGCCGGACCGCCCAGCAGCAGGTGGACGCTGCCGCTCGCCAGCGGGATGCCCGGCTCGACCGGGTCCAGCTCGGCGGCCCGGCGCAGCAACGCGAGGTTCGCCCGCAAGATGTTCGTCCGAGCCTCGCCCAGTCGCATGGCCTCCCAGCTCCACAGCTCGGCGCGCTGGAGCAGCACGCTCGCTCCCAGCCGGTCCCGCCCCCGGATCGTCACCCCGACCAGCAGGGCCAGCAGCAGCAGCCGCAGGGTCCAGACCGCGACGCGCCCGTTCATGCTCCCGCCTCCTCCGCGGAGCGGAAGACCCAGGCCAGGAAGAGCAGCGAGGGGAAGCCGGTCAGGGCGATGCGGAACTGGAAGAAGGTGAGGGCCATCACCGCCAGGGTGACGAGGCCCGCCCAGGCCAGGGCCCGATCTGCCCTACGCCCGGAGTCGGCTCCTCGCTCGGGATCCGCGGCTGCGCGCGGTCGCCAGCGGCGCAAGCTGCCCGCGAGCACCCACAGCCCCCAGCCGAGGGCCGCCAGGCCGAGCACCCCGCCCTCCGCCGCCACCTCCAGGTACTCATTGTGGGCGTTGGCGAAGACCGGCGTCTCCTGCGAGCGGAAGAACTCCACCCCCTGGTCCACCAGCGCCAACCGCGCGTCGCCGAAGCACGCCTGGTAGGCCCCGAAGCCGACGCCGGCGACGGGCGCCTGCTCGAACATCCAGAGAGCGGCGCGCCAGCCGTCGAGACGGCCGGTCAGGAGGCGGTTGATCTTGCCCGAGGTCAGGTCCCCCCACTTCTCCACCACCCGCTCTCGCAGGGGGGCCACCGCGAGCAGGGCGAGGAGGGCCAGGATGGCGCCGCCACCGGCGATCGCCAAGGCCTGGCGCCGCGGCAGCACCAGGGCCCAGAGCACCACCGTGCCGACACCGAGGCCGGCCACGGCGGTCAGGCTCTGGGTGGTCACGATGGCGAGCCCCGCCAGCACCAGCGTGCCGGCGGCGAGCCAGGCGGCGGGACGCCGGAGCCCGGCCCGGCCGAGTCGGGCCAGCTGAGCCTGGGCCAGCAGGCTGGGCAGCACCAGGAAGGAGCCGAGGTCTCCCGGGTTGCCGGCGAAGCCGGTCACCCCGAGGCGATGGGTCTCCTCCCCCTGGGCGAAGCGCAGCGGCTCCCAGACGTCGAGGTACTGCAGCACCGCCACCACCGAGAGCAGCAGGGCGGGCCAGAAGGTCAGCTCGAGCAGGCGGCGCAGGCGGTCGCCGGCGAAAGCCAGGCTCCAGCCCACCAGGCAGGAGGCGCCGACCACCAGGTCGATCAGGCCTTCGCCGACGTAGGCACGGTGCTGCGTCCAGAGCCAGCTCGCCGCCGCCACCACCACGAAGGGCAGCAGCGCCCGCACGACCGCCCGGCGGAGCAGACCGGGCACGTCCCACTTCTCGGCGAGCCCCCGGCCGCAGGACAGGGCCAGCAGGGAGGCGACGCCGAGGACGGCGGCGATGAGCAGCTTGGGGAGACGGAAGGGGTCCTTGGCGTCCGCCCACATCGCGAGCGGGCTGGCGACGACCAGCAGGGCCACCAGGCCGAAGGCGACTCGCTCGTCCCACGGCGTCCGGCGGGTGGCGGCAGGAACGGGAGCGGCGGGGTTGGGCGCGGCGCGGCTCTTCTTGCTCATCGCGGTCGGCTCGGGGAGGCGAGACTTTATCAGCTGCCTCGCTCCCGGCGACGCAGGCGCCAGCGGCTGTGAGCGTAGAGGGCCGCGCGGGCGGCGAGGTCGAAGGGACGGGCCAGGCGCCGGCCGAAACGACCCAGGGTGCCGCCGCGGGTGCCATAGATCTGGTCCAGCTCGGCCGCGGAGGGGAAGACCGCGCGGCCCAGGGTGGCAGCCAGGCCCGCCAGACGGCCGCGGTCGGTGAGCGGGCGGCCGAGGTCGCGAAAGCGCAAGGACGGGCCGTAGTCCGGATCGAGAGCTCCGGCCAGGCCATGGTGCAGCAGGGTGGCCTCGACCGAATCTCCGGGCGCCTCGACGAGAGGGCCGAGGTCCCCTGCCACCAGCCGCCGCACCAGCCGCACGGCCCCCTCGACCTCGATCGCCGGCAGCGCACCCCGGGTGTGCTGGACCAGCTCGCCGAGCGGCCCCGTGCGCTGCGGAAAGCCGAGGTCGGCGAGGTCACCGATCCAGCGCAAGGTCGGGTAGGCCTGGGGGGCGAAACCGTGCTGGGCGAGGGCGTGCACCAGGAGATGGGCGGCCAGGGCGGGCGGCGCCGGCACGAAGCTCTCCCCTTGGAAGCTCTCGAGGGGCTCGAGCTGGCCGGCGACGGCGAGGTCCGCCACCTCCGCCGAGGCCCGGCGGCGGCCCAGGTGCACGCCCAGGAGCCGGGTGTGAACCTCCAGGGCCATGCCCCCGAGGGAGAAGAGGGGTGGCAGGTGGTGCTCGTAGCCGGAGCCGGAACCGGCCCGGAAGCCGCCGGCCAGCAGGCTCTCGACGAAGGCCGCCGCGCTCGCCGGCGGCACCAGGACGTCGAGGTCCGAGGCGAGGCGGCTGCCATCCTCGAGCCGTCCGGCGAGGCGCAGGGCCATCGACTTCAGGAAGACCACCGGCACCCCGGCCGCCGCCCCCACCCGCGCCACCTCCCTTGCCAGGGCCAGCCAGCCCAGCTCCACCGCCGCCGCCCCCAGGCGATCCCGCCGCATCGCCTCGGCGGCCTCGGTGCCCAGCTCGGCCTCCAACCGCTCGGCACCGAGCCGGGCGGCGATGCGCGCCGAGAGGTCGAGACGGCGGGCGAGGCTCAGCGCCTCCGCGGGATCTCCGGGAGCTTCCAGGGCTCCCTCGGGAGGACCCCAAGCCCGCCCGAGGACCCAGGCCAGCGGCGCCGACCACGGGGTCCGGGGGGGGCGGAAACGCAGTCCGCGGACCATGTGGGCAGGATACTCCAGCGCCCGGGGAGCCTCTGCGGGCTGCTATCCTGGCGTCCTCTCCCATGAGCCCCCGCACTCGTTTCGCCCTGGTCGTCCTCTCCCTCGGCCTCGCGGTCGTCTCGGTCCTGACGTTCGCGACCTTTCGCGCCGAGCGACGGCAGGCGACCGAGAGTGCGCGGGTCCTGCTCGGCGCCGGCGACCGCGAGAGCGAGCGTCTGGTGCACACGGGGGACCCCGTGCTCCTCGGCCGTGACCTCGCCCGACTGCTGCTCGCCCGCACCGTGCGCGAGCTGTCGTCGGGGCAGCGCCCCGGGCTGCAGCGCCAGCGCGTGGAGGCCGCCCTCACCGCCGCCACCACGGCCCGGCGCCGGGCCCCCGCCAGCTGGGAGGCGGCGATGCTCGAAGGCGCCGCGGTCTACCTCGGGCGCTCCCTCGCCCGCGACAGCCGCCTGCTGACCGAGCCCCAGGCGTGGGAAAAGCCCCTCGCCGGGGCGCTCGGCCTGGCGCCCGCCCGCCGCGACCCCGGTCGCTTCCTCGCCATGGCCTACCTCGAGCTGTGGGCCTTCCTGCCCGCGGCGAAGAAGGCCGAGGCCCGCCGGCTGGTGGCCGCGGCGCTCGAGGATCCGTCCTCCTTCGATCAGGTCATCCAGCCCTGGCTGGCCGTCGAGCCCGACCTCGACAACGCCCTGGCACCCATGCCGGACGACCCCAGGGCCTGGGCCAAGCTCTTCCAGCTCTTCGGTTTGAAGCGGGACTGGCGAGCCTGGTGCCGGGTGGAGGAGGGCCGCGCCGCCTCCCTCGAGCGCCGCCTCGGGGCGGTGGTCGGGGAAGCCGCCGGCCGGGGCGCCGCGGCACGCCCCCTGCTGCTCGGCGTGCTCGCCGAGATGCCGGTCGACGGCCGATTCGCGCCACTCTTCAGCCGGGCCATGGCCGCGCTGCCTCCCGGTCCGGTGGGGCCCGAGACCACCGCCGCGCTCGAGAGCTGGGCGCGCTGGGGGCTCGATCTCGAGCTCGCCGGCCGTGCTGCCCTGCCGGGAGAGGCCTTCGAGCGCCTGGCCTTCGCCCTCCAGGCGACGCCCGAGCCCCTCGCCGCCCTGGCCAGCCTGGCCGCCAACGACCTGCCGGCGGCGGAGCTCGCCGAACGGCGCAGCCGCAGCCCGAACCCGCGCGCCTGGGCTCCCTACTGGCTGCTCAAGGCCCGGCGCCTCGCCGAACGTGGAGACCGCGCCGGCGCTCGCGAGGCCCTGCTCGCCGCCGAGGCGGACCCGGCTCTCGCTCCCCTCGTGGCCATCACGGCGGTCCGTCTGGGCTTCCCGGCGCTGCCGGCCCAGACGCCCTCAGGCTGGCGGCTCCAGGAAGGGCGCTTCGTCACCCGGGTGCCGGTCGGCCGGCGCACCCCCGGCCTGCGCATCGCGCTCGACCGAGTGCCCCCGGAAGGTGCCGCCGTCGAGCTGGTCCTGGACGGCAGCCGGGCGGCCCTCGCCGCCGTCCGGCCCGGACAGACCGAGCTACTTCTGGCGAGGCCCCTCGACCCGGGCCTCCACCAACTCGAGCTGCGCACCCTGGCCGCGGTTTCGGGAGCCCTGGTGGCTCCCGGGGCGGTGGCCGCCACCGGTTGACACCTCCTCCACGGCCTTCGAGAATCCGCCAACGCTGGTCGTCCCCACCATCCGGAGAGCCTGAGCCCTGCTGAGCGCCGCTGCCGTTCCCACCCCTCTCTCCCCGATCGTCGGCCGGGGGGCCGAGATCGAGCAGGTCTCCGGGCTGCTGGCGAGGGCTCGCCTGGTCACCCTGACCGGCGCCGGTGGCAGCGGCAAGACCCGGCTGGCCCTGGAGCTCGCGGCGAGGCTCACGGCTGCCGAGTCGGAGCCCGCGGCGTGGGTGGACCTGACGCCCCTCGCGGACCCGGCTCTGGTGCCCGACCACGTGGCGGCGGCCCTGGACGTGCGGCCGGGGCCGGGTCTCTCGGCCAGGGAGGCGCTGGTGGCGGCGCTGGGGGCACGCAAGCTGCTGCTGGTGCTCGACAACTGCGAGCATCTGGTCGAGGGCTGCGCCGCGCTGGTGGCGACCCTGCTCTCGGGCTGCCGGTCCCTCTCCGTGCTCACCACCAGCCGGGAGCCCCTGGGCATCCCCGGCGAGAGCCTCTGGCTGGTGCCACCCCTCTCCCTGCCGCCGGCAGGCATCCGTCCCACGGCGGCCGCCATCGCCGGCTCGGAGGCTGTCCAGTTCTTCGCCGAGAGGGCGCGACTGGCTGGCCCGGCCTTCCACGTCACCGACCAGAACGCCGCCGCCGTGGCCGCGATCTGCCGCCGGCTGGACGGCCTGCCGCTGGCCCTGGAGCTGGCCGCCGCACGCACCCGGGTGCTCACCGTCGAGCAGCTCTCCGCGCGGCTGGACGACGCCTTCACTCTGCTCACCCAGGGCGGCCGGACCTCGCTACCGCGGCAGAAGACCCTGCGCGGCACGATCGACTGGAGCTTCAGCCTGCTGGCCGAGCGGGAGCGAGTGCTGCTGGCGCGGCTGGCGGTGTTCACCGGCTCCTTCACCCTCGGCGCGGTCGAGGCCATCTGCCCGGGCGGCCGGCTGGCCACGGCCGAGACGCTCGACGCCACCGCGGCACTGGTCGACCGCTCGCTGGTCGTGCTCGAGCCGACCGGTGGCGAGGCCCGCTACCGCCTGCTCGAGACCGTCCGACAGTACGCCCTCGAGCGGCTGAGATCGGCCGGCGAGGAGGAGGCCCTCCGCGAGCGCCACGCCGAGCACTACACCGCCCTGGCCGAGCACTTCGCGCCGCGGCTGTTCGCCGGCCCGCACCCCCCGGCATTGCTGCTCGAGGTCGACCTCGAGCACGACAACTTCCGCGCCGCCGGGGACTGGGCGCTGGCCAGCAGCCAACGAGCGGAGGTGGCGCTGCGGCTGGCGGCGGCCCTGTTCTGGTATTGGTTCGCCCGCGGCCTGCTGTCGGAGGCCCTCGGTCGAATGGAGGGCGCCCTGGCGCAGGCCCCGCAGTCCTCGCCGCCGCTGCGGGCCAAGGTGCAAAGCGGCCTGGGGGTGATCCTCTACGCCCTCGGCCGACCCCTCGAGGCCCTCGCCGGCCTGCGGGAGGCGGTCGCCGCCCTGCGCCAGGCGGGGGACACCTTCTGGTTGAGCTTCGCCCTTTCCCAGATGGCTGGAATCTCCCTGCTGGTTGACCCGGCCGCGTCCGATCGGGCCATCACCGAAGCCGTGGAGCTGATGGCTACCCTGCCGGCCTCGGCGCTCACCGGCTTCGTCCTCTACTGGGAGGGTCGCATCGCTCAGGCCCTCGGCCAATGGGCCCGGGCGAGAGAGGGTCTGGAGCGCAGCCTCGCCCACGGCTACGCGATCGCCCACCCGACCACGGTCGGCCATGCCCTCCACGCGCTGGCCCAGCTGGAACGGGAGGAGGGCCATGCCGAGGTGGCGCGGCAGTTGCTGGCCAGGGGCCTCGCCGTCCACGACCAGATCGGCGACCGCTACGGGGTGTGGCAAGACCTGCGGCTGGTCGCCCTGGTGTGTGGCGACTTGGGGGAGGCTCGCCTGGCGGCGCAGCTCGCGGCGGCGGGGCAGGAGCGAGCCTTGGAGATCGGCTCGACCGAGATGGCAGCGGATGCGAGCGACACCTCGGAGCTCTGCCGGTCGCTGCGCCAGGCGCTGGGGGAGGTGGCCTTCGAGGAAGCCTGGCGCGAGGGTCGGGAGCTCGGCGTCCCGGATCTGCTGACCCTGTTGACGGCGGGGCCCGACGCCGCGCCCCTCTGCCCTCCTGCGCCGGCACTCACCGCGGCGCCGGCCGCCGCGGCCGCGGCCCGCCTCACGGTGGCGGCTCTCGGGCCCCTCACCATCCAGGTCTCGGCGGCCGAGCCCTCTTCCGGCGCCTGGAGCTCGGCCCGCACCCGGGAGCTGCTGGTCTTCCTGCTGCTGCACCCGGAGGGAGCCAGCAAGGAGGAGATCGGCCTCGCCCTGTGGCCCGAAGCCTCCGCCACCCAGGTGCGCAACTCCTTCCACGTCACCTTGCACCGCCTGCGGGCTGCCCTCGGCCAAGCCGAATGGGTGAGCACCGAGTCCGGGCGCTACCGTCTCGACCCGGCCCTGGGTGTCACCTTCGACGTGCCCCGCTTCGAGGCTCAGGCCCGCGCCTCGCTGGCCGCGCTGCGCTCCCGGCCCGAGGCCCTGACCTCCCTGCTGGAGGCGCTGGGACTGTATCGAGGCGAGCTGCTGGCGGGCGAGGCGGCCGGCGAGTGGCACCTGCCGTTGCGCGAGCGGCTCCAGCGGCTCTTCCTCGAGGGCCTGGCGGCCGCGGCCGACACGCTCGAAGCCTCCGACGAGCCGGCCCGGGCGGCAACGCTCTACCGGCGCTGGATCGCGGCCGACGACCTGGCCGAGCACGCCTATCGCCGGCTCATGGTCTGCCTGGAACGGAGCGGCGAGCGCGCCGAGGCGCTCCGGCTCTACAAGCGCCTGGTGACCGTCCTCGAGCGAGAGCTCGACGTGGCGCCCGAGCCCGAGACGGTGGCGATCTTCGAGCGCTTGCAGCAGGCGAAGCCCGGCCTGTAAGCACCCTCCCGTAAGCACTCCGCAGCGCCAGTAAGCGGGCCGCAAGCGGCCGGCTCCTACTCTGCCGCCGTGACGCCGAGGAGCGTCACCGCCCGAGCGAGCCCACGCCGGGCCGGGCAGACGCGGAGAACCTGATGAGCTCGCCCAGCACCCGTCCGATCGTCCTCGTCACCGGCGCCACCGGCGCCCAGGGCGGCAGCGTGGCCCGCCATCTGCTCGCCGGCAGCGACTTCGCGGTCCGGGCCCTGACCCGCGAGCCCGACTCCGCCGCGGCGAGAGCCCTGCTCGAGGGCGGCGCCGAGGTGGTGGCCGGCGACCTCCGGGATCGCCCGAGCGTGCGCGCCGCCCTGCGCGGCTGCTACGGCGTGTTCGGTGTCACCAACTACTGGGAGCACTTCGCGGGCGAGGTGGAGCAGGGCCGCAATCTGCTCTACGCCTTGGCCGCCTCCGAGATCGAGCACCTGGTGCTCTCGACCCTGCCCTCGGCGCATCAGCGCTCCGGCGGCACCCTCGACGTGCCGTGCTTCGAGGGCAAGGCCCAGCTCACCAGAACCGCCCGCGAGCTGGAGCTGCCCGCGACCTTCGTCGAGCTGGCCTTCTATTACGAGAGCTTCCTCGACCTCTATCCCCCGAGCCCCGACGCCGGGGGCACCCTGAGCTTCGGCTTCCCGCAGGGGGACACGCCGCTCGCCGCCGTCGCCGCCGAGGACCTCGGCGGCGTGGTCGCGAAGCTCCTCGAACGCCCGGCCGAGTTCCTGGGCGCGACGGTCGACGTGGTCGGTGACGAGCTGCCAGCGGCCGGCTACGCCCGGGAGATGTCCCGGGCGCTGGGACGGCCGGTGGTCTTCCACCACGTCCCGCGGGAGGTCTTCGCCGCCCTGCCCGTGGCCGCCGCCGCCGAGCGCGCGGCCACCTTCGAGCTGTACCGCTCCTTCACCCCCAGCCGGCGCGCCGAGCTCGAGCGCTGCCGTGAGCTCTACCCCGAGATGCAGAGCTTCGCCGCCTGGATGGACCGCAACCGTGACCGATTCCTTTCGGAGTGAAACGCCATGTCTTGCAAGACCCTGCTCATCCCGATCGCCCTCCTGGCAGCCTCCGCGCTCGGCGCAGACGCCGCTTCAGAGGCTCGCAACCAGGACTTCTCCGTCGAGGCCAGCGCCGCCACCACCCACCACCCGGGCACCGACCGCAAGGACTCGGGCCACCAGCCCGGATATCGCGCGGCCTTCGCGACCTCCGACCCGCCCCCGGCGCGCCTCGGCGGCGGCCCTTCCGACCCGGTCTGGGCCGACAGCTCGGCCCGCACCGGCGCCACCCAGGGCGTGCTCGACGCCGAGCTCGCCGTCCTCTCCCGGAGCGGCAGCCTGGACGGCTCTGGCGAGCCCGTCAGCAGCTGGAGCGAGGCCCGCTTCACCGACACCCTCGAGGTGGTCTCCTCGACCCTGCCGGCCGGAACGCCGGTGACCCTCACCTTCCACGCCACCTTGATCGGCTGGCGCCTGGGCGCTGGCGAGATCGAGGGCGACGTCGCCTGCACCCTGAGCGTCGACGACGACCGCGCCACGGCCTACTGGACTCTCGAAGGGAAGGGCTCGGAGACCGAGCCCGCCTCGGCCGACCTCGTGGTCTCGACCTTCGTCGGCGCCCGCCTGGTCGTCACCGGCGAGCTCCAGGCCGAGGCCCGGGCCTTCTCGTCCGGCTCGGTCGTCGACCCCGAGAGCCGCCTCACCCTCGGGACCTACTGCACCACCCCGGCCGAGAGCGCCGACCCCGACGTGGACCTCGTCGCGGCCTCCGGCACCCAATTCCTCGAGCCCGCCTCCTGACCCCGCCACGTCCCCTCCACACCCACCCTCTCCACCGGGCTGCAGTCCTCGCTCGGTGGGGAGGGTGCCTCGCCGTGACGGCGGTTGACATCCTTCGACCCGCCTCACAGAATCCAGTGCTCCTCTCCTCACAGTCGATTCGGGGAGCCTGAAACCTGCTCAGCACCGCTGCGATTCCCATCCCACTTTCCCCGATCGTCGGTCGGGGCGCCGAGATCCAGCAGGTCTGCGGGCTCCTGGGGCAGTCCCGCCTGGTCACCCTGACCGGTGCCGGTGGCAGCGGCAAGACCCGGCTGGCCATGGAGGTGGCGGCCCTCGCGGCGCGGCCGGGGGCCGAGCCGGCGGCCTGGGTGGACCTCACCCAGCTGACGGACCCGATCCTGGTGCCGGACCACGTGGCCGCCGGCCTGGAGGCCCGCCCGGCGCCGGGCCTCGATGCCGTCGCGGCCCTGGTGGCGACGCTGCGGCCCCGCTCCCTGCTGCTGGTGCTCGACAACTGCGAGCACCTGGTCGAGGCCTGCGCGGCCCTGGCGGCGAGGCTGCTGGCGGGCTGCCCGTCGCTGTCCATCCTGACCACCAGCCGTGAGCCCCTGGGCCTCCCCGGAGAGAGAGTCTGGCTGGTGCCTCCCCTCTCCCTGCCACCGGCCACCGGCCGCCCCAGCGCCGCCGCCCTGGCGATCTCGGAGGCCATGCAGCTCTTCGCCGAGCGGGCGCGGGAGGCCAACCCCAGGTTCCACATCACCGACGACAACGCCGCCGCCGTGGCCGCCGTCTGCCGCCGGCTCGACGGCTTGCCGCTGGCCCTGGAGCTGGCCGCCGCGCGCACCCGGGTGCTCTCCGTGGAGCAGATCTCCGAGCGTCTGGACGACGCCTTCCAGCTGCTGACCCAGGGCGGCCGAACGTCGTTGCCGCGGCAGAAGACCCTGCGCGGCACCATCGACTGGAGCTACAGCCTGCTCACCGCCCGCGAGCAGATCCTGCTGCGGCGATTGACGATCTTCGCCGGCTCCTTCTCTCTCGAGGCCGTGGAGGCGATCTGCCCGGGCGAGGGGCTCGCAGCCGACGAGGTGCTCGACGCCACGTCGGCCCTGGTGGACCGCTCCCTGGTGGTCGTCGACCTGGTCGAAGGCGAGGCCCGCTACCGCCTGCTGGAGACCGTCCGGCAGTACGGCCGCGAGCACCTGCGTTCGAGCGGCGAGGAGGGCTTGCTGCGGCAACGCCACGCCGCCCACTTCACGCTGGTGGCGGAGAGCCTGGCCCCGGCGCTATTTGGCGGCAATGGGCCGCCGGCCTTGATGCGGCGGCTCGACGCCGAGCACGATAACTTCCGCGCCGCCGCGGACTGGGCCCTGTCGGACGAGGGCGACGCCGAGGTCGCCCTCCGGCTGGTGACGGCGATCCACTGGTACTGGTTCGCCCGCGGCCTCCTGGCCGAGGCCTGGAGGCGAACCGGGCAAACCCTCGAGCAGAGCGAAGGCGCCGCACCGGGGCTGCGGGCCCGTGCCCAGATCGCCCTCGGGGTGATCGCCTTCTGGGTCGGCCGGCCGGGAGAGAGCCTGCCCCGCCTGCACGAGGCCGTCGACGAGCTGCGGCGAGAGGGTGATCCCACCGCCCTGAGCTACGGCCTCACGACCCTCGGTGCCAACCTGCCCCTCGCCGACGCGGACGAGGCCCTTGCCCTCTTGGCCGAGGCCATGGTGACCGTCGCGGCCCTGCCGGAGACCGTGCTCACGGTCTTCGTCGCCTACTGGCAGGGTCGGGTGGCGCTCGCCTCGGGCGACCGGGCTCGCGCCCGGCCGGCTCTCGAAGGGGGTGTGGTGGTGGCGCGCCGCCTGGGGCATGGACCGGCCATCGGTCACTCTCTCTTCGCCCTCGCGGAGTTGGAGAAGGAGGAGGGACGGCTCGACGTCGCCCGGAAGCTGCTGGCCGAGGGCGTGGCGGTACATCTGGCGATCGGTGACCGCTGGGGCCTGGTGCAGGACCTGCGGCTGCTGGCGCCGCTGGCGGCTGCCCGCGACGAGGCCCGGCAGGCGGCCCGGCTGGTGGGCTGGGGCCGGCACCTGGCCGGCGAGCTGGGGATCACCGCCACTGCGGAAGAGGAGGCCGAGGACGAGGCGCTCGAACGAAGTCTGCGCGCCTGCATCGGCGACGCCGAGTTCGAGCGCGCCGAGCAGGAGGGGAGAGAGCAGGGCCCGGCCGGCACCCTCAGCGCCGTCCGCCCGCCCGAGGTGGCGCCCGATCTCTGTTGCGGTGACACCGCGACCCTGGTACAGCTCTCGCCGCCGACCCGCGAACGGGTGGCGGTCACGGCGCCGGCCCGGTTAGAGGTCTCGGCCCTGGGACCGTTCGAGATCCGCAGCCCCGATGGCAGCCCCGCCGACCCGGGCTGGAGCTCGGCCCGCACCCGCGAGCTGCTGGTCTTCCTGCTGCTGCACGCCGACGGGGCGAGCAAGGAGGAGATCGGCCTCGCCCTCTGGCCGGAGGCCTCCGCGGCCCAGGTGCGTAACTCCTTCCACGTCACCCTCCACCGCCTGCGCTCGGCCCTGGGCCACGCCGAGTGGGTACGCGCCGAGGGTGGCCGCTATCTCCTGGACCCGGCAGCACCCCTCTCCTTCGACGCGCGCCGCTTCGAGACCCTGGCCCAGGGAAGCCTCAAGGCCCTGGGCCGGGATCCCGGAGCCCTGCGCCGCCTGCTCGAAGCCCTGGACCTCTATCGCGGCGCCCTCCTGGCCGACGAGCCGGCCAGCGAATGGCACGAGCCCCAGCGCGATCGCCTGGAGCGCCTGTACCTCGACAGCCTGGCCGCCGCCGGCCGGGCTCTCGAGGAAGCCGGCCGCCCCGCGGACGGGGCCGGGGTCTACCGCCGCTGGATCGAGGCCGACGACCTGGCCGAGCCGGCCTATCGCGGCCTGATGCGCTGCCTGGAGGCGGCCGGCGAGCGGGCTGAGGCGCTGAAGGTCTACCGCCGGCTCGCCACCCTGCTCGAACGGGAGTTGGACGTCGAGCCCGAGGCCGAGACCGTGGCCCTCTTCGAGCGCCTCCAAGGGTTCCCCCGCACGGCGTAAGCGCCCGGGTAAGTGCCCCCGTAAGCGACTTCCCCTGCCGGTAAGCGAGGGGGAAGCACCTCCCTCCTACTCTGCCCCTCGTTGACGCCGACGAGCGTCGCCGCCGTCGCCGAATCCACCGGCCGGCAACCCAGAGAAGGAGATTCCCATGAGCACTCAGAGCCAGCCCTCTCGCCCCTTCGGTCGCTACGCCCTCGCGGCCGGTCTCGCCGCCGTGGTCGCAGGAACCCTCTTCGTCGGAACGACGCGGGCCTCGAAGGCGGCCAGCGGCCGCTTCGACGGCACCGCCGTGCCGGTCGGGCAGGGCACCGCCCGCAGCTACGTGATCCTCGAGCAGGGGGCTCCGGTCGAGATCGGCATCGCGCTGTCCGAGAACGCCCTCGCCGGTCTGCCGGAGGCGACGTTCAATCCCGCCCACCAGGGCCACCACATGATGCAGGAGTACCTCCTGCCGCTGCCGGAGGCGGCGAGCACCACGCCGTTCCGCTTGGTGGAGCTGGACTGGAACCCCTCCGGCCACGTGCCGCCGGGCATCTACGATCTGCCTCACTTCGACTTCCACTTCTACACGATCGAAGAAGCGGCGAGGAACCAGATCGTCCGGGAGAACCCCGACTACGTCACCAAGGGGGAGAACGTACCGCCGGCTCCCTTCGTCCCCGCCGGCTACATCTCGCCTTCGATGGATCTGACCGAGCCGCGGATGGGGCGTCACTGGGTGAACCCCGCCTCTCCCGAGCTCAACGGCCAGCGCTTCACCCATACCTTCATCTACGGCTCCTGGGATGGGCAGCTGATCTTCGGCGAGCCGATGCTCACCCGGGACTTCCTCTTGACCCGGCCCAACGTCACCACCAAGGTCCCGACTGCCGAGCGCTACGCCCCGGCCGGCTACTACCCCGATGCCTACGGCGTGCACTACGACGCCGACCGGCGGGAGTATCGCGTCTCCCTCAAGGGTCTCGCTCCCCGCGGCTGACGCCCCACCCTTCGATCGCCACTCTCAGGTACCTGCGAGGAGAACACCATGTCCCGGCTTCCCTTCGAGCTCCGCAACCTCCCCTCCCGCTCCCGGCGTCGCCTCGTCGGGGGCGTCCTTTTCTTGATCCTCTCGGTCTCCCTCTCCTCCACCGCTCGCGGCCAGGAGGGAGCGACCCCGCTCGAGCCGGAGCTGGCCACCTTGCTGGCCTCCGATCCCGAGGCCGGGGACCGCTTCGGCTACTCGGTCGCCAGGAGCGGCGACACGGTCCTGATCGGAGCCTCGTTCGGCGGACCCGCAGGGGCCAACACCGGCGCAGCCTACGTCTACCAACGCGTCCCGGACACCTTCGATCAGTGGGCTGAGGTCAAGAAGCTCGTCCCCAGCCTGGGCGGCGGCGAGTTCGGCGTGTCGGTGGCGATCGACGGCGACACCGCCCTCGTCGGGTCGCGTGTCAGCCAATCGAGTGGCGCCGTCTACGTGTTCGGTCGCAACGTCGGCGGGCCCGACAACTGGGGCGAGGTCCGGAGGTTCACCGCCGCCGACATCGCCGGCCAGGATCAGTTCGGCACTGCCGTGGCCCTCGATGGCGACACGGCCCTGATCGGCTCACCCCAGGACGACGACGCGGGCACATCGAGCGGGTCAGCGTACGTCTTCGCCCGCAACCAGGGCGGTGCCGACGGCTGGGGGCAGGTCAGGAAGCTCACCGCCAGCGATGCCGCCGAGAGCGACAGCTTCGGCACCTCGGTGGCCCTCGACGGGGACACCGCCTTGGTGGGCGCTTCCGGCAACGATGACGCCGGTTCCTCCAGCGGCGCTGCCTACGTCTACTCGCGCAACCAGGGCGGTACCGATGTCTGGGGCGAGATCAAGAAGCTCACCGCCAGCGATGCCGGCGCCACCCACACCTTCGGCCGCTCGGTCGCCGTGAGCCTGGACACCGCCCTGGTGGGCGCGAATGGTGCCACCGGCTCCGTGGCGAGCAGCGGCGCCGTGTACGCCTTCGAGCGCGACCTCGGCGGCCCCAACAACTGGGGCGAGAGCCAGAAGTTGATCAACAGCGATGGCATCTCGTCCTCCGACTTCGGTTGGTCCTTGGCCCTGGAGGAGGATCTCGCCGTGATCGGCGCTCCCGGCCACAACCAGACTGGCGCCTTCTCGGGAGTGGCCTACCTGTTCTCCCGCGGCTCCGGCACGTGGGCGGTGCAGTGGAAGCTGGTGCCCACGAACCTGACTACCGGCGATCAGTACGGGCTGGCCGTGGCGCTCGACGGCAGCGCGGCGGTGGTGGGTGGCTGGGCCCACGACGTCAGCGGCACCGGCGACGCCGGCTCCGCCTACGTGTTCCGAGCCCCCCCGCTGTTCGAGGACGGCTTCGAGAGCGGTGACACTTCGGCGTGGGACCTGACTGTGCCGTGAGGGGGCCGCCGCGGCTCGTTCTTCCCCCGCGCCTGCGGCACCCCCAGCCCCAGCCCCACGACCACCGCCAGCACCAAAGCGTTGGCGGGCATGGTGAGGCCGAAGTCGAACAGCTCGTGGACGGCGACGGCGGTGAGGGCCCCGAGTGCTGCGAGGGCGGTGGCTCGGTCCTCAGAACGCCTGCCGTGCCGCCAGGCCTCGCCCAGTCGGTGTGAGGTGAGCGCCACGGCCGCCACCAGCAGCGCGAAGCCCACCACGCCGAGGGTCACCAGAGCCTCCAGCCAGTCGTTGTGGGCGTGCCACCATAGGCCCGGCGTCGCCGCCGGCTGGACCAAGGGGAAGACGTCCCGGAACGAGCCCAGACCGGTGCCGAGGAAGGGGAAGCGGGAGACCAGCTCCAGGCTGGCCGTCCACACCGTCAGCCGGTCCACACCCCCTGCGGCCCCGCTGGCGCCGAGCCAGCGGCCCAGCACGCTCTCTCCCCCGAGGGTGAAGAGGGCCAAGGCCCCGGCAGCCGCCAAGGCGCTGCCGCCCGCCAGCCAGGCCCGCCAGGACAGACCGCGGCGAACGGCCAGCAACGAGGCCTGGAGCGCCGTGCCGGCCGCCCAGGCGATCAGCCCGCCGCGCGAGCCGGTGGCCGCGAGGCCGGCGAAGAGCACCAGCCAGACCAGGGCGGGCAGGGCGACCAGCAGGATGCGCTCCTCGAGCCTGCCCGCGTCCCGCGCTCGGCGCACGGCCCACCACAGCCACGCGAAAGCGCCCGCCAGGGGAATCAGCAGCCAGGTGGCGAGGTGGTTGGGATTGACGAAGGTGCCGCGCAGGCGGGTCAGGTCGGTGGCCACCGGGACCCCCCAGATCGTCTGCGAGCGTTCGAGCCAGGCGCGGGCGCCCACCAACACCTCGCCCAGGCTGACCAGGGCGATCGCCCCCCAGACCACCCGGCGTGGGAGCCGCTCGCGACCGAGCGTGGCCGCCGCCACCAACAGCGCCGCGGCCGCGAGCACGGCCAGTGCCGTCCACACCGAGAGCCAGGGCGAGAAGGACAGGGGGAGGTTGGCGGGAGCCTCACCGCTCCTGGCCGCCAGCTCGAGCCGGGCCGGAGCCAGGGCGTGGAAGGCGCGCGGCAGGGGCAGAGCCTGGAGCAGGCCCCACCCGGCCAGCAGGGCGAGAGCGAACGCCGGGCCCCGAGCCCGCCCCCAAGGCTCCTCCTCGACCGGCTTCGAGAGGGCGAGCGCGAGCAGCAGGAAGGCCCCGACCAGCAGGCCGGCCTCCGCCGCGGGCAGCACGCCGCCGAAGGGCAGCGGAGCGACCAAGACCAGCAGAGCGAGACCGGTGGCGAGGGCGAGCCGGCGATCACCGAGCATGCGATGATTCGCCCTCGATCGCTAACAGAGGGAGCCCGATCATGGCGACGATTGGCGCGCCGAAGCGTAGGAAGGAAGCCATGCCGGTTCGTCCCGGTCGTGTCCTCGTCGCCCTGCTGGCGCTGCTGCCAGCTGCGGGCGGGGAGCTGAGAGCGCAGTTCGCGCAGTATACCCCTCCGGGCGGCGGCAGCGACGAGCCCGCGCGGCGCAAGGAAGACCTCGCCGAGGCGGTCGACGACGCCCGCTTTCGGCTCGGGCCCTTGCGCGTCGACACCTGGGTCGGCCTCCGCGACCTCGGCTTCACCGACCCGCCGGAGACCGAGGGGCAACCGGATGAAGGCGGCCAGCTGGTCGGCAACGCCGGTGCCGGCCTGCGCTTCTTCCTGCCCTTCTCCCGCAAGATCACCCTCGCCGCTCATGCCCTCCCCGAGTACAGCTGGGCGGAGGACAGCGACCGCTCGCGGCTGAACGGTCGCTATGGCGTGGGATTGTTCTGCTTCTGGAACCGCCTGACGGTCGAGGCCCTGGCGTCGCGGTCCGAGAGGCTGGACTTCCTCACCCCCGAGGTCTTGCAGCGGGCCAACTCCCGCGCCGACCACCTCGACCTCTCGGCCGAGCTCGAGCTGCGGGGCTCCCTCTTCGTTTTCGCCTCGGCCCGGCAGCTGCGGGTCGAGAGCCTGGACGAGGGAGAGCAGTCGGTGCTCTTCGCCCGTGCCGACCGCGACGAGACTCTGCTCTCGGCCGGACTGCGCTTCGTCACGCCGCGAGGATGGCGCCTCGGGGTCGGGGTGGAGTCGAGCGAGGTGGAGTTCCGCAGCGACGACCCCACCGCCGACCGCGCGAGCTCCGGCACGGCGCCGGTGGTGGAGATGATCTCGTCCCAGGAGGCGGGCCTGCAAGTCGGGTTGCGCCTGGCCTGGCGCTCCCTCGAGCCGGAGACCGGCTCCGCCTTCGTGCCCTTCGACGGGCTGACCGGCCGGGGCCGGATCGGCCTCGGCGAGCGCTTCAAGGTCCCCGTCCAGCTCTACGGCAGCCGCAACCTGGTGTATGCCCTGGTCACACCGTTCTCCTATCTGATCAGCGATCGCGTGGGGTTGTCGGGGGACCTGCATCTCGGCCAGAGGATGTCGCTGCGGGTCTACGTCGAGCGGGGCCGTGACGACTACCGCGGCCAGGGGGACTTCGAGCGAGAGGACGACCAGACCGGCTTCGGCGCGACCTTCCAGCTCGGCCTGCCGCGCTCGATCCAGCTGGTGGTGGGCGCCAGCCGCGAGCGCTACGACTCGACCCTGGCCGCGGGAGAGCGCACGGTGACCCTGGTGCTGGCCGCCATCACCCTCTCCGGAGGCGAATCGTCCTGGTATTGACCCATCGCGAAATTCGATTCGTAACCTGGACGACGGATGCTCTGCGTGGACGGGGCCGCGGGCGCCGGGCCTCGGAGGCCGGGTGAGAGCGCTGGAGAGATTGCACAAGAATCTGGGCGAACCCCTGGACAGCTGAGATAAACTCAACCAGATGAGCTGCATAGACTTCGTGGCCGGGTGGCGCGGTCGGCTCCTGGCCCTGGTTCTGCTCCTCGCCGCCAGCCCGGCGAGCGGCACCGAGTCGAACTACCGGGTCGGACCCCGGGACCTGCTCGAGATCCAGGTCGTGCAGTTCCCGGAGCTCACCGTCGAACGCCGGGTCTCCGAGGAAGGGAAAGTCGACCTGCCGGTGGTGGGGGAGATCGAGGTCGAGGGCCTGACCGAGGCCCAGATCCGAGCCCGTCTGAAGACCATCCTCGAGTCTCGCTACCTCCAGACCGGCGCTGCCACGGTGACCGTGCAGGTCAAGGAGTTCCGGGCCCGGCCGATCTCGGTGATCGGCGCCGTGCAGAAGCCCGGCCCGCTGGCCTTCCCCGGCCGGTGGACGCTGATCGAGGCCCTCACCGCCGCGGGCGGGCTCGCCACCGACCACGGCGACACCATCTACGTCCTGCGTCGCGCCGACAACGGCCTCTCCGATCAGCTGGCGATTCGGGTCGAGGACCTCCTGGTCAAGGGCGACGGCCGGGTCAACGTGCCGATCTACGCCAACGACCTGATCAACGTCAAGGCCGCGGTGTCGATCACCGTGTTCCTGGTCGGCGAGGTCAAGACGGCCGGCGCCGTCACCTTCAAGAGCAACGAGCGGATCACCTTCCTGACCGCCCTCTCACGGGCCGGCGGCCTGACCGACCGGGCGGCGAAGAAGGTGGTCATCCGGCGGCGGCTCGAGGGCGGCACCGAGAGGGAGATCGAGGTCGACGCCCGGCGCATCCTGGGCGGCAAGGATCCGGACGTCGAGCTCAAGGAAGGCGACGTGATCGTCGTCAAGGAGTCTTTCTTTTGACACGGCAAGCCAACGAGGGAGCCGCTCAGACTCACGCCGCCGATCCCTTCGCCGGCGCCGGTGCGGAGAGCACCTTCCACATCGCCGACTATCTCCAGATCCTGCGGCACCATTGGCGACTGATCGCCCTGGTGACCTTGCTCGCCCTGGGCGTGGGTGCCGTGCGCTACGCGATCACGCCCCGGGAGTATCGGGCCGAGACGCAGGTCCAGATCGAACGGCGCTCCCTCTCGGCCCTCGCCTCCACCTCGCAGAACAGCAACCCCTGGCTCGAGAGCTGGTGGAACCTCGAGTACTACCCGACGCAGTACCGGCTGCTGCAGAGCCGGGGCCTCGCCGAGCGGGTGGTCAAGAATCTCCGCCTCTACGAGCAGCCGGGCTTCGCCGGCGGCTCCGCCGCCAACGACGAGGCGGCCCTGGGCTCCCTGGCCGCGCAGGTGCTGGGCGGGCTCGAGGTGACACCGATCCCGAACACCCAGCTGGTGGTGATCGCCTATCGCTCGCGGGACCCCAGACTGGCCGCCAACGTGGCCAACGGCTTCGCCGACGCCTTCATCGACTGGGGGATCGAGACCCGCACCGAGACCGTCGGCGCGGCCACGGACTTCCTCTCCACCCAGATCGCCGAGATCAAGCGCCAGCTCTTCGCCAAGGAGGCCGAGCTGCAGCGAGCGAGCGGCGGCACTGCGGTCGTCGGCGGGGAGCCGGCGGCCAACGTGGCCCAGGAGCGCATGGTGGCGCTCAACCTGAGCTACGTCGCCGCCAAGGATGAGCGGATCTCGAAGGAGGCGCGTTACGGCGAGCTGCTGCGCATGCCGAAGGACTCGATCACCGGCAGCCTGGCCTCGCCCGCCCTCGCTCAGCTGCGTTCCGAGCTGAGCACCATGGAGCGGGAGTACGACTCCGATCTCAAGACCTACCGCCCCGAGACCCAGCGCATGGTGGAGCGGCGGTCCAAGATCGAGCGCCAGCGGGAAAGCGTGCAGAAGGCCGTCGACGAGTTGGCGGCGGGCGAGCGGGACCGGGCTCGCGCCGACTACCAGGAGGCCCTCCGCCGCGAGCAGCAGCTGGCCGGCGAGATGAGCGCCCTGCGCGCCCGCAACGTCCAGGACTCCTCGACCAACGTCGCGGTGGCCACCTTGAGCACCGAGATCGCCGACCTGCGCCAGACCCTGTCGGACCTGCAACAGCGCCAGACCGAGGCGTCGATGACCTCGAGGCTCAAGGACACCCGGGAGTCCAACGTCCGGGTGGTGGACCGGGCCCTGGTGCCGAGCACGCCGTTTCGCCCCTCCCTGCGTCGCGAGCTGACGGTGGGTCTGATGTTCGGCCTCATGCTCGGGCTCGGCCTGGTGATCCTGATCGAATTCATGGATCGCACCCTGAAGGAGCCCGAGGACGTCGAGAAGCTGCTCGGCCTACCCACCTTGGCGGTGATCCCGGACGCGCTGGAGACCGGGCGCACCTACCGCCGGGGCTACGGTTACGGCTACGGCTATGGTTACGGCGCCTCGCGCAGCAAGAGCGCCAAGAACCGACCCCGCGACGCCGGCTCCGGAGAGGAGATCGGTGCCATCGAGCTGCTGCCCCACGTGCGCCCCCGCCTGGCCATCGCCGAGGCCTACCGCTCCCTGCGCACCGGCCTCCAGCTGGCGAGCGCCCACGAGATCAAGGTGATCAGCCTGACCTCGGCCGAGAGCGGCGAAGGCAAGACCACCACGGCCGCCAACCTGGCGGTGGTCTTCGCCCAGCTCGGCCGGCAGGTGCTGCTGATCGACGGAGACCTGCGCCGCCCGCGGCTGCACGAGATCATGAAGGTCTCCAACCGGGTCGGTCTGGTCAACCTCTTGACCGGCGGCGCCAACCGCGCCGACGAGGTCTTCGTGCGCACGCCGGTGCCCAACCTCTACCTGCTGCCCTCGGGGACGATCCCCCCCAACCCGGCGGAGCTGCTGGCTTCGGACCGGATGCGCGACTTCGTCCAGCACGTGCGCTCGCACTTCGACGTCGTGCTGATCGACTCGCCGCCGACGCTGGCGGTGACCGACGCGGTGCTGATCGGCTCGCTGGCCGACGGGGTCCTGCTCTGCCTGCGCGCCGGCCGGGTCAACCGTGAGGACGCCCGTGCCTGCCGGGACCGCCTGGTGCGCGCGGAGCTCAAGATCCTGGGCACGGTGCTCAACGGCTACCGAGCCACCCAGGGCCGCTACGGCCGCCGCTACTACCGCTACTCGCCGGACAGCCGGGAGCTCCAGGTGGCGGTGGCGCGGGACACCAAGGACTCGGCGGCGTGATCGACCTGCACTGTCACATCCTGCCCGGAGTGGACGACGGCGCCCTCGACTTCGACGAGGCGGTGGCGATGTGTCGCCTGGCCGCCACCCGCGGCTGCGAGGAGATGGTGGCGACGCCCCACCAGCGGCATCCGCGCTGGTGGAACGAGGACCGGCCCCGCCTGGAGCGCCTGATCCGCGAGCTGCAGAGCCGGGTGGGCCCGAGCCCCCGGCTGCACCTGGGAGCCGAGATCCGGATCCACTCCGAGCTGCTCGAGGAGGTCGAGGCCCTGCCCGGTGGCGGTCTGCTGCCCCTGGCCGGCTCGCGCTACCTGCTGCTCGAGCTGGACCGCGCCGGCATGGGGCCGGACCCCTTCGAGATCGTCCACGAGCTCGCGGTGGAGGGCTGGCAGCCGATCATCGCTCACCCCGAGCTCTATCCCTGGCTGCTCGCCGAGCCCTGGCTGGCCGAGCGGCTGGTCGAGCTGGGGGCTCGGCTGCAAGTGACCGGCATGAGCCTGACCGGCGGCTTCGGCCGCCGTGCCCAGGTCGCCTGCCGGGAGCTGATCGACGGCGGGCTGGTCTCCTTCGTGGCCAGCGACGCCCACGGCCTGGCCAGCCGGCCCCCCGGCCTGGCCGAGGCCTACACCCTGCTCGCCGCCTCCTGGGGGGAGGAGCTGGCCCGCGGGCTGACCCAGGGCAACGCCGCGGCGGTGATCGCCAACCGTCCCCTGCCTCTCGCCGCCTGAGACCCGTGAGCATGCCCCGCCATCGCGTCCTGACCGCCTTCGCCCTGCTGGCGCTGGCCCTATCACCCGTTCTCGCCCAGGGGCCGACCAGCGACCCCTTCTACACCGACCAACTGGACGAGGGGATCCGCGGCCTGGCCGAGGATGACGCCCGCTCCGCGGCCCGCTCCCTGCGCGTCGCCTGCTTCGGGCTGCTCGAGCAGCCCCAGGTGCTCGGGCGGTGTCTGGTCTACCTGGGCGTGGCCCAGGGACGAGTCGGGGACAAGGACGGCTTCGTCGAGACCTGGCGCCGCCTGGTGACGGTCGAGCAGCGTTTCCAGGGCTTCAGCCGGGCGACCCTGCCGGCGGAGGTCCGCGGCGAGCTCGAAGCCTTCCTGGTGCGCTTCATCCCCGAGGAGCAGCTGGCGTCGGTGCCGGCCTTCTCCGGCCTGGCCGCGCGGCGCCGGGTGGCCCGCCTGGACCGCCTGTCGCTCAAGGAGCGCCGCACCGAGCTCGAGGCCCTGATCTCCGCCCAGCCGAAAGAGCCGGCCTATCGCCTGGGCCTCGCCGCCCTCGAGCTCGAGGACGACAAGCCCGCCGAGGCCTTGCGCCACGCCACGGCCGCCCTCGAGCTCGACCCGGCCTCCAACGAAGCGCTCTGCCTGCGCGGCCTGGCTCACGCCGGCCAGGGCAAGGCCGCCTGCGCCGCGGCCGTGGCAGACCTCGATCGTTGTGCCGAGAAGAGCCGCGAGCCGGCCCTGGCCGCCGCCTTCCTGGGATGCCGGATCGAGCTCGCCCAGCGGGCCGAGGCCGAGACCTTCCTGGCTTCGCTGCCCCTCGCCCTGCGCACGGACAAGGAGATCGCCCGCCTCGCCCGGCAGCTCGAGCGACCGGCACCGGCCAAGAGCAGCCCCGCCGCGGCGACCGCCGCCGCCGAGCCGAGCCCTCCCCCGGTGATCGAGCCGGTGAAGCCCCAGACGGTGCCGGCCCAGACTGCGAAAGTGCCAGCCACCCCCGCCCTGACACCAGGCGAGGCCGAGACCCTGGGCCGCGTGCGGGAGAGCTTGAAGACCATCCGCCAGGCGGGCGACCTGGCCGAGCCCCTGCGCCAGGTGGCGGCCGTGGCGCAGGCCCATCCGGAGCACTCGGAGGTCCAGTTGCTCGCCGCCGAGATCGCTTACCGCGCCTCGCGCTGGAACGAGGCCTCACAGTTCTTCCGTCAAGCCGGAATGGGCAGCACCCAGAAGCCGGACCTGCTCTTCTACATGGCGGTATCGTTTTTCGAATCAGGAGACCTCGAGGCTGCGGCAACGGCCCTGGAGCGCTGCCTGCCGCGCCTCCAGCGAACTCCCTTCGTCGAGGACTACCGGCGCAAGATCCTGGGTGCCGAAGGGACCCGGCCCTGACAGCGGGGCTCGACCCCGTTGACGGAAAGCGCTGCTACGCCTACAGTAACGACGGAGTAAAGGAGGAGATCAAATGTCCATCAGGACTCTGCTGGCCTGCGGACTGCTCTTGTCGGCGGGCACGGCGTCGGCTCAGACGCCGCTGGTAACCACCCCGGACGTTGCTTGTTTCCCGATCGCCGAAAACCAGGTCGTCACGGCCACGGTGAAGCCCGAGGTGGGCGGCGCCTCGGTGCGCATCTACTTCCGTTGGAACGAGCACGGCGCCATGTACTACGTGGACATGGTGGCCGCCGGCGGCGGTTCCTACTGGGGCCTGCCCGCCAAGCCGGAGCCGCGCAACGAACGCATCGAGTACTACGTCAGCGTGGTCGATCCCTACGGCAAGACGCTCGCCAAGTCGGAGCCCAAGTTCTCGAGGGTGCAAGACGGCTGCGAGCCCAACTTCTCCTCCGACCCCAAGGTCGCCGCCCGCCAGCAGGGCATGGCCAACAACCTGGTCATCGGCGAGACGGTCGCCGCCCAAGAGGGCAAGCGGGTGCTCGGCTTCCTGTGTGACGGCCTGGTCACCCGCGTCAACGCCGACGGCATCATGCGCCCCGACGAGGTCTGCCGCGGCTGCGTCATTCCGTGGTGGACCAAGGAGGAGTTCATCGGCGCGGCGATGCTGGTTCCCGCCACCCTGGTCATCATCGACGAGCCACCCGAGCCCTCACGCTCCCGGCCGTAGATGCCGGATCGACACCCCTGATCCCGGGTAGGGGCGCAGCATGCTGCGCCCCTACAGCGCCCGCTGCATCCGCCCGCCCATGGAACGTCGCGATCTCATCCTGGTGACCGCCGGTCTCGGCCTCGACGGCGGGGGCCGGGCGGTGGTCGGGCGTCTGCTCGCCGCGGCAGGCTCGAGCTGGGCGGCCAGCCGGGGCGTGCGCTTCTCGGTGCTCGCCCTGACCGGCGGCCAGCCCCTGGCCGCGCCGCTGGCCTGGCGCGGTTTCGCCGGCAGCCGGGCCCGCCTGTCGGCGGCGGTCTGGGCAGCCCAGGCCAGAGCCGGGCGGCGGCCGGCGTTGCTCTTCGACCTCCTCGGCCTCGCCCGCACTCAGGCCCTGCTGCCCCCGTTCCTGGCTGGCCCCTACGCCCTCTTCCTGCTCGGCATCGAGGTCTGGCGTCCCCTCTCCCGGCTGCATCGCCGGGCCCTGACCCGCGCCCACCACCGCCTCGCCATCTCGCGCTACACCCTGGACCGGGCCATGCCGTTCCTGCCACCGCCGGCCCGGGCGACCGAGGTGCTGCCTCTCGCCCTCGAGCAACGCTCGCCGGCCGGCCCGCCGGATATCGCCCTGCTCGAGAGCCTCGGGCGGGGCTACGTGCTGTCGGTCGGCCGGATGAGCTCGAGCGAGCGTTACAAGGGGCACGACGAGCTGCTGGAGGCCTGGCGCCGGCTCGCCGGGGGCCGGCCCGAAGCTCGCCTGGTGGTGGTCGGGGGCGGTGACGATCGCCCCCGCCTGGAGGCCCGCGCCGTCGAGCTGGGGCTCGGGGAGAGGGTACGCTTCACCGGCTTCCTCGACGAGGCCAGCCTGGACGAGCTGTACCGCCGGGCCGGCGTCTTCGCCATGGTCTCGACCGGTGAGGGCTTCGGCCTGGTCTACCTCGAAGCCATGCGTGCCGGCGTGCCCTGTGTCGCCGCTCTCGGCTCGGCGGCGGCCGAGATCGTGGCGTCCGGCACGACCGGGCTGCTGGTGCCGGCCGGCTCGGCCGCCGAGCTGGCCACGGCCCTCGAGGGCCTGCTGGCTGATCCCGCCCTCGCCGCCCGGATGGGCGCGGCCGGACGCCAGCGCCTGGAGACCGAGCTCAGCCTGGAGCGCTTCGAGAAGCGGCTGGGAGGGGTGCTCGACGAGCTCACGGAGGTGCGCCGTGTGCGGCATTAACGGCCTCGTGCGCCTGAATGCCGAGGCAGGGCCGATCGATCTCGGGGAGCTGCTCGCCTGCCGCGAGGCGATGGCCCGCCGCGGGCCGGACGACGCCGGGGAGTGGTTCTCGGCGGGAGGCCGGGCGGCCCTCGCCCACCGCCGGCTGTCGATCCTCGACCTCTCCGCCGCCGGCCACCAGCCGATGTCCTCGCCGGACGGTCGCTACTGGCTCGTCTTCAACGGCGAGATCTTCAACTTCCGCGCCCTGCGCGCCGAGCTCGCGGCTCAGGGCGAGCGCTTCGTCACCGAGAGCGACACCGAGGTGGTGCTCGCCCTCTACGCCCGGCTCGGGACGCAGATGCTCGGCCGGCTGCGCGGCATGTTCGCCCTGGCGATCTGGGACGAGCGCGAGGAGGCCCTGCTGCTCGCCCGCGATCCTGCCGGGATCAAGCCCCTCTGCTACAGCGCCGAGGGCGGGGTGCTGCGCTTCGCCTCGCAGGTCAAGGCCCTGCTCGCCGCCGGTGGGCTGCGACCGGACGTCGAGCCCGCGGGCCTCGCCGGCTTCCTGCTCTGGGGCTCGGTGCCGGAGCCGTGGACCCTCTGGCGGGGGGTCCATCAGCTGCCGGCCGGGCATTTCCTGGTGGTCCGGGACGGCAAGACGGGGGCACCCCAGCCCTACGCGTCGCCGGATCCCCCCGAGGCGCCCGGACCGGCCGGCCTGACCGAAGCCCTCGGACGGTCCGTGGCGGCCCACTTGGTCTCCGACGTGCCGGTGGCGGTCTTCCTCTCCGCGGGCCTCGACTCGAGCCTGATCGCCGCTCTCGCCCGCCGGCTCTCGCCCGAGCCGCCGACCACCTTCACCCTCTCCTTCGACCTGCTCGCGGGCACCCCCCTCGACGAGGCTCCCCTCGCTCGCGATACGGCCCGCGCGCTGGGCACCCGCCACGTCGAGCGGCGGGTCGGGAGGGCCGACTTCGAGGCTCTGTGGAACGACGCCCTGACGGCGATGGACCAGCCCTCGATCGACGGCTTCAACACCTTCCTGGTCAGCCGCATGGCCCACGAGGCCGGGATCAAGGTGGCGCTTTCCGGCCTCGGCGGGGACGAGCTGTTCGGCAGCTACCCCTCGTTCCGCGACGTTCCTCGCTGGCAGCGGGCGGCCCGCCTGGCCGCCGGGGTACCCGGCCTCGCCGCCCTCTGGCCCTACCTGACCCGGCCCCTCGCCGGCAGGCGGCCCAAGCTGCCCGGCCTGCTGCGCCACGGTCGAAGCCTCGAAGGGGCCTACTTCCTGCGCCGCGGCCTCTTCCTTCCCGAGGAGCTGCCGGCCCTGATCGGGAGAGACCGGGCCGAGGAGGGCCTCCGGGCCTACGATCCCCTCGCCGACGCCACGGGCCAGCTGCGGACCTTCCTGGCCAAGCGCTCCCTGGCCGAGCGAGCCGAGGCCGCCGGCTGGGTGGCCGTGCACGCCCTCGAGTCGTCGCTCTACCTGCGCAACCAGCTGCTGCGGGACGCCGACTGGGCCTCGATGGCCCACTCCCTCGAGCTGCGAGTGCCGCTGGTGGATGCCTGGCTGGAGGCCCACCTGCTCCGGCAGGTCTTCGCCCGGGACCCCGGTCGGGCCGCCCTCGAGGGCCTGCCGTTTCCGCCCTGGCGGAGCAAGGGGGAAGTGGTGCGGGCGGCCGCGCCCGAGCTGCCGGCGGCCCTCTTCGAGCGACCGAAGACGGGCTTCTACATCCCGATCAGCGAGTGGGCGAGCGGCGCCGGCCGCCCCCTGCCCGGCCACGCCCGGGGTGGCGGCTCCCGCCGCCTCGCCCTGGCCGTGGCCGAGGCCTTCGGAGCCCTGCCCGGTGGCTGAGCCCGAGCTTCCCCCCGACGCCGGCTGGCGAGACCGCCTCCGCCAATGGCTGCGCATCCTCGCCGTTTACTTCGGCGCGCAGAGCCTGGCCCAGCTGCTCTCCCTGGTGGCGGGACTCCTGCTCGCCCGCTCGATGCCGGTCCGGGAGTTCGCCCTCTACACCCTCGCCGCCTCGGTGGTGGCCTTCTACGGCTTCTTCTCCGACCTCGGCAGCACGGGCTCCCTGGTCTATTTCTTCCAGGTCAGCCGCAAGGAGGGCGAGGACTTCGGCGCCTACCTCGGCGCGGTGCGCTGGCTGCGCTCGCGGGCCTTCCTGCTGGGCGCCGTCCTGGTCGCCGTGGTGCTGCCGTGGATGGCTCTCGCCAAGGGCTTCGGCCTCGGCGAGTCCCTGCTCGCAACCGTGGCCGTCGCCGCCAACGTCTGGGGTCAGATCGTCGCCTCGATCCGCCTCTTGACCCTGCGCCTGGAGGGTCTCTACGCCCGCTCGTACCGGGCCGACGTCGCCGGTGGGGCGGTGCGCCTGGCGGGCGTCCTCGCCTTGATGGGCCTCGGCTTGCTGCGCGCCTTCCTGGCCGTGGGCGTCTCGGCCCTGGCCCTGGCGGCCGTCGCCGGCCTCGGCAGGTCCCCGGAGCCGCGGCCGCCGACCGCCCCGGCCGAGGCTCGGCGAGCCCGCCGGGCGGTGCTGCGCTACCTGCTGCCGACGCTGCCTTCCGCCCTCTACTTCTCGGTCCAGGGTCAGCTGATGGTGTGGCTGGCTGCCGCCTTCGGCTCGACCCAGAACGTCGCCCAGGTCGGCGCCTTGTCCCGGCTGGGCATGGTGATGAGCCTGTTCTCCGGCCTCTCCTCGGTGATCTTCCTGCCCCGGCTGGCGGCGATCACCGACGATCGTCTCTACTGCCGCCGCAGCTTGCAGTTCGGCGCCTCGCTCGCGCTGCTGGGCGCCGCCCTGCTGGCGGTCGCCGCCGCCGCGCCCCGGCCTTTCCTGCTGGTCCTCGGCGCCAACTACCAGGGGCTCGATCACGAGCTCGTCCTGGTGGTGGTCGGCGCGGCCCTGACTCTGCTCGGCGGCTACGTCGGCGCCGTCAACCTCGCGCGCTCCTGGACCCGCTGGCAGAACCTCCTGCTGGCCCTCCACCTCGCCGGCCAGGCCGCTCTGATCGCCTGGCTGCCGCTCGCCACCACCCGCGGCGTGCTGCTCTTCGGCTGCGGCACCGCGGCCGTCGGCCTCCTTCTCCAGGCCGCCGTCCTCGCGGTAGGCTTCGCCCGGCCGAGATGGGTCCACTGGCAATGAGCCCGCGCGTGGCAGTCCTGTACCCGATCGCCTTCGGACCCGAGGGCCTGTTCGGAGGGGGCGAGCGATACGCGGTCGAGCTGGCGCGAGCGCTCTCCCGCCGCACTCCCACCCGCCTGATCACCTTCGGACCCACCGCCCGCGAGACCGAGATCGACGGCCTCGAGATTCACACCTACGAGCCCTTCCGCTGGCTGCGCGGCGAGCAGGCCAACCCGTTCACCGCCGGCTTCTTGCGTTCGCTCCGGGGGATGGACGTCGTCCACTGCACGGCCTGGAACACCCTGGTCACCGACCTGGCCATCTGCTTCGCCCGCACCACCGGCAAGCGGGCCTTCGTCACCGACGTAGGCGGCGGCGCGAGCCTCACCCTGCATCGCTTCCTGCCGGTCGCGAAGTGGGTGCATCGCTACCTCCTGATCGCCGCCGTGGGCGGTCGCGAGTTCCTCGCCCACCAGGACCGCTGGCGCATCATCTGGGCGGGGATCGACACCGAGCGCTACCGACCCCCGGAGGAGCCGGAGCGCCGGGGCGTGCTCTTCGTGGGGCGGCTGCTCCCCCACAAAGGGATCGACGTGCTGATCCAGGCGGTGGGGGGCGACACGCCGCTGACCCTCGTCGGCCACCCCTACCACGCCGAGTACTTCGCCCTGCTGGAGGGTCTGGCCCGCGGTAAAGACGTCACCTTCGTCACCGACGCCTCGGACGAGCAGGTCGTCCGCTTCTACCAGCAGGCCGCCGTGTCAGTCCTTCCCTCGGTGAACCGTACGGTCTATGGTGCCACCTTCGAGCTGCCCGAGCTGCTGGGCTTCGCCGCCATGGAGGCGATGGCCTGCGGCGCGGCGACGATCTGTACTCGGGTGGGAGGCCTCCCGGAGCTGATGGTCGACGGTGAGACCGGCTATCTCGTACCGCCCGGCGATCCGGTGGCCCTCGGGCAGCGGATCGCCGAGCTGCTGGCCGACCGCGGGCTGGCCGAGCGCCTCGGCCGCGCGGCACGAAGACGGATCGAAGACCACTTCACCTGGGCCCACGTGGCCGAGCGCTGCCTCGACGCCTACCGCTCATGAGCGCGACCCCCGAGCCCGAACCGATCGTCGTCCTCGGCGGAGGTGGCCACGCCCGCGTGGTGATCGAGATCCTGCTGGTGGCGGGCTGGCAGGTGGTCGGCTTCACCGACGGCCAGCGACGAGGAGAGGTCTGGTGCTCGGTGCCCTGCCTGGGAGACGACTCCGAGCTACCAGCCGTGCGCGCCGCCGGGGTGGCGAGGGCGATCGTCGCCGTGGGCGAGAACGCCCTGCGGGGCCGGCTCGCCCAGCAGGCGACGGCCGCCGGCTTCCGGCTCGCCAACGCCATCCATCCCGGAGCGCACCTCTCCCCGACGGTGAGCCTGGGGAGCGGCATCGCGATCATGGCGGGCGTCGTGCTCAACGCCGGAGTGGTGGTCCGCGACAACGCGATCGTCAACACCGGCGCGACCGTCGACCACGATTGCCAGCTCGGCGCCCAGGTCCACGTCGCGCCCGGCTGCCACCTCGCCGGCTCGGTGGTGGTGGAGGAGGGGGCCCTGATCGGTGTCGGCGCGGTGGTCGGGAGGGGGCGGCGACTGGTGATCGGCGAGCGAGCGGTGGTGGGTGCCGGCTCGGTGGTGATCCGCGACGTGCCCGCTGGCTCGACGGTCGTCGGCAATCCGGCCCGACCGCTGGGCGCGAGCTGAGCCGGCGGTCTGTTTCCAGGGAAGTGAGGTCGCCATGGAGGAGCTCATTCCGGTCGCAGCTCCGGCGCTGCTGGGCAATGAGAAGCGCTACGTCAACGAGTGCCTGGATTCGACCTGGATCTCCTCCATCGGCTCCTTCATCGACCGCTTCGAAGGGGCGTTCGCCGACGCCTGCGACAGCCCCCACGCGATGAGCTGCTCGAACGGCACCGTGGCCCTTCACCTCGCCCTGCTCGGCCTCGGGATCGGCCCGGAGGACGAGGTGCTGGTGCCCTCCCTGACCTACGTGGCGAGCGCCAACGCGGTGCGCTACTGCGGCGCCGAGCCGGTCTTCGTCGACAGCGACCGCCGCAGCTGGAACCTCGACCCCGAGGACGCCCGCCGCAAGGTCACCGATCGCACCCGCGCCATCCTCGCGGTGCACCTCTACGGCAAGCCGGCGGCTATGACCGAGATCGTGAGCCTGGCGCGGGAGCACGGTCTCGCGGTGGTCGAGGACGCCGCGGAGGCCATCGGCGCCACCTACCGCGGCGAACCCGTGGGCTCGCTGGGCGACGTGGCGGCGTTCAGCTTCTTCGGCAACAAGGTGATCACCAGCGGCGAGGGGGGCATGGTGGTCACCCGGGATGCCGACCTGGCCGCCCGCATCCGCCAGCTCAAGGGTCAGGGGCAGGATCCCTCTCGCCGCTACTGGTTCCCGATCGTCGGCTACAACTACCGCATGACCAACATCCAGGCGGCCCTGGGCCTGGCCCAGCTCGAGAAGCTCGAGGACTACCTGGCGGCTCGGGACCAGATCGCAGCCTGGTACCGCGCGCAACTCGCCGGCTGCCCCGGCCTGCTGCTGCCGGCCGAGGACCCCGGGGAGCGCAGCGTCTGCTGGCTCTTCAGCGTCGTCTTGCCCGGGGCCACCGAGCAGGCCCGCGACGCCGTCATGGCAGACTTGCGCAGCGCCGGGGTCGACAGCCGGCCCTTCTTCTACCCTTGCCACATCCTGCCCCCCTACCAGACCGGCCGGGCGGCGGATTGCCCCCAGGCCGAGTGGCTGGGGCAGCGCGGGCTCTCGCTGCCGACCTGGGTGGGGATGACGGAGCGCCACGTCGAGAGGGTGGCGGCCGCCCTGCGGCGGGCCCTCGAGGCCGGCCGATGAGGCTGCTGATGGTCGGCTACTCGCCCCTCTCCCCCGAGACCGGTGGCGGGCAGATGGTCCTCCACCTCGCGTCGGCCCTCTGCGCGCGCGGTCACGAGGTGACGACCTGGGAGCCCGGGCCGCCGCCACCCGGCCTCTCCTGGCGGCGCCATGGAGCCTGGCGGCGGCGGCGGCTAGCGGCCTTCCTGCGCGAGCACGGCCCCTTCGACGCCATCGAGGTGCCGCCCCCGGCCGCCCGCCCCTCCCTGGCCCGGCGAGCGCCGCTGATCGTGCGCAGCGTCCAGCCCGACTGGCTCTACTACCGGGAGGAGCTGGCGCGGGCTCGCCGCCGGGGAGATCGTCGTGCCGCCCTGCTCCTGCTCACTTTCGGATTGGCCTCCCAGCTCACCGTGGTCCGGGGCTTCCTGGCGGCCGACGCCATCCTCTGTCTGGGCAGCCTCGAGCTCGCCTTCATGCGCCGGGCGATGCCCTGGACCCGGCGCAAGCTCCATCTCTACTCCAACGCCCCCGGGCCGGCCGACCAGGCGGCGCTGGCGCACCTGCGCGACGCGCGCCGGAGCGCCCGCGGGCCGGGGCTCGCCTGGCTCTGGCTCGGCCGCTGGAGCGCCCACAAGGGAATCGACCGCCTGCTCGACTTCCTGCCCGGGTTCCTGGCCGCCCGGCCGGCGGACACGGTCACCCTCGCCGGCACCGGCGAGGCCCCGGTCCTCCCCGCCTCCCTGACGGAGGATGGGCGGGTGCGCTCGCTGCCCGCCTTCTCCCGGCCGGAGCTCCTCGGGCTGCTGGCCAGCCACCAGGCCGGCCTGTTCACCAGCACGGTCGAGGGCTGGGGCCTCTCCCTTTCCGAGATGCTGGAGTCGGGGATGCCCGTCTTCGCCACCCGGGCCGGTGCCGTGCCCGACCTCGAGCCCTTCTTCCCGGACCGCCTGCTGCCCTTCCCGCCGGCCGTGGAGCTGCCACCGCTGCCCTGCGGCCCGCTGGACCTGACGAGCTACTACCGGCGGATGAGCATGGCGGCGATCGCCGAGGGCTACGAGCGGCAAGTCCTGCTGCCGCTGCGAGGAGGCCGGCCTTGAGGGTCCTGTTGGTCCTCCACGCGCCACGCGATCCCCGCTCCGCCGTCTTCGGCTGGGCTCTCGAACGAGCCGAGCTGCTGCAGGAGCACGGCCACGAGGCCACCATCTGGACGCCTCAAGACTTCCCCGCTCTCGCCGGACGGGGGCCTCGTTGGTTTCCGCTGACCTACCCCTGGGCGGTGGCCCGGCGGCTGCTCGCCGAGGCCGACCGCTTCGACCTGGTGCTCTTCCACTCCTTTTCCGGTTGGCTCGCGCTGCTCGCCCGGCCCCACCAACCTCGGCTCGCCCCGCTCACCCTGGTGACCCAGTTCCACGGCCTCGAGCCCCTCTACCTCGAGGCCACCGCGCGGGAGGCGGAGCGACTCGGCAGGCCCTTCTCCCTGCCCTTCCGGCTTTTCCAGGGGCCCGTGATGGACGCCCTGCTCGCCCTCGCCGGTCGCCGGTCGGACCGGGTGCTCTGTCTCAACCGGACCGAAGAGCGCTTCCTGGTCGAGCGCGGCTGGGCTCCGGCCGAGCGGGTGATCCGCGTTCCGAACTCCGTGCCCGACGCCTTCTTCGACGCGCCGCCGCTGCCCGCCGAGCCACGGCTCGCCTTCCTGGGCCAATGGCTGCCCGCCAAGGGCACGCACCACCTCGCCGCCGCCTTCGCCGAGGTGACGGCGGCGCATCCCGAGGCCACCCTCGCCTGCCTGGGCACCCGCGCGAGCTCCGCGGCGGTCCGCGCCGACTTCCCGCCAGCGCTGGCCGACCGGATCGAGGTCTTGTCCGAGGGCTCGCGCGAGGAGATGGCGGCGGCGCTGGGCCGTTGCCGGGTTTTCGTCTTCCCCACTCTCTCCGAGGGCTGGAGCCTGGCCTTGACCGAGGCCATGGCGGCCGGCCGAGCCATCGTGGCCACTGCCGTCGGCGGCGCCCCGGACCTGCTCCGGGACGGCGAGAGCGCCCTGCTGGTGCCACCGGCGGACGCGCGCGCGCTGGCGGCGGCGATCGATCGCCTCCTCGTCGAGCCGGAGCTGGCCGCTCGCTGCGCCGCCGGCGCACGGGCCGTCGCCGAGCGCTATCGTTGGCGCCAGCTCGCCGCGCCCTGTCTCGCCCTCTTCGAGAGCCTGGCCTCCCTGCGGCAGAGCGGATCGACGGCCCCACCATGAGCCCTCCACGCTCCGACGCCCGCCGTGCCTACGAGGCCTGGCACGCCGGCCTGGGCGTGGCCCTCGAGCCGGACTCCCCCTGGCACCAGATGATCCGCGAGCGGCTGGAGCCGGCGCGGGACCTCGGCGGACGCCGCCTGCTCGAGATCGGCTGCGGGCGGGGTGACTTCGCCTGCTGGCTGGCGCGGCGGCAGGAAGCACCGCGGCGGGTGCTGGCGGTGGACTTCTCGGCCACCGCCGTGGCCATGGGCCGCGCCCTGGCCTCACAGCTCGGGCTCGACAACGTCGGCTTCGCGGTGGCGGACATCCAGGCCATCCCGACGGACGACGGCTGCTTCGAGACCGTGATCTCCTGCGAGACGATCGAGCACACGCCCCGACCGGCGGTGGCCGTCGCGGAGCTGGCGAGGGTGCTCGCCCCGGGGGGTCGGCTCTTCCTCTCGACCCCCAACTACGCCAACGTCTGGGCTCTCTATCGGGCCTTCCTGCGCCTGACCGGCCGCCGCTTCTCGGAAGCCGGGCAGCCGATCAACCGGCTGATGCTGGCGCCGCGCACGGTATCGATGGTGCGCAGAGCGGGGCTCTCGGTCACGTCGTTCGACGGCTGCTGCCATAGCGTGCCCAGCTGGCCAGGGCGGCCCGCCCGTCCCCTGCCCGGGCTCGAGGGCCGGCGCTGGGCGCGCTGGCTCGGCCAGCAGACGCTGGTGGTGGCGGAGAAGGCGTGAGCGCGCGCCTGCTCCACCTGGTGCCCACCCTGCCGCCGCCCCTCGAAGGCGTGGGCACCTACGCCCTCGCCCTGGCCGGCGCCCTGGCGGAGCAGCACGGCGTCGAGAGCCGCTTCCTGGTCGGCGATCCCGGCTGGCGCGGCACGGCCGAGCACCCGGCCCGGGCCGTCACGGCCCGGGGCGCCGGGCCGCTGGCGGCGGACCTCGCGGCCGAGGGAGGCTCGGCGGTGCTCGTCCACTACGCCAACTACGGCTATGCCCGCCGCGGTTGCCCGGGCTGGTTGGTGGCCGGGCTGCGGCGCCACCGCCAGGTCACGGGCGGGCCCCTGCTGGCCTGCTTCCACGAGCTGTGGGCCAGCGGTCCGCCCTGGACTAGCTCGTTCTGGCTGCGACCCTGGCAGCGGAGCCTGGTTCGCCGGCTGGCCCACTCGGCCGACTGGCGGGGCACCTCGCTGCCCCTCTACGCCGAGCTGCTCGCCGCCTTCGTGCCGCGGGAGAGGGTCTCGGTGATGCCGGTCTTCTCGACGGTAGGCGAGCCCGCGGAGGTGCCGCCGCTCGGCGCCCGGCCGCGCCGGCTGGTGGTCTTCGGCGGTCCGGGGGCACGCACCCGGGCCTTCGGCCCTGCCCGACCGGCCCTCGAGAGGACCTGCCGGGAGCTGGGGATCGAGGAGGTCCGCGACATTGGCTCGCCCCTGCCGGGGACGCCGCGGGAGGTGGCCGGCGCCCCGGTGCTCTCCCTCGGGGCCCTGCCGGCGGACCGCGTCAGCCAGGAGCTGTTCGGAGCCGGCGCCGGCTTCCTCGCCTACCCGCCGGACTTCCTCGGCAAGTCGACGATCTTCGCCGCCTACGCCGCCCACGGCCTCCTGCCGGTCTGCGCCGCGGACGCTGTCTCTTGGCCGCCAGACCCTCCCCTCTGGCGGCCCGGCCAGGGAGCGGGCGAGGAGGTGCTCCAGGCGATCGCCGACGCCGCCCACGCCTGGTACGGCGGGCATTCCCTGAGGCAGCAGGCGGAGGAGGTGGCGGAGCTCCTCTGCCGGGGCCTCGCGAGCGATTGAAATCGCTCGCTACCCATGAACGTCCCTAGCGGGACGGGGGAAAGGAGATCCCTCCGCTGCGCCTCCGTCGCTGCGCTCCTCCGGCTCCGGTCGGGATGACAACGGGGAACGTTTGCCACGCTGGTCCCGTCGTCATCCCGAGAGGAGGGCCGCAGGCCCGGAGCCGAGGGATCTCCCCCGTCCCGCTAGGGACGTTCATGGGTAGCGAGTGACTTCAGTCACTCGCAGACACGAGCGCCAGGGCATCTCAATCTCTCGCGGACCATCCCGCTGCGCCAGAATAGCCACCCGGATGAAGATCCTCCTCTCCTCCCCCGCCTTTGCCCCCAGCGTCGGCGGGCTCGAGACCGTGGTCGCCCTGCTCGCCGAGGGCTTCGCGGCGAAGGGCCATGAGGTGGTGGTGCTGACCACCACGCCCGCGGCCGTGGAGCCTTCGGCCGAGGCTCCCGGCTACCGGCTCGTGCGTCTCCCCTCGCCCCGCGAGCGGCTGCGTTGGGCGCGCTGGTGCGACGTCTACTTCCAGGCCAACGTCTCGCTGCGCGAGCTCTGGCCCCTGCTCCTGGTGCGCCGGCCGTGGGTGGTGAACCATCACAGCTGGTACTGTCGCAGCCACGGACACATCGCCCTCGCGGACCGCCTGAAGCGGGGCTTGCTGCCCTTGGCGGCGGCCTCGATCGCCGTCTCGAACGCCATGGCCGCCGACCTCGCCCGCACCTGGCCGCGCTCGCGCGCCCGGGTGCTGCCCAACCCCTACCGGGCCGAGCTGTTCCGGCCGAGGCCGGAGATCCCCCGCGATCGCGACCTCCTCTTCGTCGGCCGGCTGGTCTCCGACAAGGGCGCCGACGTGCTGCTCGCGGCCCTCGGCCGGCTCGCGGCACGGGGGATCGAGCCCGGGCTGACCGTGATCGGCGACGGCCCCGAGCGCGAGCCCCTGGAGCGACAGGCCCGGGAGGCGGGGCTCGGCGGGCGCGTGCGCTTCCTGGGCAGGCGGACCGGCGAGGAGCTGGCCCGGGAGCTCTGCCGGCATCGCATCCTGGTGGTGCCCTCGCGCTACCAGGAGCCCTTCGGGGTGGTAGCCCTCGAGGGCATCGCCTGCGGCGCCGTGGTGGTGGGCTCGGCGGGGGGCGGCCTCTCCGAGGCGATCGGCGCCTGCGGCCGGACCTTCGAGAACGGCGACGCCCTCGCCCTCGCCGAGGTCCTCGCCCCGCTCCTCGCCGAGCCCGCCGCTCGCGAGCGCCTGTGGGCCGGCGCGGTAGAGCACCTCGCTCGCCACCACCCCACCGCCGTCGCCGACGCCTACCTGGCCCTGCTCGCCGAGGTGGTCGAGAGGAAGTCGAGGTGAACGAACGGTTTCTGGTCCTGGTGGCGGGCGCCGCGGCGACGGCCTGGGCCTTTTCGCGCTGGCGTCAGGCTCTGGTCGCGGCGATGGTGATGGTGGTGGCCGAGGGGGCCATCCGCAAGTGGCTGGTGCCCGGCGCCCAGGACCTCGTCTACTTCGCCAAGGACGTGCTCCTGCTGGGCGTCTACGCCGGCTTCCTGGCCGACCGCCGGGCTCTGCGGGTGTCCGTGCCACCGCCCCTGGTCGCCGGCACCCTCGCCGGCCTCTTCCTCGGTGCCCTGGAGATCTTCAACCCCAACCTGCCCAACACCCTGGTGGGGATCCTGGGCTTCAAGGCCTACTTCCTCTACGTCCCCCTGGTGTGGGTGGTGCCCGCCGCCTTCGAGGACGACCGCGAGCTCGCGCGCTTCCTCTCCCGCTACTCCCTGCTCGCCATCCCGATCGGCTTGCTCGCCCTCGCCCAATTCGCCAGCCCGGCCTCGAGCCGCCTCAACACCTACGCCAGGGGCGGCGGCGAGGCGGGCCTGATCACGACCTTCGGCTCCTCGCAGCAGGTGCGGGTGACCGGCACCTTCTCCTACATCTCCGGCTACACCTCCTACCTGCTGATCACCGCCTTCCTGGTGCTCGCCATCCTCGCCACCACCCGTTGGCGCTGGCGCGGAAACGTCCGCCACTACGCGGCCCTCGGCCTGACCCTGCTCGGCATGCTGATGAGCGGCTCACGCGGGCCGGTCTTCCTGCTGGCGCTGCTCTTCCCCCTCTACGCCTGGCTGGCCATCGCCCGCGAGGAAGGTGGCGTGAGCACCCTCGGGCGTCTGCTGCTGGGGGCCGCCGTGGTGGTGGCGCTGATCAACTTCGTCAACGCCGAGGCCGTGGAGGCCTTCTACGGCCGCGCCCACGGCACCCAGGACCTCGGCGAGCGGCTGACCTCGCCGTTCGTCCATCCCTTCGAGCTGCTGGGCGAGGTGGGGCCCCTGGGCTTCGGCATCGGCGCCACCCACCAGACCGCCGAGGCGGTCACCCGGGGCATCCCGGCCTACAGCTGGCTCAGGGGTCTCCGGCTGGAGGACGAGCCGAGCCGGGTGATGGTCGAGCTGGGGCCCGTGGGCTTCCTCGCCGTGTACTTCGTGAGGGTCTACCTGATCTTGCTCGCCGTCGGGCAGGTCTTCCGCCTGCGCACGCGCTTCCACCGGGCCATGGCCAGCACCTGTGCCATGGTTTTCCTCGCTCACCTGCCCGGTGCCGTGGTCTTCAACATCACGGCCGGCGTCTACCTGTGGTTCTTCGCCGGGCTGCTGATGCTGGTCAAGCGCCTGGACGAGCCCTTCGCCCCCGCGCCTTGAAATGAGCATCCTGGTCACCCACCCGGGCCGCCAGCATTCCCACCAGGCGGCCCTGGCTCTCGAGGCGACGGGGCTGCTCGCCGGCTACTGGTCCGGCGTGCCGGCCGACCCGGGGAGGCTCCGGGCGCTGCCGGCGGCCCTGCGCCGGAGGTGGCTGCGCTACGCCGCCGTGCCGCTGCCCAGCGCGCGCACCCGGTCCCTGGCCGCCGTGCCCGGCTTGCGCCGGTTGGGGGACGCCCTCCTCCCCCGCGCGGCGGCCTTCCAGGTGGACTTCGCCGCCTGCCGCGTCTTCGACCGCTGGGCGGCGCGCGGGATGGCGCGGCTGCCCCTGCGCGGCGTGCTGGCCTGTGAGATCTCGGCGCGGACGCAGCTCGAGCGCGCCCGGGCCGCGGGCCTGTTGGCGATCCTCGACGCCCCGGCGATCCACCCCCAGGCCCAGGACCGCCTGCACGGTTTCCGTGAGCCTGCGGGGTTGCACCGGCGGATCGTCGCCGTGAAGGAGGCCGAGATCGCCCTGGCTCACCACGTCGTGACCGTCTCGGAGCTGGCCCGCGGCACCTATCTCGAAGCCGGTGTGCCCGCCGCGAAGGTCCACGCCGTGGCTCTGGGGGCGGAGCTCGAGCTCTTCGCCAAGAAGCAGAGCCTGGCCCCCGGGGCCTTGAACGTCCTTTTCTGTGGCGCCACGATCTATCGCAAGGGCTTCGACCTGCTGGTGGAGGCCTTCGCCCGCCTGCTCGCCGGCGAGCCCGGCGCCACCCTCACCCTGGTCGGCCCGCTGGTCGAGGAGGCCGGTCGCCTGGTCCGCCTGCCGCCGGAGCGCGTCCGCGCCGTGGGCTCCCTGCCCCAGGCGGAGCTCGCTCGCGAGCTGCACCGCGCCGACCTGCTGGTGCTGCCGTCGCGCAACGACAGCTACGGCATGGTGGTGGCCGAGGCCCTGGCCACCGGTACGCCGGTGCTCGTCTCCGACATGGTGGGGGCCAAGGAGCTGGTGATCGAGGGCCGGACCGGCTGGGTGGTCCCGGCCGGTGAGGCCCAGCCCCTGGCCGATCGCCTGGTCGAGTGCGCCCGGGATCGAGAAGCCCTCTTCGCCCTGCGTGACGAGTGTCGCCGGGTCGCCGAGGGCGCCACCTGGGCCGCCTACCGCGGGCGCTTCGCCGACCTGATCGCGAGGCTGCTGACCGAGCACGAGGGGGAGGGGCGGTGAGGATCCTCCACATCATCCCCACCTACGTGCCCGCCTGGCGCCACGGCGGACCGGTCTACTCCACCCACGGCCTGGCCAGAGCCCAGGCACGGGCCGGGCACGAGGTGCATGTCTTCACCACCACGGTCAACGGCGACGAGGAGCTGGACGTGCCCCGAGGGCAGCCGGTGGACGTGGACGGCGTCCTGGTGACCTACTTCCCCATCGCCCTCTCGCGCCGGCTCTACGTCTCCCCAACCATGGGGCGGGCGCTCGCCGGCTCCCTCCCCGGCTTCGACGTCGCCCACCTGCACTCCCTCTTCCTCTGGCCGCCGGCCGCCGCCGGCCACTTCGCCCGCAAGGGCGGCGTGCCCTACTTCGTGGCGCCACGGGGCATGCTGGTGCCCGAGCTGGTGACCCGCCAGGGGCGGCTGCGCAAGCGGCTGTGGCTCGCCGTGATCGACCGCCGCAACCTCGAGGCTGCGGCGGGGCTGCACGTGACCAGCGAGCTCGAGGCCGCCGAGGCGCGGCGCTTCGGCTTCCGCCTGCCACCCCTCCACGTGGTGCCGAACGGGCTCGACGCCGAGGTCTTCGGCCGAGACCCCGAGACGCCGCCCTCACCCCGCCTCGAGGCGCTCTTCGCCGAGAGGCCGTTCTTCCTCTTCCTCGGCCGCCTGTCCTGGAAGAAGGGGCTCGAGCGCCTGATCGCCGCGCTGCCCGCCGTGCCCGCCGCCCGCCTCGCGGTGGCCGGCAACGACGAGGAGGGCCTCCTGCCGCGGCTCCAGCAGCTGGCTCGGGAGCTCGGGGTGGCGGAGGGTGTGCGGTTCCTGGGAGCGGTGGAGGGGGCCGAGAAGGTCTGGCTGCTGAGGCGAGCCCTGGCCCTGGTGCTGCCTTCCCTGTCCGAGAACTTCGGCAACGTGGTGCTCGAAGCCTGGGCGGCCGGCCGGCCGGCCGTGGTGACCCCTGAGGTGGGCCTGGCGGCGGAGGTGGAGGAAGCCGGCGCCGGCCTGGTGGCCCCCGGCGACCCTGAAGGCCTCGCCGCCGCCCTCACCACCCTCCTCGCCGACCCCCGGGCCGCAGAGGAAATGGGCCGGCGCGGTGCCGTCCGGGTCCGTGAGCGCTACGGCTGGGACGCCATCGCGGGGCAGGTGGAGGCGATGTACCGGGGGGCGCTCGGCGGCGGGGGCTGAAGCCGAGCCGCCTCGGTTCGAGAAGCCACTGACGACCGGCTGCGAGCCGCACGCTGACCTGCACCGCCAATCGGGAGCTGACGATCGTGCTCTCGGGCTGAACCGGTTAGGGTGAGAGCGAAGGTGGCGCCGGGCCAGCGCTCAGCGCTGCGAGCTGAAGACCCAGAACCACGTGGAGAGTGGTAGCGATGAAAGTCATGGCCGGCCCCCGGGGAAGATCGTCATCTCCCGCCCCT